>JANMSS010000297.1:0-8987 GCA_031389585.1 Burkholderiales bacterium | reverse complement strand
TGCGCCGCGCGCTCGATCACAAGTCGGACACAAGCGATCTCGTGTTTCCCGGCGCCAATGGCGGCGCGATGGACAAGATGGCAGTCGCACGGTCCCTGGCGCGCCTCGCCGAGCGCGTGGCCGACAAGGGTGGCAAGCGGCTGCGTCCGCACGACCTGCGCCGCACGTTCCGCACGATGCTATCGCGCCTGGGCGTGCTGCCGCACGTCGCCGAACTGTGCATGAACCACCAGGAGACGGAGACGATGCGCCGCGTCTATGACGGTCACGACTACACCGGTGAAATCATCGCAGCGTGGGACAGGGCCGGCGCGCACTTGGCTGTACTTCGCAGCGGTGGAGCGCAAGTCATCCCGATTCTGGCCAAGCGTGCATGACGGGCACACGCGCTGCAACGCATTGTTGATGGCGAGGCAGTAGCACATGCGACGCAAGGTGAACGGCAGCCTGCCGTTGCAAAGAATGGCTGCGGAGTACAAGGCGAAGACACACCGAGCCGTTGCACGAGAACTGATCGACATCATCGAATCGTCGATCAAGGACTTTCCGAAGCAGCCCGAGAGCAACACGAGCGCGAGCGGCCTCGCGCGACTGGTCCTCAATCATGTTCAGTGCCATGTGAGGCTCCTTGAGGCGCTTGTGCTGACCGTTGGCAAACACCGCCAACTTGATGCCGCTTGCCAGAACGCGGCAGACGCTATAGGGCCCGGCCGACCACCCAAGCCGGCGCCATTGCCGCAACCAACGCAAGCCACTGGCCTGATCGCCTCCGTCAGGCCGAAAAGCAAGGGCGGGAGACCTGCGAAGCGCGGCAAGAACTTCGACGACGCCGTGTACGGCGAGGTCGAAGATCGGCGTGAGGAGCTTCGCGCACAACGCAAGTCGAGCACTATCAAGGCGGCGCTGTTGTCGCTCTTCGAGGAAATTGGCCGCAGCACGGGTGCGCGACTGTCAGGGCTTGAAAGCAACTACTACGCCCGATGTCGGGCCGCCTACGGACGGGGCAAAAAGCGCACAGTTGGCGCGTAGCCGAAACCCTGTCAATTGCGTGCATTATTTTCCCCGTCATGGCTACGGGCCGCCCTTATGTTCACTCCCATACCGGACGCCGTGGGCAAGCCGGGGCATTGATGGGACAAGGCGTGAACATGCGAATCCTTCGACTCGACAAGATACTCGACAAGACCGGCGACACGAGGTCGCCTCACTACGACAAGATCGCCGAAGGCCTGTTCACTAGGCCAGTAAAGATCGGTGTTCGCGCTGCTGGATGGCCCGAGCACGAGGCTGAGGCAATCATCGCGGCTCGCGTCGCGGGCGCCAGCGACGCCGACATCCGTAAGTTGGTTCAACGGCTGCACGAACAGCGCAAGACCGCTGCGACCGATTTGGCGGGGGCATGACGCGATGCTCAACCCGTCCAACATCGGTGCCAGTGCGCTGGGCCTGGCCGAGCCTGATCGGACCACAAGTGAGACCCACGTTGCAAGCGCGGGCCGGATCGAAGAGCAAGGAAGAACAGACGATGCCAGTTCTGCCGCAAGCGCGGCCGTAGGGGAAGCCGACAAGGCATTCACCACGCTGCGCGCGATGCTGGCCCTGCGCGGGTTCGCGCTGGACATCGTGAGCGATGGCGAGGGCGGCACCGCGTACATGGTTCACAAGTGGTCCGTGAGCCGCACGTTGCCAGACATGCCGGCTGTGCGCGCCTTCGCAGAACGCGCGGGAGTGCCTCATGGGTGAATTTATCCGCGATCGACTGCCCGACCCGATCAGTTACTTCGAGGCCGAGGGCTTGGCCCTGCGTGGCCCGGGCAAATGGAAGACAACCCGCTGCGAGTTCCACGATGGCAGCGACTCCATGCGCGTCAACACCGAGACCGGCGGCTGGGTATGCATGGCCTGCGGCGAGAAGGGCGGCGATGTGCTGGCCTATTCGATGCGTCGCCACGGGCTTGAGTTCGTCGAAGCCGCGCGAACGCTCGGCGCCTATGTTGACGACGGCAAACCGCACCGAGGATCGGTGAAACCCGGCGGCCTGCCAATGCGCGATTGCATGACGGTGATCGCGTTCGAGCTGGTGGTCTTCAGCGTCATCGTTTCCGACCTACGCCGCGGCATCGCGCCGAGTGAGGCCGACATGCTGCGGCTCTGGCAATCCGTGGGCCGCATTGGCTTCATCGTTGACGAGGCCACCAAATGACGGCCGCCCGCGAATTTGACCTCATCGTGGCGAACACCGCGCGCCTTGACGCAGCGATGACGCGCAGCGGCACCGCACCGATCAACGCACCGCAACCGCTGCGAGCGTTGAACGTCATGCAGTTGGCTACGCACCAATTCCCAGAGCGCAAGCAACTACTTGGGCCGCTGATTCATGCTGGAGATCTGGCAATGTGGTTCGCTGCGCGCGGCGTCGGCAAGACTCAGATCATGTTGTCGATCGGCGCGGCGCTTGCATTCGGTGGTGCATTCCTGCAATGGCAGGCGGCGGTGCCAGTGGGCGTGCTGTACCTCGATGGCGAGATGAGTGGCGCGGTGATGCAGTCGCGCGTCGCGTCGTTCATCCCCAAGCACGCTGGCGATGACTTAGCGCAGAACCTCCGGTTGTTCACGCCCGACCTGCTGCCTGAGGGTCAATCGTTGCCTGACCTCTCTACGTTTGACGGGCAGGAGATGGTTGAACCACTGATCGACGAGAACACGCGCGTCATCATCATCGACAACTTGTCGGCATGGTGCAGGACCGGCAAGGAGAACGAGAGCGAGTCGTGGACACCGATGGCCGACTGGTTGATGACGCTGCGCAGGCGCGGTATCGCGGTGCTTCTCGTACACCACGCCGGCAAGAACGGCGAGCAGCGCGGCAACAGCAAGAAAGAAGACCCTCTAGACCTGGTGGTCAGACTCAGACGCTCGGGCGACTACGACCCCAAGACCGGGGCAGCCTTCACCTGGACGATCACAAAGGGGCGACACCTGTACGGCGACGACGCTGCCGACCTTGACCTGACCCTCAGCATTGATGACGGCGTGGCCTCATGGGCATGGAGGCTGGCCGAAACGTCAACAGCGGAGCGTGTGGGCGATCTGGCCGACGAAGGAATGTCGCCAACAATGATCGCCGAGGAACTCGGCATCAATCGCAGCACCGCATGGCGGGCGCTGAAGAAGGCGGGCAAGTTGGCGACCAACGGCAAGAACGGCGCCAAGGCCGCCGGCACAAAAAGGGGCGCTGACTGATGGGCCTTCGAGACCGCTACCTAGCTGCGATGCAAGGCCGACACAAGGCGCCTGCGGCGGACGAAACCACGCCCACATTGCAGTTGTTGCGCGGTGCGTCCCCTAGTGCGTGCAACACGCAACAACCCCCCCCACCGACGCATCCCGGCTACGCAACAAACGCGCAACGAGACACGAACGTACAGAGAGAGCCGGGCGCAACAGGCGATGCAACAAACGCGCAACGGCCGGCGGTTGTGCACGCAACAACCGCTCAAGCGGCGTTGTTGCACGCAAGCGGTGCGCCGGCTGACTGCGCTGCACTCGATGCCGTGGCTTGGACTGATGCCGACATTGCCCGGTTCCTCGACCGGCGCGCCCGGCTGCTGCGATGGGGATGGGCCGAACGCGAAGCGGAGAAGCTGGCCGACCGCCTGGTGAAGCGCGACCGCGAAGCCGACCCGCGGGTTAGCTGCACAGACTGCCGGCACTACCGGCCCGGCCGCTGCGGCGATCATCGGGCTGCGGGCCTGGATTCCGCCGAGTTGGGCAGTGAGCTGGCGGCGATGCTGCAAACGTGCCCAGGCTTTCAGCCAGCGAGATGACGGCAAGGCAACGCGAGTTGACGCGATGGCACAGCGGGCGCGGTGCAAGGATCGATGATCCTGCAAGAGCAGGAAAGGAGCAGGAGGGGCAAAAGATGCCAGGCGGCAAGTGGACGAAGGGAACGAGTGGCAATCCAGCCGGCCGCAAGTCGGGCACGGGCCAGATCGGCAAGCTGCGAGCGGCCATCGCGAAGGACGTGCCGGCGATCATCCGATCCTTGGCCACGTCGGCCAAGGCTGGCGATATTGGCGCGGCCCGGCTGCTGCTTGATCGTGTGTTGCCGGCGCTCAAGCCCATCGAGGAAACTGTCGGCATCGCCTTGGAAGGTGGCACGCTGGCCGCACAGGGCGGCGCCGTGGTGGCCGCCGTCGCTGCCGGCGAACTTGCCCCTGGGCAAGGGGCCGCGCTGCTGGCCTCGCTCGGGACGTTGGCCAGACTGATCGAGACCGATGAACTCGCCGCCCGAGTGGCGGCATTGGAGGCGCGGCATGGCAACGCTCAAAGCAAGGCTTGACGCGCTGGAGGTGCGCCCGCGCACCAACACCGTCTATGAAATGACCGACGACGAACTGCTGGACTCTCTGGGTTTCCCCCGCGACATGTCTTGCACGGAGATCGTTGAGCGGTTGCGCGAGGCACGCAGGGAGAAATCGCATGACACCGAACCTTGACCGGCGCATCGCCGACTTGGAGAAGGCTGCATCCCCGGCAAAGCATCGGCCCAAGGGCATGGCTTCGCAAGAGTTCATGCACTACGCATTCGCTAAGGTGGCCGGGCTGCCGGAGGAGCGGAAGATCAGTGAATTGACGGAGTGGATGGACTTGATGACGATCGATGAACTGACGGCCCTCTCGGCAGCCGTCGAGGCTGCACGCAGCGCATCGGGCGGCAACTGCCGTTCACGCAAACAGCCGTGATGGCTGCGGCACGGCCGAGCAAAGGGCTGAACATGAATAGACCGGAATCAGGAAACAGGGCTCGCATGGCGCGGTATCGGGCCAAGCACCGCCGCATCGACTACGTGCCCTCTCGCAACGTGATGCCGATCATCGAGAAGCACTTGGCCGCCGGCCTGGACAATTGCCTTGCTGGCGTCATCGATGAACTTATTCGGAAGGGTGACGAAGCCCTGTCCGGAAATGGCGTTACCGGAAGCGGGCAGAAGGGGTAGCTGTTGACGTGTCGGCCGGCGTGCAACGCGTTGCCCGCGCATGAGATTCGAACCTGAGAACAGGCCGGAAACGGCGAACAGGACATGTTCAACTTGCCGGATGATTTCGGTAAATCCTCGGAGGGCGCAGAGTATGGGGGGCTTCGGCAGTGGAAGGCACGGCGGCGGGCGCTGCACCGATGACATGCACCCGCTCGACGTGCGCAAGATCAACCGGGCCGGGCTGCTGACGCCGGGCCGGTGGTTCAACTGGCAGTGGACGTGCAATGGCGAAGTTACGGCGACCATCGGCCTGCGCGTCGAAACCGACCGCGTGGTGCTGAACTACCGCAACCAGAACCGCCACCACAACGGCGGCGAGTGGGAGCCGATGAACTACGCGGTGCGGCTTGACTGGACAAGCTGCGGCTTCAGAGGGCAGCGCGTGTGGTGGCGGTGCCCGGCTGTCGGCTGCGGCCGGCGCGTCGCGGTGCTGCATGGCGGCCGGGTGTTCGCCTGTCGGCAGTGCAACCGCCTGGCCTACCGAAGCCAGCGCGAAGCCGACGACGACCGGGCGACGCGGCGGGCCGACAAGCTGCGCGACCGGCTGGGCTGGGAGCCTGGCATCCTGAATGGCGATGGCGGCAAGCCCAAGGGCATGCACTGGCGCACCTACTGGCGGTTGCGCGCCGAGCACAACCGTGCGATGGACGGGGCGCTGGCGGGGATCGCGTGGCGCATTGGGATGCTGAATGCGCGGTTAGGTCAGTTTGAGTAGCGTAGAACGACAGTCGCATGGTTTCAGCGCTTCGGTGTGCACGCTCCCCGTGGCGCCCCTATTCACCGTGACGCGGGCGTCGCGGCTTCGCGCCGGCCACGAGCGCACATTCGACGAGGCGGACCAGATCAGCACACGGCACACCCAGGCCGCGCGCAATCCTGAGCATGAGGGCCAGCGATGGTTGCCGCTCGCCACGTTCAAGCTTGCCGTAGTACGAGCGATCCACGTTGGGCGAAGCGGTATTCAGGGTTCACGGCGAGCTGGCCGGCGCATTCCTGAGCCGGTACAACGCCATGCGCAAGGACGACGTTCTGCGCACGATAGATGCGTCACCCGTGGGCGCGGCGCTGGCCGCCTACCTGGCGGTCATGACCAGCGGCTTCAACGGCACGCTGTCCGAACTACTCGACCGCCTGGACCGATACCGACCGCACGGTGAATCCTGGCCGCGATCCGCGAAGGGGCTGGGCGATGCGCTGCGGCGGCTGGCGCCCGCGCTGCGGCTGATCGGGTTCGAGTGCAAGAGCCTGCCCAAGACCGGCGGCGTGATCCGTTGGCACGTATTTTCCAAGCCGCAAGCGGCAGAGCCATGTCCCGCAAGTCCTGCAAGTCCTGGTCAACCGGCGGCGACTGCCCCCAGGCCAGCAGGATCGAGCGGCGCAGCAGGACATGCAGGACGATCAGGACATGGTGTCGGCAGTCAGGCCCCAGAAAAGGGTATGCCACCGTCTCAACACAGCGGGCCGGCCGTCAGGTAATGCCGGCCGCGCGTCTCTCATGCGGCGCAGCTCTATTTGCCGTTCCTCAGCCTTGGCTGATCGAATCTGCTTGGCGGCTTGCAAAATCTCACGCTCACCGCGGGCAACGATTTCGGCCTGCTCTGGCTTGGATAGCGAAGCCACATCGGCAGCGGCACTGACGCTGACGGCGCCGGATTCGACGGCGGCCACCAGTTCGGGGGCGCCGCCTTCGATGACTTCGCGGGCACGTTCAACAGTGCGTTTGCCAACGTTGAGCATGTCGGCCGCACTCTGCTGTGTCACCGCACCTTCGCCAATTGGCGAAGCTCGCTGGCCGTTGTCGAGGTTCGCCAGCTTCGCCGCCACCATCGCCCGCTGCGACTCGCTCAGGTGCCTGCGGTGCAGGTTCAGCGACACCACGAACGCAGCCGGATCGTCGGCTTGAACCGGTGCAAGCTATCTTGCAGCGGTGCGTGGCCTTCGGGCTGCGCAAGGGGTTGTCATGACGTCCGAAAAGAAGGTGCCCGGCGATCCGGATCGGGCGCGCGGGAGATCGAAGGCCGAACGTCGCAAGCGGACCAGCAGCCTCGCCACCGCCGGGGGTATGGCCAACGTCAGCGTGATCGTCACCTACCAAAGCGGCCTGTTCAACGCCGATGATCTCGACATTGATGAACGCCGACAAGGGTGGCGTCTGGCTGAAGGAACGCAATGAGCTTTTGCAGCTCAGGCGGCTTCTGCGTGAGCAGAGACATGCGATGGATCGTCTTGCTTCGTGACTGGTCGGTGAGCGTTCCGCACCGCGCGGCCGTGGGACGAATCGACCGGCGCACCCAGTCCTGAAGGCAAGACCGTCTCATCCCGCGACGCCTGGACGGGCTGGCACCTGGTGAAGTTGCGTGCGTTAACCAGTCGGCCCTGCAAAACCTCAGCAACCCGCATGAACGCTAGCTTTCTCCGCATAGCCTCGTGGAGAAGGCACGTCCCGCGCGCACGAGGCCGCCGGCTGCGCCAAGTCAATTTCCGCAGGCGTAAACCCGGGTCGAAGCGAGATTACTTGTACTGCTGAAAAAGTTGAGCACGTTGACGAACCCAGGGATAGTGGTTCGATTGATCCGGAAGGCATTCACAGTAAAGTACCCATAGGAGAGCGAGTCTGACCCAACAATGATGGGACCGCTTGAGGAAAACTGATTCCACGGACTGAAACTAGAAAATGCGCTCCCGTAAGTGCCAAACTGATTCCAGATGCTGAGCGCAGCGAAAGCACTGCCGAAAGTACCGAACTGGTTGCAGACTGACTCAGCGTTGAACTGATTGCAGTTTAGGCATCCGAGGTACACCGAGTTAGCAACCCCGCCGTACAGGTAGTAGTTGATCCCAGCGGGAAGCGGCGTTGTGGCAGTCACCGTGACCGTCACGGCCGTGCTGTTCACCGTGCCGTCGTTGACCACGAGGCTGGCAACGTAAGTTCCTGCCGCATCGGCCCCGAATGTCGCCGCCGCTGTTGTCGCGCCCGCGAGCGTTGCGGTACTGCCGGCAGGTCGGCTCGTCAGGCTCCACGAGTAGGTCAGCGGGTCTCCGTTGGCGTCAGAACTGCCGCTGCCATTCAGAGTAACGATGGCGCCAGCAACCACGTTCTGCGCAGTGCCAGCATTGGCAACCGGCGCAGCGTTGGCAGGGATGTCTGGCGTGGTTCCCCCACCACCTCCGCCGCCGCCGCAGGACACCAACGAAAGACAGAGCGCAAGCGCACTCAAGCATCCAACGACTCGCATTACTTCCTCCCGGCAGAACTTCTTGGGCCCCATGCTGGCCAACGTACGCGACACCTAAGTCGCTACAGACTCAGCCCGTCCAATGCCTCCACAGAGGCTCGTTGCCCTCTTTGGCCACATAGGTCCGGTTCGAAACTTAACTCCCAATATATCGGGAAGACACAGTTTAGCCAAGCCCGGAGATTCACCCTATGGTGGGAAAATCTCCCGGAGGCTTCGAACTGCCGTTCGGCACGGCTCTGCGCCGAGTGCGCTTGGCCGCAGGCCTGACTCAGGAACAGCTTGGGCTGGAGGCGGACGTGCAGCGAAACTTCATCTCGCTCATCGAGAGAGGACAGAACCAGCCCACCATCGGCACGATCACCAAAGTGGCGAGGGCCCTCGGCATGAAGGCTTCCGAACTCGTGGCCGAGGCCGAGCACGACGCCGTGTCTCGCCCGAGAGCGCGGCGCTCATCAACTGCTTGACTTCCCGCCGGCCACCCGAGCCTTCAGGCGTCGGATTCGCCGCTCGCGTCGGCGCAAGGATGGCATAGTGCGGGCAACCAAGTTTCACACTGGTGAGTGCAGGTGTCCGATGGTCGATGAAGAAGACGAACGCGACCCGTGGTATGCCGAAGCCCAGGCGATGACCGACCACATGGAAGACTGCGATTTCGCGGTGGCGGAGGCTGCGGAGTTGCCGTACGAGCTTGCGCATCACGTCACGG
>JANMSS010000277.1:0-9662 GCA_031389585.1 Burkholderiales bacterium | reverse complement strand
GACTCGGCATTGACGGCCAGGATGCGGTGCATCAGGTCCGGCCGCGCATAGAGCATCGATTTGACAAGCCGGTAGTCGTCGCTGCCCGCACCTTCGACCATGTAGCAGGCCAGCGTCCACGGGCTACCAGAGAAACCGATCAAGGGCACACGGCCGGCCAACGCCATGCGAATCGATGTCACGGCATCGAAGACATAGCGCAGCTTGTCCATGTCGGGCACTGCGAGCGCAGCCACCGCGGCCTCGTCACGCACTGGGCGCTCGAAGCGCGGCCCCTCGCCCTGCGCGAACGACAAGCCCAGGCCCATCGCATCGGGCACGGTCAGGATGTCTGAGAACAGGATCGCCGCGTCGAGCGGGAAGCGCTCGAGCGGCTGCAGCGTGACCTCAGTGGCGAAGTCGACATTGGTCGCCAGGCCCATGAAGCTGCCGGCCTTGGCCCGCGTGGCCATGTACTCGGGCAGGTAGCGGCCGGCCTGGCGCATCAACCAGACGGGGGTGTGGGCGGTGGGTTGACGGCGGCAGGCGCGCAGAAAGCTGTCGTTGACCAGGGGTGCGAACATGCGGTCATCATAGGGCGCGCTCTGGGCGTCCATCTTTCTCAGGCCACCATGACGAACCATCGCGTCGACCCGACCATTGAAGACGAGCCTGGCAGCGCCGTGCCATGAGCCAGGGTCCGCGCGAACTGCCGCGCACGCTGAAGCTCGTCACGGTCTGGCTGCTCCTGGGCGCCGCGCTCTTCGTCGCCGTCCAGGCCTGGCAGTCGCAACAGCAGCGCGCGCAGTTCTCGGTCGATGCGCAGAGTGGCGTGATCGAGTTGCGGCGCGCGGCTGACGGCCACTTCCACTGGCCGGGCACGGTCAACGGCGTTGCCGTCGACTTCCTGGTCGACACCGGCGCCACCGGCACCGCGATTCCGCAAGCGCTGGCCGATCGCGCCGGGCTGGTCGCCGAAGGCACGCTGCAGTCGTCAACCGCCGGCGGCAGGGTCCAAGGCACCTTGGCGCGTGCCGACGTGGTCTTGCAGGGAGGTGTGCGCGTCGATCGATTGCGGGTGGCGGTGCTGCCACGGCTCGAATCGCCGCTGCTGGGCATGGACATCCTGGCCAGGATGCGCTTCACGCAGAGTGAGGGTGTGTTGCGGCTCGAGGCAGTGCATTGAGGTTCGGGCCCGCCAGGGGCATCGAAGCCTTGCGGTGAATACCACGCTGGGCACAATCAACCGGTCAGCCACCCGAGGAGCCCCGCATGTCAGACAGCACCGCCGCCATCACCAAGCTCGTGCCGGGCTTCGACTTTCTGCAGGGTCTGGTGAAGAACGCTGGCAGCGCACTGCCCAACATCGGTCAATGGGTGGCGCCGACCCTGGACCCGGAAGTACTGGAAAAGCGCATCGATGAATTGCGCACGGTGCAGTTCTGGCTCGAACAGAACACGAAGATGCTCGGCGCCACGATCCAGGCCCTCGAGGTGCAGCGCATGACGCTGTCGACGCTGAAGACGATGAACGTGCAGATCAGCGATCTGCGCGAATCGATGACGCTGCCGGAACGCAGTTCATCGGCCGCCCCGGCCGATCAAGCACCCAAGAAGCGCGGCGCAGGCAAGCCCGCGGTGGCCACGACGACCGCGCCGACCGCGCCGACCGCGCCGACCGCGCCGACCGGCATGGTCGACCCGATGCAGTGGTGGGGCGCCCTCACCAAACAGTTCACGCAGCTCGCGGCCGGCGCCATGAGGGACGACGCGGGCGATGCCGCCACGTCGTTCGCCGGGACGATGGTCAAGCAAAGTTTCGAGGCTGCGGAGCAGGCCATGAAGACGACCGCGCCCACCAAGGCTGCTGGCCGCGCCGCGGCCAGCACCAAGCGGCGCAAGACGGCACGCCGCTGACCCCGCCGATCGGCGCACCCTGAGCGCACCATGCAACGCTTCCTGGCAGGCCATGCCACCCACCGTGACTGGGACCGCGCACTGGCGCTGGCCGCGGCGCAGGTCCAGCGCCAAGACGCGCAAGTTGGCGTTGATGCCGCCAAGCCCACGTTGGGCTTCGTCTATTTCACTGATCACTACGCGCCCCACGCGCAGGCCCTGCTCGAGGCGCTGCGCCAGCGCTGGCCCAACGTGGCCTGGGTCGGCACGGTCGGCGTGGGCGTCGCGGCCTGCGGGGTCGAGTACTTCGACGAGCCCGCGCTGGTGTTGATGCTGGCGGCGCTGCCGGTGCACCACTTCCGGGTCTTTTCGGGCGCCAAACCGCTGACCCGGTTCGCGCCCCACACCGCGCTGATCCATGCCGACGGCAGCACGCCCGATCTGGCCGACCTGCTCGGCGAGATGAGTTCGCGCACCGCCTCGGGCTACCTGTTCGGTGGGCTCAGCGCGTCGCGCACGGTGGCCTGCCAGATCGCCGAGGGCGTGCTGCAGGGCGGCCTGTCGGGTGTGGCCTTCAGCCGCGAGGTGGCGCTCATCTCGCGCGTGACGCAGGGCTGCCAGCCGGTGGGGCCGGCGCGGCGCATCAGCGCCTGCGAACGCAACGTCGTCACTGAGCTCGATGGTGAGGCGGCGCTGGCCTGCCTGCTGCTTGATACCGGGATCTCGCTGGACGAGCCGCAGCGGGCCATGAACACCCTGCGCGGCACGCTGGTGGGACTCTCCGAGTCGCGCCAGGCCCGGCCAGGCGCCTTCGGTGAGGATGTCCGCGTGCGCCACCTGATCGGCCTGGACCCTGGCCGGCAGGGCGTGGCGATCGCCGAAATGGTCGAGCCGGGCATGCAACTCGCGTTCTGCCAGCGCGACGTGCAGGCCGCGCGCCGCGACCTGGTGCGCATTTGCACCGAGATTCGCGAAGAGTTGATGCCCGAGGCCCTGGCGCCGGTGGCCGCCGAGCCGGCGCCCGGCCACGAAGGCCCCGTCGCGACCGACCCGGCGGCGCGCATGGCCGGCGCCCTCTATATCAGCTGCTCCGGCCGCGGCGGGCCGCACTTCGGCGCGCGCTCGGCCGAGCTGCAAATCGTGCAGCGCGCGCTCGGCGACGTGCCGCTGGTGGGTTTCTTCGCCGGCGGCGAGATCGGCCACCACCATCTCTACGGCTACACCGGCGTGCTGACGGTCTTTACGCGCGACGCGTGACAGCGCCGCGGTGATTGATGCGCCCAGCGCAAAGCCGTCCGCCGACGGCGCGCCGGCCTGCAGAACGGGGCCCGGATTACAGTCGAGCCGACCGAAAGCCATTGCCGTGAACGCCCCCCTGCCCCTGGCCGCCCACGACGCCCTCGACCGCGCGCAGCGCCAGCGCGCGGTGGTCGCTGCCCTGGCCGCCGTGCTGCCGCCACACGCCCTGCTCTGGCACGGCGAAGACACAGTGCCCTACGAGTGCGACGGCCTCACCGCCTACCGCCAGCGCCCGCTGGTGGTGGCGCTGCCTGAGACTGAGGCCCAGGTCAGCGGCGTGCTGCGCGCGTGCCATGCACTGGGTGTGCCGGTGGTGGCGCGCGGCGCGGGCACGGGGCTGTCGGGTGGCGCGCTGCCGCACGCGCTGGGCGTCACGCTGGCGCTGGCCAAGTTCAACCGCATCGTGTCGATCGACAAGACCTCGCGCACGGCGGTCGTCCAGTGCGGTGTGCGCAATCTTGCGATCAGCGAGGCCGCGGCGCCGCTGGGCCTTTACTACGCGCCCGACCCGTCGAGCCAGATCGCCTGCAGCATTGGCGGCAATGTGGCGGAAAACTCCGGCGGCGTGCATTGCCTGAAATACGGGCTGACGCTGCACAACGTGCTCAAGGTGCGCGGCTTCACGGTGGAGGGCGAGGCGGTCGAGTTCGGCAGCGACGCCCTCGACAGTGCGGGGCTGGACCTGCTCAGCCTGGTGGTCGGCAGCGAAGGCATGCTGGCGGTGGTCATGGAAGTCACCGTCAAGCTGCTGCCGCAACCCCAACTCGCGCGCTGCATCATGGCCAGCTTCGACGACATCCGCAAAGCCGGCGACGCGGTAGCGGCGATCATTGGCGCGGGCATCATCCCGGCCGGGCTGGAGATGCTCGACAAGCCGATGACCGCGGCGGTCGAAGATTTCGTCCACGCCGGCTATGACCTCACGGCCGCAGCGATCCTCTTGTGCGAGAGCGACGGCACGCCCGAAGAAGTCGCCGAAGAAATCGAGCGCATGCTCGATGTGTTGACCGGCAGCGGTGCCTCGCGCATGGAAGTCAGCAAGGACGAAGCCCAGCGCTTGAAATTCTGGAGCGGTCGCAAGAACGCCTTCCCGGCCAGCGGGCGCATCAGCCCCGACTACATGTGCATGGACTCGACGATCCCGCGCAAGCGCCTGGCTGACATCCTGCTCGCGATCCAGCAGATGGAAATCAAGTACGGCCTGCGCTGCTGCAATGTTTTCCACGCCGGCGACGGCAACCTGCACCCGCTGATCCTGTTCGACGCCAACGATGCCGACCAGCTGCACCGCGCTGAATTGTTCGGCGCCGATATCCTCGAGACCAGCGTCGCGATGGGCGGCACGGTCACCGGCGAACATGGCGTGGGGGTCGAAAAGCTGAGTTCGATGTGCGTGCAGTTCAGCCCCGAAGAGCGCGCGCAGATGATGTCCATCAAGCTAGCCTTCGACCCGCAGGGCACGCTCAACCCGGGCAAGGTGATCCCGACGCTGTCGCGCTGTGCCGAGTACGGCAAGATGCATGTCAAGAAAGGCCTGCTGCCCTTTCCGGAGCTGGAGCGGTTCTGATGGCGATCGACGCCGCCCTCGCCCGCCTCGTCGATCAGGTGCAGACCGCGCGTGCGGCCAACGGGCACTTTCGCATCGTCGGCGGCGCCAGCAAGGACTTCTACGGCAACGCCTTGCAGGGCGAGCCGCTCAGCGTGCGACCTCTGGCCGGCATCTCCAGCTACGAGCCGACCGAGCTGGTGGTGACCGTGCGTGCCGGCACGCCGCTGACGGAGCTCGAAGCCACCCTGGCCGAGCGCGGCCAGCACCTGGCCTTCGAGCCGCCGCGCTTCGGCGCCGACTCGACCGTCGGCGGCATGGTCGCCACGGGTCTGGCCGGGCCCTCGCGTGCGGCGGCCGGCAGCCTGCGCGACCACCTGCTCGGCGCCACACTGCTCAACGGCAAAGGTGAAGTCCTGAGCTTCGGCGGGCAGGTGATGAAGAACGTCGCCGGCTACGACGTCTCGCGCGTGCTCGCCGGCTCGATGGGCGTGCTCGGCGTGGTCTGCGAGGTCTCGCTGAAGGTGCTGCCGACGCCCATCGCCACGGCCACGCTGCGCTTCGAATGCGACCAGGCCAACGCGTTGCGAAGGCTCAATGCGTGGGGCGGCGAGCCCTTGCCGGTCTCGGCCAGCGCCTGGTGGGACGGCCTGCTCGTCTTGCGACTGGCCGGTGCACGTGCCGCGGTCGAGGCCGCGGTGGCGCGGCTGGGCGGCGAGCTGATCGAAACCAGCCTGGCCGCGGGCTTCTGGCAGGGCCTGCGCGACCAGCGCGACGAGTTCTTTCTCAGTGCCGCCAAGGCCGTCGAAGGCGGCGCGGCACTCTGGCGCCTGGGGCTGCCCCAGACCGCCGCACCGATCGTGCTGCCCGGTGAACAGCTCGTCGAATGGGGCGGCGCGCAGCGCTGGCTGTGCACGCCCGCGCCCGCCACCGTGGTGCGCGACGCGGCCAGCGCCGCCCGCGGCCACGCCACGCTGTTCCGCGCCAAGGACAAGAGCGCCGGATGCTTTCACCCGCTGTCGGCGCCGCTGGCACGCTTTCACCGTGAACTGAAAAAAGCCTTCGACCCCGATCGCGTCTTCAACCGCGGCCGGCTGTACCCGGATCTCTGACAGCGCCGATGCAAACCACCCTGGCCCCCGAATTCAAAGGCACGCGCCACGGCGAGGCGGCCGAGGCCATCCTGCGCAAGTGCGTGCATTGCGGCTTCTGCAACGCCACCTGCCCGACCTACCAGCTGCTCGGCGACGAGCTCGACGGGCCGCGCGGGCGCATCTACCTGGTCAAGCAGGTGCTCGAAGGCGAGGCGCCGACGCGCGCCACCCAGTTGCACCTCGACCGCTGCCTGACCTGCCGCAACTGCGAGACCACCTGCCCGAGCGGCGTGCAGTACGGCCACCTGGTCGACATCGGCCGCCAGGTCGTCGACGCCAAGGTCAAGCGTCCGCTGTTGGAACGCCTTGTGCGCAGCGCCTTGAAGACCGGCCTGACTTCGCCCGTGTTCGGCCCGGCGATGAAACTCGGCCAGATGCTGCGACCGCTGCTGCCCTCGACGCTGAAGAACAAGGTGCCTGCGCCGGGCGGCGCGCGCGCCCACCAGTGGCCGACTCGCGAGCACCCGCGCAAGGTGCTGATGCTGATCGGTTGCGTGCAGCCCGCGATGATGCCCAACATCAACGCCGCCACCGCGCGCGTGCTCGACGCCGCCGGCATCCAGACCCTGGTCGCCGACGACGCGGGCTGCTGCGGCGCGATCCGCACGCACTTGAGCGACGTCGAGGGCGGCCTGCACGACATGCGCCGCAACATCGACGCCTGGTGGCCGCTGGTCGAGGGCCTGACGAGTGCCGGCAAGGTCGAAGCGATCGTCATGAACGCCTCGGGCTGCGGCGTCACGGTCAAGGACTACGGTCACGCGCTGGCGCACGACAGCGACTACGCCGCCAAAGCCGAGCGCATCAGCGCGTTGACGAAGGATCTGTCCGAGTTGCTGCCCGAGCTCGTCGAGCCGCTGCGCCTGAAACTGGCCCGCCCCCGCTGGGCGGGGGAGCGGGGAGGGGGTGCAACATCCACACCCGCCCGGCGGGTGGTACGCCTGGCGTACCACCCACCGTGCACGCTGCAACACGGTCAGCAATTGCGCGGTGGCGTCGAGACGCACTTGAACGCACTCGGCTTCGAGGTCAGCGTGGCCACCAACGAGAGCCACCTGTGCTGCGGCTCGGCGGGCACCTATTCGGTGCTGCAACCCACGCTGGCATACGAACTGCGCGACCGCAAGCTGGCCAATTTGGCGCCGCTCGATGCGCAGACCATCGTCTCGGCCAACATCGGCTGCATTCAGCACCTGCAAAGCGGCACTGCGACGCCGGTGCGGCACTGGGTCGAGGTGCTCGACGACGCGCTCGCCGGCTGAACCTGGATTGCGGCCGTGTCCCGGCTCGAAAAGGATGCCGCCGATATGGACGACACCGACGACCTCGAAGCGGTGCTGCGCTACCACGAGCGGACCAAGCACCAGTTCAACCGCTACGCGCGCGGGCCTGGTCAGCTCGACTGGGCCAACCAGCCCAAGCCGTTCCGCCGTTTTGAAGGCGCGTCGCTGCATCCGTTGCCGATCCTCGGCCCAGACGAAGCACCGCTTTCGCCGCGCTATGACGATCTTTTCCAACCGGGATCGGTGCCGAGCGCGCCGCTCACGCTGCGCTCGCTGTCGCGGCTGCTGCAGTACGCGCTGGGCATTTCCGCCTGGAAGCAGGCTGGCGCCACGCGCTGGGCGCTGCGCTGCAATCCGTCGAGCGGCAACCTGCACCCCACCGAGGGCTACCTGCTGGTCGGGCCGTTGGCCGAGTTGGCGGACAGCCCGGGCCTGTACCACTACGCGCCCCACGAGCACGGACTCGAATGCCGCAGCGATTGCCCGGCCGCGCTGTTCACGCAGTTGACGCGCGCGCTGGCGCCGCAGGTCTTTCTGGTCGGGCTCTCGTCGATCCATTGGCGCGAAGCCTGGAAATACGGCGAGCGCGCTTTCCGCTATTGCCAGCATGATCTCGGGCACGCGGTCGGCGCGCTGCGCTTCGCCGCGGCGACTCTCGGCTGGCGCGCGGTGTTGCTGCACGGCACGGCGGACGAGACGGTCGAGGACCTGCTCGGACTGAATCGCGACGAGGACTTCGTCGGCGCAGAACGCGAACACCCGGGTCCCGTGTTGGCTGTCTGGCCGAGCGCCGCGAACCGGCGCTCCGGCGCCGAGCACGCGCTGGCATTGCAGGTCGATCCAGCCGCGGCGCGCGAGCTGGCGCGGCAACGCTGGAGCGGCCGGGCGAACCGGCTCAGCCGCGAAGACCCGCTGCCGTGGGCGGCCATCGATGAGGTCGCGTTCGCGTCGCGCAAACGGCTCAGCGAGCCACTTGAAGCGCAGGGCGCAGCCGCGCTACGGCGCCACGCCGGCGCGAGCGCCGACGGGCCTGAAGCCGCACAAATCATCCTGCAACGGCGCAGCCTGCTGGCCTGCGACGGCCGGACTTCGTTGGCCGCCAAGCGCTTCTACAAGCTGCTCGAGCGGGTGATGCCACGCGTGGCGCTGGCAGCGCTTGCGCGTCCGATCCCCTGGGACGCCATTCCCTGGGCTCCGGCGATCCACCTCGGCCTGTTCGTGCATCGGATCGACGACCTCGAGCCCGGCCTGTACCTGCTCGTGCGCGACCCGGCCAAGGCCGACAAGCTGAAGAGCGCCATGCACCAGCACTTCGCCTGGACCACGCCGCCGGGTTGCCCGGCCGACCTGCCCCTGCGCCTGCTCGAGGCCGGCGACGCGAGGCAACTCGCGACGCAGGTCAGCTGCCATCAGGACATCGCCGGCGACGGCGCCTTTTCGCTGGCCATGATCGCCGAGGTTCAGCAGACTCTGTCCACGCACGGGCCCTGGTGCTATCGCCGGCTGTTCTGGGAAGCGGGGTTGATTGGGCAGGTGCTGTACCTCGAGGCCGAAGCGGCGGGCGTGCGGGCCACGGGCATCGGCTGCTACTTCGACGATCCGGTGCACCGGGTGTTCGGGCTCGAGGGCCTGGCGTTCCAGTCGCTCTATCACTTCACGGTCGGCGGCCCCGTCGAGGACACGCGCCTGACGACGCTGGCGCCCTACGGCCAAGCCTGAGCAGGCCGCCGCGCGGGCCATAGCCCGGGTACTCGGCAAGGATCACCCGCCACCCGAGCCGCGTGAGTGCGGCGGCATAGAAGATGCGGTGGCCGGCATGCCCAGCGTTGCCGTGAAAGGCGATGGCCGTGCCGCGCACGGGGCCCGCCGGCTCGGCGACGAGACCGCGAAAGTCCTGCGTCAGCAGCGCCTGAGCGACGCATAAGACTGCCGCTTGATTGCCATCGACAACGCGCGCAAAGTCTGCTGCGCAACAGTCCATGAGCGACCCCTTCGACCTTCAGCGTTTCGTTGCCGCACAGGACCCGCTTTATGCGGCCGTGCTCGCCGAGTTGCGCGCGGGCCGCAAGCGAACGCACTGGATGTGGTTCGTGTTTCCGCAACACGCAGCGCTCGGGCGCAGCGCGGTGGCGGCGCGCTACGGCCTGGCCTCCAAGGCCGAGGCCGCTGCGTATTGGGAGCATGCCGTTCTCGGGGCCCGGCTCGACGAGTGCTGCCGGCTCGTGCTGGCGGCCGAGCAGCGAACGGCACACCAGATCTTCGGCTCGCCGGACGATCTGAAGCTGCGCTCGTCGATGACGCTCTTTGCGGCGACGCTGCCGCAGCAGCCGGTGTTCCAACAGGTGCTGCAACGCTACTACGCGAGCGAGCACGATGCCCGCACGCTGGCGCTGCTGTGACCGGTGTGCGACAACAGGACTGTGCTCATGGAAACTCGCGACGAGGACGGGATGCTCGAGAGTTGGCTGGTGCGGGTATCTGGCCGGGTGCAAGGCATCGGCTATC
>JANMSS010000266.1:0-2396 GCA_031389585.1 Burkholderiales bacterium | reverse complement strand
TTGTTGCGCATACCCGATGCCGCGACCCGCGATGCGCTGATCCGCGACAAGATCAGCGCCGGCAACTGGAGCAGCCACCTGGGGCAAAGCCCGTCGCTGTTCGTCAACGCGGCGGCCTGGGGGCTGCTGCTGACCGGCAAGTTGGTGTCCACGCACAGCGAGGCCGGCCTGTCGTCATCGCTGAGCCGGCTGATCGGCAAGGGCGGTGAGCCGCTGATCCGCAAGGGTGTGGACATGGCCATGCGCATGATGGGCGAGCAATTCGTCACCGGCGAAACCATCGGCGAAGCGCTGTTGAAGGCGCGCGAACTGGAGGCGCAGGGATTCCGCTACTCCTACGACATGCTGGGCGAGGCCGCGTTGACCGCTGCCGACGCCAAGCGCTATTTGGCCGCTTACGAGCGTGCGATCCACGCAATCGGCAAGGCCGCCGAGGGACGCGGCATTCACGACGGCCCGGGCATCTCGATCAAGCTCTCGGCGCTGCACCCACGCTATTGCCGCGCGCAGATCGGGCGCGTCATGGACGAGCTCTACCCGGTGCTGCTGCGATTGACCGAACTGGCCCGGCACTACGACATTGCGCTGAACATCGATGCCGAAGAGGCCGACCGACTCGAACTCTCGCTCGACTTGCTCGAACGCCTGTGCCACGAGCCCAGCCTGGCAGGCTGGAACGGCATCGGCTTCGTGATCCAGGCCTACCTGAAGCGCTGCCCGGCCGTCGTCGACTTTCTTGTCGACCTGGCGCGGCGCAGCCGCCGCCGCCTGATGATCCGTCTGGTCAAGGGTGCTTACTGGGACAGCGAGATCAAGCGCACCCAGATCGACGGGCTGACCGATTACCCCGTCTACACCCGCAAGACCCACACCGATCTGTCGTACATCGCCTGCGCGCGCAAGCTGCTGGCCGCACCCGAGGCCGTGTTCCCGCAATTCGCCACCCACAACGCGCACACGGTGGCCGCGATCTACCGCCTGGCGGGCCAGAACTACTACGCCGGGCAGTACGAGTTTCAGTGCCTGCACGGCATGGGCGAGGCGCTCTACGAGCAAGTGGTCGGCCCGCGGGCCGATGCAAAGCTCAGGCGCCCGTGCCGCATCTATGCGCCGGTGGGCACGCACGAAACGCTGCTGGCCTATCTGGTGCGCCGGCTGCTGGAAAACGGCGCGAACACCTCCTTCGTCAACCGCATCGCCGACAACGCGATCGAAATCGATGCGCTGGTCCAGGATCCGGCCGCCGCGATTGCGCAGACGGCCGCGCGTGAGTGCGGCGCGCCGGGTCAGCCGCATCCCGCGATTCCACTGCCGGGCCAGCTCTACGGCGCAGCGCGCGCCAACAGCCGGGGACTGGACTTGTCCGACGAGACCTGCCTGGCCTCGCTGGCCCGCTCGCTGGCGGAGGCCGCAACCACGGTATGGACCGCGCAGCCGATGCTGGCCACAGATGTCGACGCCAAGCCGCAAGCGGCGCAAGACCTGCGCAATCCCGCCGATCACCGCGACCTCGTCGGCCAGGTCCGCGAGGCCAGCGACGCCGAGGTTCGCAGCGCGCTCGTTGCGGCCGCGGCAGGCTTGCCGGCCTGGGCGGCAACGCCGCCGGACGCACGGGCGGCGATCCTGCTGCGCGCGGCCGATCGGTTTGAGCAGAACATGCCGGGCTTGATCGGCCTGATGGTGCGCGAGGCCGGCAAGACCTGCGCCAATGCGATCTCCGAAGTGCGCGAAGCGGTCGACTTCCTGCGCTACTACGCCACGCAGGCGCGAGACAGTTTCGACAACGCCACGCATGTGCCGCTGGGGCCGGTGGTCTGCATCAGCCCGTGGAACTTTCCGTTGGCCATCTTCACCGGCCAGGTCGGCGCCGCGCTGGCGGCCGGCAACACCGTGCTGGCCAAGCCTGCCGAGCAGACGCCGCTGGTGGCCGCCGAAGCCGTGCGCACTCTGTGGCAAGCCGGTGTGCCGCGCGGCGCCTTGCAGTTGCTGCCCGGGCGCGGCGAGACCGTCGGCGCCATGCTCGTCGGCGACGAGCGCGTCAAGGGCGTGATGTTCACCGGCTCCACCGAGGTCGCGCGCATTCTGCAGCGCCAATTGGCCGCTCGGCTGGACGACGAGGGCCGCACCATCCCGTTGATTGCGGAGACGGGCGGCCAGAACGCGATGATCGTCGACTCGTCCGCGCTGGTGGAGCAGGTGGTCGGCGACATCATCGCGTCGGCGTTCGACAGCGCCGGCCAGCGCTGCTCGGCCTTGCGCGTGCTGTGCGTCCAGGAAGACGCCGCCGATCACGTGATCGACATGTTGCGCCACGCCGTGAGCGAGTACCGGGTGGGCAACCCGGGACAACTGCGCGTGGACATCGGCCCCGTGATCGACGCCGAGGCGAAGGCCGC
>JANMSS010000245.1:0-4010 GCA_031389585.1 Burkholderiales bacterium | reverse complement strand
TTGCCTGGGTGACGAAGAAGCTGCGCGACGAGTTGCGCGCGCAGGGCATCACGGTGCCGCTGGTAACCAGCAACCGCATCAACACGCCCGAAGTCGTCGAACAGGTGCTGGCCGACGGCAGCGCCGATCTGGTCAGCCTGGCGCGGCCCTTCCTGGCCGACCCCGACTTCGTGGCCAAGGCCGCAGCGGGCCGCGCCGACGAGATCAACACCTGCAATGCCTGCAACCAGGCCTGCCTGGACCACACCTACAAGAACCAGCTCGCGACCTGCCTGGTCAACCCACGCGCGGGGCATGAAACCACCCTGGTGATCCGCGTCGCCGCGCTGGCAAAGCGGATCGCCGTGGTTGGCGCCGGGCCGGCGGGGCTGGCGGCCGCGACCACGCTGGCCGAACGTGGCCACGCCGTGACGCTCTATGAGTCCGCAGGCGAGATCGGCGGCCAGTTCAACCTGGCCAAGCGGATTCCGGGCAAGGAGGAGTTCCATGAAACGCTGCGCTACTTTGCGCGCCGCATCGAACGCACTGGCGTAGGGCTGCAACTGAACACGCGGATCGGCACCGAGCGACTGATCGCGGAAGGTTTCGACGAAGTCTGGCTGGCCACCGGGGTGCGCCCGCGCGACCCACGCATTCCTGGGCAGGACACGCCCGGCGTGATCAGCTACAGCGACGCGATCCTGCAGCGCCAGCCGGTCGGTTCGCGCGTGCTCATCGTCGGCGCCGGCGGCATTGGTTTTGATGTCGCGGAGTTCCTGGTCCATGACAGCGCGCACCCGTCCCCTGCACTCGACCTGGCGTCCTGGCAACGCGAGTGGGGCGTGGCCGACCCCGGCAGTGCGCGCGGCGGCGTCAGGCGCGCCGAGCCTGCGGCTGCGGCACGCGAGGTGACGCTGTTGCAGCGCAAGGCCGGCAAGCTTGGCGCCGGGCTGGGCAAGACCACGGGCTGGATTCACCGCAGCGCCCTGAAGATGAAGAACGTCGAGATGATGGCCGGCGTCAATTACGAGCGCATCGGTCCGCATGAGGGTGCGCTGGGGCTATTCATCAGTTTCGGCCCACAACGGCACGACGGCACCGTCATCGCGTGCGACAACATCGTCCTTTGCGCCGGGCAGGAGCCGCTGCGCGAATTGCAGACCCCCCTGGAAGCGGCCGGCGTCGCGGTGCGGCTGATTGGCGGCGCCCTTGAGGCGGGCGAACTCGATGCCAAACGCGCCATCGACCAGGGCACGCGCCGGGCAGCCTCGCTCTAGTACCTGCCCCCAAGCCGCCTGCGGCGTCGGCCCCCCGAGGGGGCGTCGCCCGCTTGGGGCGGCCCGGCGCGGGCTAGGACCTGGTCCCACGACCGGGCGGCAGAGGTGCCGCAACCAAGAGTGCCGTGAGCAAGGCGCACACCGACGCCTGGGTTGGGCCTGGCCTGCAGGCGCCTCACGCCACGCCGGCACGCGAGAGCATGGCGTGCAGCAGCACCTGCGCCCCGGCGCGCAGGTGTTCGGGCTGGGCGTCTTCGATCTCGTTGTGCGAGATGCCGTCCTTGCAGGGCACGAAGATCATCGCCGCCGGCGCCGTGCGCGCCACGTAGACCGCATCGTGCCCAGCGCCGCTGACGACGTCCATCACCGACAGGCCGGCTTGCCGCGCGCCTTCACGCACGCTTTCGACCAGCCTGGCATCGAAGGGCTGCGGCGGGAAGTACACGACCTGCGCGACACCGATCTCGATGCCCGGGCGGCACAGTTCGGCCGTGGCCTGGCGCAGCGCGGCGTCCATGCGCGCCAGGCCTTCGTCGTCGGCGTGGCGGAAGTCGACCGAGAAGCGCACGCGCCCGGGGATCGTGTTGCGCGAGCCAGGAAAGATGGTCAGGCTGCCCACCGTGCCGCGGCCATGCGGTTGTTCGGCCAGCGCGATCTGGTTGACACGTTGCACCAAGGCGGCCGCGGGCAGCAGCGCATCGCGGCGCAGCGCCATCGGCGTCGGCCCGGCGTGCGCTTCCATGCCGCCGACGCTGATGTCATACCAACGCTGCCCCAGTGCGCCGGTGACGGCGCCGATGGTGACGGCGGCGTCCTCCAGCACCGGCCCCTGTTCGATGTGGGCTTCGAAGTAGGCGCCAAAGATCGGCGCCCCTTCGGCCACCGCTGCGGCCGCCGCGCCGGCCTGGCCGGTGGCCCTGAGCGCCTGGCGCACGCTGATGCCCTCGGCATCGGTGGCTTTGAGTGCGTGCTCCAGGCTGAAGGCGCCGGCGTAGACGCCCGAGCCCATCATCACCGGCACGAAGCGCGAGCCTTCTTCGTTGGTCCAGACGCAGACCTCGAGCGCGGCGCGAGTGCGCACGGCGGCGTCGTTGAGCGTGTGCAGCACCTCGAGCCCGGCCAGCACGCCATAGTTGCCGTCGAACTTGCCGCCGCTGGGCTGGGTGTCGATGTGGCTGCCCGTGGCCACCGCGGGCAGACTGTCGTCGGCGCCGCCGCGGCGCGCGAAGATGTTGCCGATGGCGTCCACGCGCAGCGTGCAGCCCAGCGCCAGCGCCCACTGCCTGAACTGTTCACGGGCCTGGCGATCAAGATCGGTCAGCGCCAGCCGGCAGACACCGCCCTTGTCGGTGGCGCCGATGCGCGCCAGCGTCATCAAGCGCTGCCACAGGCGTTCGCCGTCGACCTGCAGCGCGGTGGCCAGGGGCTTGTCGGCAATGGGGTGCATGGTGTCGGCGTTGTGGCGTGGCAGTGGGCGATCATCGCCGCTGGCGCGCCATGGGTCCATCGGGCCAAGCCGCAAGCGCCTGCAATCGCCGCCTGCAATCGCGCCCCTTGCCGAACGGGCCCAGGGCTTCGCCGCCCTCTTCGTAGAATCCCGCTCCATGCCCCGTGTGCCAGCCGCTGACTCGTCGCAACTCGATCTGTTCGAGCCGGCGCCGCCGCCGACGGTCGCGGCCACCCAGCCCGCGCCCTTGCCGCAGGCACCACCGCCGATCGCCCCGCCAGCGGCCGCGGCGCTGGGCCCCGCCACCTTGCGTCACCCGCGGGCCAACCGCGAAGCCTGCCTGAGCGGCCACACCGTCGCCTACGAGTTCCGCCGTGCCCGGCGCAAGAGCATCGGCTTCGTCGTCGGCAGCGACGGCCTCGTGGTCAGTGCGCCGCGCTGGGTCGGGCGCGCCGAGGTCGATGCGGCACTGCAGGAGAAAGCGCGTTGGATCCTGGCCAAATTGCAGGAGCAGGATGAACGCGCAAGGCGCCTGGCCTCGTCACGGGTCGACTGGCGCGACGGCACCACGATCCCGTTCCTCGGCGAGACCGTGATCATCGTGCTCGACACCCGCAGCACCGGTGCCGTGCTGCACACGGCCGAAGACACGCTGCCCGGTGTGCCGCGGCTGACGCTGCATGTGGGACTGCCGCAGAGCGCGGCGCCCGAACAGATTCGCGACGCCGTGCAGAGCTGGCTGCAGCGCCAGGCCAAGCGCATCTTCGACGAGCGCTGCCGTCACTTTGCCGCCCAGCTCGGCGTGCGCATGACCCGGCTGTCGCTCAGTTCAGCCACCACGCGCTGGGGCAGCGCCGGCGCCGACGGTGCGATCCGCCTGCATTGGCGACTGGTCCACTTCGCGATGCCGACCATCGACTACGTGGTCGCGCACGAACTCGCTCACCTGCGCGAGATGAACCACAGCGGGGCGTTCTGGGAGGTGGTGCGCTCGGTCATCCCCGAATATGAGCACGCCCGCGGCACGCTGCGCGATGAGCTGCTGCCGGTGTTCGACTGAGCAGGAATTCACGCGAATCAGTGATCGGCAGTGGCTGTTCCCCCCAATGCGGGGATCGCCAGCGCGGAGCACGCCCCGCAGACTGGGGCCAACGCTGTCATGCGCTTTGCGGCGGGGCCCGAGCCCCCGCGGCATCAGGTGAGGGAGTGAGGAAGGGCAAGGCCCGCAAGGTTCGCTTTGCGGGCCTTGCCCTTTCTGGCACCCACTTGACTCAGGCGACGCAGAAGCGCCAGACGCCGTCGTCGCC
>JANMSS010000236.1:0-3860 GCA_031389585.1 Burkholderiales bacterium | reverse complement strand
CTCACCCAGCGCTTCCAGTTCTTCTCGGCGACGTTGACGGCGCCAGGCAGCGCGGCGCCGACTCGCGTGTTCGACGGGCGCATCGAAGGTCCGACATTGCGTGCACATGAGGCCCGCGACATCGTCATGCAGCTGCAGGGCCAGGATCTGCGCCTCAGTCAGATCGTCGGTGCGGGCGCTGACCTGGCCGGCAGGGCTTTCGTGCGCGCACGGGGCGCGAGCTGCGCCTGATCTAACCTGGTCCTGAGATCATTGCCCGCAAGCCTTGGCTCACCCGATTGGCGGTCGTCGCCATCCTGCACGGAACTCGACGTGCAGACGCTGCGGACCACGCGCAGCGCCTCTGACAACCTCTCACGACTTGTTCCGTCCGCACGCCATGACAGCCACCATCGAACTCAGCGCGCCCGACCTCTGGGCCTACCGCCAAGGCAACACCGGCATCGACTATGTGCACAGCTTCAAGGCGAAGCGGCCGGGACCGCATGTCATGATTTCGGCGGTCGTCCATGGCAACGAGCTCTGCGGCGCCCTGACCTTGGATTTCCTGCTGCGTGAACGCGTGCGCCCGACGCACGGCACCTTGACCCTGGCATTCGCCAATGTCGCGGCCTTTCACCGCTTCGACCCCGGCGCGCCGACCGAGTCGCGCAAGGTCGACGAGGATTTCAACCGCGTCTGGCACGCGGCCAGGCTCGACAGCGATGCCCGAAGCACCGAACTCAGCCGCGCGCGTGTGCTGCGACCGATCCTGGACGAGGTCGACTACCTGCTCGACATCCATTCGATGCAGCACCCCACCGAGCCGCTGGTGTTGTGCGGCCCGACGGCCAAAGGCCGGGCCCTGGCGCGGGCCATCGGCTACCCGGGCTACGTGGTCGCCGACGAAGGGCATGCCGCCGGCCGGCGCATGCGCGACTACGCCGCCTTCGCCGACGAGGCAAGCCCGAAGAACGCCTTGCTGATCGAGTGCGGCCAGCATTGGGCCCGTTCGAGCCGCGACGTGTCCGACGAGATGGCGCTGCGATTCCTGCAGCACTTCGAGCTGGTCGACCCGGCCTGGTTGGCGCGCTACTTGAAGCCGGCTGCGCCGGCGCCGCAGAAGGTGATCGCGATCACCGACGCCATCACGGTCGAGACCAAGCAATTCAGTTTCGTCCAGCCCTTCGTCGGCATGGAGGTGCTACCCGCTGCCGGCACCCTGCTGACGCGCGACGGCGAACGCGAGGTCCGCACGCCACATGACCACTGCGTGCTGATCATGCCCTCGCGGCGCCTCGACGTCGGCAGCACCGCAGTGCGCCTGGGGCGCTTCGTCGACTGAGATGACAGCCCCAAGCTCACTTCGTTCGCGCCCCCCAAGGGGAGCTCAGGCCGCCCTTCGACCTGGCTCAGGACAGGCTTGGGAGCGGCCCGGCGCTGGCCTGATGCCATAATCTGCCCGCTGCGTGCAGTTGAACGCAGCGAAATCGCTAGGGGTGCTGGGCTTCTCAACAAGAGCCCGGCTGAGAAAGTCCCTTTGAACCTGACTGAGGTAATCCTCGCGCAGGGAAGCTGTCCGTTCAGGGCCACCGTCATCCGGATGTGCCGTTGTCCGTGCCGCCGACCTGCGACCGACCGCAGAGACTCCGATGGCCCGCACGAAATTCCTCCCGCTCCAGCCCCTGGGCACTGCCGCCGTACTGGCGCTCACCCTGTTGGCTGCGCAAGCGCAGCCAGTGCAACAAGTGACCGTGACTGGCCGTACCGAGCCGTTGGCCCCGGGCCTGACCGGCTTTGGTGGGATGCCTCTGGCGCAGACGCCGCTGGCCACCACCACGCTGACTGAGGCCACCCTGCGCGACCAGGGCGTTCGCAGCCTGGCCGAGCTGACCCGGCTCGACGCCGGCCTGTCCGACGCCTACAACGCCGAGGGCTACTGGAGCTTTCTGTCGGTGCGCGGCTTCACCCTGGACAACCGCTTCAACTACCGCCGCGACGGCCTGCCGATCAACGCCGAAACCGCGCTGGCGCTGGACAACAAGGAGCGGCTCGAAGTCCTCAAGGGCACCAGCGGCATCCAGGCCGGCACCAGCGCGCCCGGCGGCTTGGTCAACATGATTGTCAAGCGGCCCGAGGGCCGCCTGCGCAGCGCGCGCGTCGAGGCACGCCAGGGCGGTGGCAGCACGGTGGCGCTGGACCTCAGCGAGCGACTCGGCGCTGAAGGGCAGTTTGGCCTGCGCATCAACACGGCCTACGAACACCTGGACCCGCAAACGCGCAGCGCGCGCGGCCACCGCCAATTGGCTGCGCTGGCCGCCGATGCGCAGCTGCCCAGCGGCACGCGGGTCGAAGTGGAGTTCGAATCGAGCCGGCAGCAGCAGCCCAGCGTGCCCGGCTTCAGCCTGCTCGGCAGCGCGGTGCCCGACGCGCGCGGAATCGACCCGCGCATCAATCTCAACAACCAACCCTGGTCGCAGCCGGTGGTGATGGAAGGCGACACCGCCTCGCTGCGCGTGACGCAAACACTGTCGCCTGACTGGCGCGCCAGCTTGCACGCGATGACGCAGCGCCTGGTCAGCGACGACCGTGTTGCGTTCCCGTTCGGCGTGTTCGATCCCCTGACCTACAGCTGCGCCCCATGGTGCGACCGCTTCGCACCCGATGGCACATTCACGCTGTGGGAGTTTGTGAGCGACCGCGAACGCCGCCGCAGCGATGCGCTCGACCTCGCGCTCAGTGGCCGCAGCGTGGCCGGCGGCATCGAGCACCGGCTGCAGGCCGGCGTGCTGCTCAGCCGCTACCGCGCACGCCTGGGCCTGCAGGTCTTCGACATCGCCGGCACCGGCCGCATCGACGGCGGCCTGGTGACGCCGCCTTCGGCCGGCTTCACCGACAACAACACCGACCGCAGCGAACGCAGCACCGAGTGGTACCTGCGTGATGCAATGAAACTGTCGCCGCAGTGGAGCCTTTGGACCGGCCTGCGCCACACACAGATCGAGCGCGACAGCGTGCGCACCGACGGCAGCGCCGCCACCGCGTACCGCCAATCAGCGACCCTGCCCTGGCTGGCGCTGGGCTGGCAGGCCACGCCGGCCACGCTGCTCTACGCCAGCGCCGGCCAGGGCCTCGAATCCGACGTGGTGCCTGGCCGCGCCACCTACACCAACCGCGGCCAGGCGCTGCCGGCGCTGAAGAGCCGTCAGGTCGAAGCCGGGCTCAAACACGCCGGCCAAGGCTTCGAGGCGTCGTTGGTCGCGTTTGCGATCACGCGGCCACAGACCGGCGACCTCGGCGCCTGCGACGGCAGCGCCGACAGCTGCACCCGCACGAGCGACGGCAGCGTGGCGCACCGCGGCCTCGAAGCCCAGTTCGGCGCGCAAAGCGGCGCGTGGCGCTGGCAAGCCAGCGCGCTGGCCCTGCAGGCGCGCCGCCAAGGCTCGGCCAGTGTCAGCCTGAACGGACTCGAGCCGGTCAACGTGCCGGCCCACAGCCTGCGCCTGCACGCCGCCTATGCATTCACCACGGGCTCCGAACTGCAAGCCACTCTGAGCCGCGAAGGCGCGCGCGCCGT
Source organism: Burkholderiales bacterium (assembly GCA_031389585.1). GTDB lineage: Bacteria > Pseudomonadota > Gammaproteobacteria > Burkholderiales > Burkholderiaceae_C > CADEEN01. The sequence goes on along the minus strand of JANMSS010000236.1, from coordinate 304 downwards.
CCTGCCCGACAACAGCGCGAGCATTCCCGCCTGGACGCGACTGGATGTCGGCATGAAGCTGCAGCACCGCATCAACGGTGCGCAACTCACGTGGCGCGCGGGCATCGACAACCTGGCCGACACGCGGGCCTGGAAGGAAGCGCCCTACCAGTACGGCCATGCCTACCTGTTCCCCATGCCGCCGCGCAGCCTGCGCGTGTCGCTGCAGGCCGACCTCTGACGCGACCGCGAGCCCCTCTATAATCTGCGGCTGTTCCCCGATAGCTCAGTTGGTAGAGCGCCGGACTGTTAATCCGTAGGTCCC
>JANMSS010000220.1:0-3621 GCA_031389585.1 Burkholderiales bacterium | reverse complement strand
GGCCGAGAAGCCGGCGTTGGCGATCAGGTCGATCTCGACGCCGAGCACGCGGCCTTCGTCGTCGTAGCCGACTTCGTAGTCGAACTCGAAGCCGTGGCGGCGGCCGGTGATCATGAAGTCGTCGTCGCGGTCCAGGCGCAGTTTGACCGGGCGGTTGAGGCGCTTCGCGGCCAATGAGGCCACACACGCGAACAGCGCCGACTGCGACTCCTTGCCGCCGAAACCGCCGCCCATGCGCCGGCACTGCACTTGCACCTGGTTCGAGCTCAGCCCCAGCGCTTGCGCCACCAGGTGCTGCATCTCGCTCGGGTGTTGGGTCGAGCAGTGCACGAGCATGCAGTCGTCTTCGAGCGGGATGGCGTAGGAAATCTGGCCTTCCAGGTAGAACTGCTCCTGGCCGCCGATGGAGAGGCTGTCCTTGAAGCGGTGCGGCGCGGCGGCCAGCGCGGTGGCGACATCGCCGCGCGTCAGGTGCATCGGCGGCACCACGTAGGCCTTGGCGGCATGCGCGTCGCGCGCAGTCAGCAGCGCGGGCAGCGGCTCGAGGGTCACGAACTCCTTGGCCCGCGCGGCCACGCGGCGCGCGACGCGGCGGTCGCGTGCGATGACCGCGAACATGGGCTGGCCGAGGTAGTGCACTTCGCCGACCTGTGAACCGTCGCCGGACCCGGCGACGGGGGCGAGGATCGGGTCGTCGCCCTTGACGATCGGCGCGCAGTCGTTGACGCCCGCCAGGTCGGCGGCGGTGAACACGGCTTCGACGCCCGGCTCGGCGCGCAGGCGCGCGACGTCGATCGCGATCAGCTTTCCGTGCGCCATCGGCGAGAGGCCGAGCGCGGCGTGGAGGGTGCCGGTGATTTCGGGGATGTCGTCGATGTAGGTCGCCTCGCCGGCCACATGCAGGTGAGCCGATTCGTGCGCGCTGTGCAGCCCGACCTGGCCCCCGGCCGCTTCGGCGGCGAGCGCGGCGGCGATGACGGGCGATTCGACTTGCTTGTTCATGGGCTCACCCCCTCACGCGCCCAGACCGTGGTTTGTGCCGCATTGAGCGGCGCCGCAGTGCGCGTTTCGAGCCAGAAGCGGCGCAACAGGTTACCGGCGGCGCGCTGGCGGTAGGAGGCGCTGGCGCGCAGGTCGGTCAAGGGTGTGAAGTCCAGCGCGAGCGCGGCGACCGCGGCTTGCAGCGTGGCCTCGTTCCAGGGTTTGCCGCGCACCGCGGACTCGGCCTGGGCCGCGCGCTTGACGGTGGCCGCCATGCCGCCGAAGCCAAAGCGCGCCTCGCGCACCGTGTTGCCATCGAGCGTGAGGGCCAGGCCGGCGGCCAGGGCCGATATGTCGCAATCGAAACGTTTGGACAGCTTGTAGGCGCGCAGCGCGGTATGTGCCGGCGGCGGCACTTCGATCGCCTCGACGAACTCGCCCGGCTGCAGCGCGTTCTTCATGTAGTCGACGTAGAAGGCTTCGAGCGGCACGCGGCGTTGCGCCGCGCCGCGGCGCAGCAGCAGCGAGGCGTTCAGCGCGATCAGCACCGGGGCGCTGTCTCCGATCGGCGAGCCGTTGGCGACGTTGCCGCCCATCGTGCCGGCATTGCGCACCGGCAACGAGGAGAAGCGCAGCCACATCTCTTGCAGTTCGGGATGGCGGGCCGCCAGCGCGGCCCAGGCATCTTCAAGCGGCGCTGCGGCGCCGATCGACAGCACGCTGTTGGCGCGCTCGTCGATGCGCGCCAGTCCGGCGGCTTCGCCGACGTAGATCAGATCGGGCAAGGGCTTGAACTGCTTGGTGACCCACAGGCCGATGTCGGTCGAGCCCGCCAGCAGGCGCGCCTGCGGCCGCTCGGCGCGCAACGTGGCGAGCGCCTCGATGCTGCGCGGCGCCGCAAAGTGCCCGCCCTGCGCATCGGTATAGGCCAGCGGCGCGTCGGCGGCTAATGCGCGCAGGGCCGCAGCGATCGGCGCCGTGTCCAGCCGCGCGGGCGGCAGTTCGAACATGCGCTGGCCAGCGTCGAGGATCGGCCGGTAGCCGGTGCAGCGGCACAGGTTGCCCGAGAGTTCGTCGGCCAGTTGCTGGCGCGTGGCGGTGGTGCCGGCGGCGCCATGGCGCTCATAGCAACTGGCCAGAGACATCACGAAACCGGGGGTGCAGAAGCCGCATTGCGAGCCGTGGCACTCGACCATCGCCTGCTGGGCCGGGTGCAGCGCCGAGCCCGCGGCCTGGGCCACCGGCTTCAGGTCTTTGACGGAGAGCAGCGCCTTGCCATCGAGCGTGGGCAGGAACTGGATGCAGGCGTTGACGGTGCGCAGGCTCAACTCGCCCACGCGCGTGGCGAGCGCCGAGGGGTTGCCGATGGCCGTGGCCTTGTCGGCCAGTTCGGCCACGATCACCGTGCAGGCGCCGCAATCGCCCTCGGCGCAGCCTTCCTTGGTGCCGCTGCAATGCGCGTCCTCGCGCAGCCAGTCGAGCACGGTGTGGGTGGTCGCGGCGGCGCGCACTTCAACCAGTGCACCGCGGTGGAAGAAGCGGATCGGGCGCTCGGTCGACGACGCTGCAGTCATGGCGTGGGCGGCTTGGGACATACCCCGAAAGATACGCCGCGCGGGCTGGATGTCTATACGATGCCCCTGATGCTGCCTATACGAAGGCCCGTATGACCGAGAGGATTTCTTTCGACAAGATCGAGCTTCACCTCGTCAGGGTCCTGCACACCGTGATCACCGAACGCAGCGTCTCGCGTGCGGCCTTGAAGCTGGCCAGCACGCAGCCCACCGTCAGCGCGCAGTTGAAGCGCCTGCGCGCGCTGACCGGCGACGTGCTGCTGGTGCGCAGCGGCACCGGCCTGATGCCCACCGAGGTTGCGCAGCAGCTGGTGGAGCCGGCGGCGGTGTTGCTGCAGCAGGCCGAAACGCTGTTCGGAGCGCGGCACCGCGCGCGTGCCTTCGACCCCGCGCACAGCGAAGCCACGCTGCGCATTGCGGCCAGCGACTACCTCGACCCGCTGTTCCTGCCCGAGCTGGTGACGCACATCCGCGAGCAGGCGCCCAACGTGAACGTCGAACTGCTGCCGCTGACGGCCGACTACGACTACCGCAAGAGCCTGGCCCGCGGCGAGGCCGACCTGGTGATCGGCAACTGGCTCGAGCCGCCCGAAGAGTTGCACCTGGCGCGCCTGTTCAGCGACGAGGTGGTGTGCCTGGTGTGCGACGACCATGTCGCGGTACGCAACCCGCGCAGCTGGACCGAAGCCCGCTATCTCGGCGCCGAACATGTCGCGCCGACTGCGATGCACGCAGGCGCGCGCGGCGTCATCGACGAGCACCTGGACAGCCTGGGCCTGAAGCGCCAGATCGTCGTGCGCAGCCCGCACTTCGGCCTCATCCCACTGATGGTGGCGCAGACCCAGTTGGTGCTGACCACCGGTAGGCTGTTCTGCAGCCGCTATGTCGACACGCTGCCGCTGCGCATCATCAAATGCCCCGTGGCCTTCCCTGCCATGTCGTACTACCAGCTGTGGCATGACGTGAGCCATGCCAGTGCCCGCGGCAAATGGCTGCGCGAACAGGTGCGCGAGGTCGCGCGCACCCTGGCCAGCCACGCGCTGCCGGCGCGGCGCGGCGGGAGAAA
>JANMSS010000209.1:0-5808 GCA_031389585.1 Burkholderiales bacterium | reverse complement strand
CGCATTTGCGGCGCGCGGCGGCGTTCATGCTCTTCACCGAGCTCGAGCCCTCGGTGCTGTGCCCGGTGTCGATGACCTACGCCGTGACACCCGCGTTGCGCGCCAACCCGGCGCTGCACGCGGCCTGGGGCGAAGGCCTGGGCGCCACGCGGTACGACGCGCGATTCCTGCCGGCGTCGCAGAAGACAGCGCTGACGATGGGCATGGGCATGACCGAGAAGCAGGGTGGCTCCGACGTCCGCGCCAACACCACCCGCGCCGCGGTCGACGGCACCGATGCCTGGGGCCAGCGCGTCACGCTCACCGGCCACAAGTGGTTCTTCTCGGCGCCGATGTGCGACGCCTTTTTGGTCCTGGCGCAAGCCCCAGGGGGGCTGAGCTGCTTTTTCGTGCCGCGCTGGCGGCCCGACGGCAGCCGCAACCCAATCCGCATCCAGCGCCTGAAGGACAAGCTCGGAAATTGCGCCAACGCCAGCGGCGAGGTCGAGTTCGACGGCGACACCCACGCCTGGCGGGTCGGCGATGAGGGCCGTGGCGTGCCGCAGATCCTCGAGATGGGTGCCATGACGCGGCTCGACTGCGCGCTCGGCACCGCCGGCCTGATGCGCCAGTCGCTGACGCTGGCGATCCACCATTGCCGCGAACGCATGGCCTTCGGCAAGCGCCTGGCCGAGCAGCCGCTGATGAAGAACGTGCTCGCCGATCTGGCGCTGGAGAGCGAGGCCGCCACCGCGCTGGCGCTGCGCCTGGCGCACAGCGTCGACGCCAGCGAACATGGCGGCGACACACATGAAATGGTGATCAGGCGGGTGTTGACGCCGATTGCCAAGTTCTGGATCTGCAAGCGCGGTGCCGGCTTCGCACAGGAGGCGATGGAATGCCTGGGCGGCAACGGCTATGTGGAGGAGGACGGCGAGGGCGTGATGGCGCGCATCTACCGCGAGATGCCGGTCAACTCGATCTGGGAAGGCGCAGGCAACATCATGGCGCTGGACCTGCTGCGCGCATTGCGCAGCGGTGATGTGGCTGCGGCGTTGGCGCATGAACTGGCGCCCGTCCACGGAGCACATGCGGCCTTCGATCGACTGGTGGCCACGCTGCCTCTTCGCATCGACGGCGCCACCGACGAGGCGCAGGCCCGCATGCTGGCGCGCGACATCGCACTGCTGGTGCAGGCTTGCCTGCTGCGCCGGCATTCGACCGACGAAGTCTTTGACGCGTTCTGCGCGTCGCGCCTGGACCGCGCGGCCGATGTGTTCGGTCTGTTGACGGCCGGTACTGCGTTCGACGCGATACTCGACCGCGCGCTGCCGCACTGACTGCGCAAGTTCGGAGTACACGCCATGAAGACCTTCAAGGGCCGCACCGCCGTGATCACCGGCGCCGCCTCGGGGCTCGGACTCGAGACCTGCCGCATCGCCGCCCGTGAGGGCATGAACATCGTCATGGCCGACGTGCAGGCCGACGCGCTCGAGCGCGCCGCGGCCGAGATCCGCGGCCTGGCGGCCGAGGTGCTGGCGATTCGCGTCGATGTGTCGCAGGCGCATGAGCTCGAGGCGCTCGGCGAGGCGACTATCAAGCGCTTCGGCACGCCGCACGTCGTCTTCAACAACGCGGGCGTCGGCGCCGGCGGCTTGATCTGGGAGCATTCGGCACACGACTGGGCCTGGGTCATCGGCGTCAACGTGATGGGCGTGGCCCATGGCGTGCGCGTCTTCACCCCGCTGATGCTGGCCGCGGCGAAAGCCGACGCGGCCTACGAGGGCCATATCGTCAACACGGCGTCGATGGCCGGGCTGGTCAACCCGCCCAACATGGGTGCCTACAACGTCAGCAAGCATGCGGTGGTGAGCCTGTCCGAAACCCTGTACCAGGATCTCGCATTGGTCAGCGAGCAGGTCAGCGCCTCGGTGCTGTGCCCGTTCTTCGTGCCCACCGGCATCCACGAGAGCCACCGCAACCGCCCCTCGATGGGTGCCGAGGTCAAGCCCACGCGCAGCCAGCGCATCGCCCAGGCCATGACCGGCAAGGCGGTCGGCTCGGGCAAGGTCAGCGCCGCCGACGTCGCCGCGCTGGTCTTCGACGCCTTGCGTGCGAAGCGCTTCTATATCTACAGCCACCCCAAGGCCTTGGCCTCGGTGCAGTTGCGCATGGAAGATGTCCTGCAGGCGCGCAACCCGAGCGACCCGTTTGCCGGCAAGCCCGAGATCGGCCACGAGCTGCGTGCGGCGCTGAGATCGGAGGGCTGAGGTGAGCGAACCTCAGCCCGGCCAGCGTGACCTGATCCAAGCCTTCTGGCTCGAGTACCAGCGCGCCTGCAATGTGCAGGTCGAGGGCTTTTCCGCCACCGCCTTCGGCCACACGCGGGCCTTGGCCGACGAGTTGGCCATGCTGATCCGCAACGGCCACAAGCGTGCCCATGCGACGCTCGAGCGCGACTTCGAGGTCGAGGGCGACGAGATGCCGCGACCGGGCGAGCATGTCGTGGTGCTCGACGGCCGCGGTCAGCCGCAGGCCATCGTGCGCATCAAGCATGTCGAGCGGCGTTACTTCAACGAGATCGACGACCCCTTCGCCTTCGAGGCCGGCGAGGGCGAGCGCACCCTGGCCTGGTGGCTGGTGGCGCACCGGCAGGACTTTGCCGAACGCGCCGAGCGCGAAGGCTTCCAGGTCAGCGAGCGCGCGGTGCTGATCCTCGAATTTTTCGAGCTGGTGTGGCCGGCGAGTTGAGCGCGCTGCGCGCCGAACAGTCGGCTCCAGCCAATCCCGTGCCCGTTCATGCGGGGAGAATGGCGGCATGAGCGACAAGACGCCCCAGTCGCGGCCGGGCCTGCCCGAGCCGTCGCCCGCGCCTCAGCCTTTGGCCGGGTTGCGGGTGGTCGAATTCACCCACATGGTGATGGGCCCGACCTGCGGCATGGTGCTGGCCGACATGGGCGCCGAGGTGATCAAGGTCGAGCCGATCGAGGGCGACCGCACGCGGCGGCTGCTCGGTGCCGGTGCCGGTTTCTTCCCGATGTTCAACCGCAACAAGAAGAGCATTGCGATCGACCTGCGCCAGCCCGCGGGCGCGGCGGTGGCGCGAAAACTCGCGGCGAGTGCGGACGTGGTGGCCGAGAATTTCAAGCCCGGCACGATGCACAAGTACGGGCTGGACTACGTGTCGCTGGCCGCGGCCAACCCGCGCCTGATCTACGCCAGCCACAAGGGCTTCCTGCCCGGGCCGTATGACCACCGCACAGCGCTCGACGAGGTGGTGCAGATGATGGGTGGCCTGGCCTACATGACCGGCCGCCCGGGTGACCCGCTGCGTGCGGGGACCAGTGTCAACGACATCATGGGCGGCATGTTCGGCGCCATCGGCGTGCTCGGAGCGTTGATCCAGCGCGGCATCACGGGCCGCGGCATGGAGGTGCAGTCGGCCCTCTTCGAGAACAATGTATTCCTGGTCGGCCAGCACATGCTGCAGTACGCGATGACCGGCAAGCCCGCCGCGCCGATGCCCGCGCGCATCAGCCCGTGGGCGATCTACGATGTGTTCACGGTCAAGGATGGCGAGCAGATCTTTCTGGCCGCGGTCAGCGACGCGCAGTGGCTGACGTTCTGCGATGCGCTGGGCTTTGACGACCTCAAGGCCGACGCCGCTCTGGCGCACAACAACCAGCGCGTCGAACAGCGTGCCACGCTGTTGCCGCGGATCGCCGGGCGCCTGGCGGCGTTCAGTGCGGCGGAGCTGTCGGCCAGGTTCGAGGCCGCCGGCCTGCCCTTCGCGCCGATCACGAAGCCTGAGGACCTGTACGACGACCCGCACCTGCTGGCCACGGGCGGCCTGGCCGACATCGTGCTGCCCGACGGCGCCCGGGCCGGGCAGACGGTGAAGACCACCCTGTTCCCGATTACGCTGGCCGGCGCGCGCCTGGGCGTTCGCATGGATCCGCCGACGCTGGGTTCGCACACCGACGAACTGCTCACCGGCCTGGGCTATGCGCGCGCCGAGATCGCACAATTGAAGCAGCAGGCCAACGTGGCCTGATCACGGAGACCGACATGAGCCGAATCACATTCACCCGCCGCCTGGCCCTGCTCGCCATCGCACTGGGCGCCACGGCCAGCCCCGCCTGGGCGCAGGTCGGCGACAAGACCATCAAATTCATCCTGCCCAACGCCACCGGCTCGGGCGTCGATGCCATCACGCGCGCCGCGCAGCCGGCGCTGGCCAAGGCGCTCGGTCACGCCATCGTGGTCGACAACCAGCCCGGCGCCGGCGGCATCCTCGGCCTGCAGGCCCTGGCCAAGACGGCGCCCGATGGATTTTCGCTGTCGGTGGTGTCGAACAACGTGGTGATCTTCCCCAGCGTCTACAAATCGCTGCCCTTCGACATGCCGGGCGACTTCACGCCGATCGCCATCGTCGGCACGACACCGATCGTGCTGGTGGTCAACCCGGGCAAGGTGGCGGCGACGAACCACAATGACTTCGTCGCCCTGCTCAAGAGTAAGCCGGGCCAGCTCAACTATGGCTCGGGCGGCAACGGCACCATCCTGCACCTGGCCGGGGCGATGTACCTCGACGAAACCGGTACCGACGCCAAGCACATTCCCTACAAGGGCGTGGGGCCGATGCTCACCGACCTGATCGGCGGGCAGATCGAATTTGCCACCCTGGCCTTGCCCAGTGTGCAGGCGCATATCAAGAGCGGCGCCCTGCGCGCCATCGGCGTGACCGGCGCCCAGCGCACGGCGGCCGCGCCCGAAATCGCGACCATCGCCGAGCAGGGCACACCCGGCTACGTCGTCGATGCCTGGTTCGGCGTGCTCGGCCCCAAGGGCATGGCCGGCGCCGACGTGAAGCGCGTGCACGACGCGCTGGGCGCGGCCTTCGCCGACCCGGTGGTCAAGGAGACGATGGCCCGCATGGGCAACGCGATCAACCTCAGCAGCACCGAGTTCGCGCAGGGCTACTTCCGCACCGAGAAGGACAAGTACGCCAAGCTGGTGAAGAAGGTCGGTCTCGAGTTGCAGTGAAGGCCCGCGTTGCCGACAATGCAGCCGGCGAAAACAAGTTGGGCACAGGAGGCAACGATGGCAAGCAAGACGGCCAAGCCGGCGCGCGTGGTGCTGCTGGTGGCCACGCGCAAGGGCGCCTGGCTCTTCCATGGCGATGCGCAGCGCAAGACCTGGCGCGCCGACGGGCCGCATTTCCTCGGCCACATCGTCAGTCATGTCGTGCTCGATCCACGCGACGGGCGCACGCTGCTGGCCGCGGCCAAGACCGGGCACCTGGGCCCGACCGTGTTTCGCTCGACCAACCTGGGCCGGACCTGGAAGGAAGCGGCCAAGCCGCCGGCCTTTGCCAAGGCCGTTGACGGACAGGCCGGGCGAGCGGTCGACCACACCTTCTGGCTCACGCCGGGCCATGCCAGCCAGCCTGATGTCTGGTATGCCGGCACCTCGCCGCAGGGGCTGTTCCGCTCGGCCGACGGCGGTGTGAACTGGGCGCCGTTCTCGCCGATCAACGACGACGCGCAGTACCGCGAGTGGATGGGCACGGTGCAGGACGGCACGCCCGACGGCCCCAAGCTGCACTCGATCATCGTCGACCCGCGCGACCCTGCGCACCTGCTGTTCGCCATGTCGGGCGGCGGCGTCCACGAGTCAGTAGACGGTGGGCGCAGCTTTCGCTCGCTGGTCAAGGGGATGGAGGTGGTCGGAGGCTTCGACCCCTCGACCATCACCTTCCACGACCCGCACTGCGTGCGCCTGTGCCCGAGCCGGCCCGACCGCCTCTACCAACAGAACCACTGCGGC
>JANMSS010000192.1:0-14726 GCA_031389585.1 Burkholderiales bacterium | reverse complement strand
CCGACCCTCCGGGGCTTGCGCGGGCTCGCCCAGGGCCGCCATCAACTGCTGGTCGCTCAGCGCCTGCGCGATTGGCCTGAGCGACGGTGCAGAAGCCAGTGCGGCGCGCACCTGGGAAAAGGTATGGCCCTCGGCAAGGCGCACGGTTTCGAGCACTTCGTCGCCGCGCACCATCTTGTCGAGCAACTGCCGTGGCGTGACGCCGCGCTCGACCTCGTAGCTGCCGGCGCGAATCTGGCGCGACTGGCCTGACCACCGAAACCATTCATAGAGCAGGCGGGGCGGCACCTGCACGCCAGCTTCGACCCACAACTCGGCGACCCGGCGCGGCGACTGGCCGGCCTCGATCGAGACCGCGACCGCCGGGCCCGCCAACGGCAAGGGCCGGTTCAGCCACCACCATGCGGCCGCGGCAGCAGCGCCCGCCGCGAGCAGTGTCAACAGCACCAATCGAAGCAGCCAGCGCATCACTCAACGCCTGTGAGGTTGATCTGCGGCCCATGATAATCGGCGCATGAATCAGATCGATGTCAAGACGTTGCAAGGTGCAGTGCGGCTTTCCGACTGGGGCGTGATGCGCGCCCAAGGTGCCGATGCGGCGAGTTTCCTGCACGGCCAGTTGACGCAGGACGTGCTGCAGCTCGACGACCACGGCGCCCGCTTGGCCGGCTTCTGCTCGGCCAAGGGCCGCCTGCAGGCGAGCCTGCTGATGTGGCGCGGGGCTGCCGACGAGCTGCTGCTGGCCTGCAGTGCCGATGTGCTGCCGGCGACGCTCAAGCGCCTGTCGATGTTCGTCTTGCGCGCCAAGTGCAAGCTGAGCGATGAAAGTGCGTCGCTGGCCCTTTACGGACTGGCGGGACCGGCGGCCACGGCCTGGCTCGGCGCCAGCGCACCGGGCGCCCCATGGCAACGCGGCGACGCCACGGGCGGCCACGCGCTGCGCCTGCCTGATGTCGAAGGCGTCGCCCGCTACCTGCTGGCGCTGCCCGCCGACAGCGAACCGCCAGCGCTGCCCGCGATGAGGCTGGACGCATGGCAATGGCTCGAGGTGTCGAGCGGCGTGCCACGCATCGTTGCCGCGACCGTCGAGCAGTTCGTGCCGCAGATGGTCAATTTCGAGGTCGTGGGTGGCGTGAACTTTCAAAAGGGCTGCTACCCGGGCCAGGAAGTCGTCGCGCGCAGTCAGTACCGCGGCACGATCAAGCGGCGCGCCTTCGTGCTGGCCTGCGACGCTGCCGCGCAACCGGGCCAGGAGGTGTTTCACGATGCAGACCCCGAGCAGCCCGCGGGCATGATTGTCAACGCCGCTTCGCTGGACGGCTCGCACCTGGCGCTGGTCGAGGTCAAGCTGGCCGCCATCGACAGTGGCACGTTGCACCTGGGCGCCGCCGGCGGGCCTCGATTGCAGCGTGTGACGCAACCCTACGCGCTCCCGCTCGAAGCCGCGGCGTGAACCCTGGCGCCGCCAACCTCTACATCTACTACCGCGTGCGGCCGGCCGACGCGCCGCAGTTGATCGCCGCTGTGCGCAACCTGCAGGCGCAGTGGCGGTCCGAACTGCCGGGCCTGGCTTGCACGCTGAGCCGGCGCGTCGACGATGACCGGCAGCACCTGACGCTGATGGAGACCTATACCCATCCGCAAGGCCTGAGTCCCCAATGGCAACAAGCGATCGAGGCCGGCGCAGGACGCTCGCTTGCCAGCTGGATCGACGGTGAGCGCCATGTCGAGCGCTTCGAGCCATGTGCCTGATCGGGCTGGCGCTCGAACAGCATCCGCGCTTCGCGCTCGTCATCGCAGCCAACCGCGACGAATTCCTGCAGCGTCCTGCCACGCCGCTTGACTGGTGGCGGGCCGACCCCGAGGCCGCACCGTTGCTCGGCGGGCGCGATCTTCACGCCGGCGGCACCTGGATGGGCTTGAACGCTGCCGGCCGGGTCGCGATGTTGACCAATGTGCGCGATGTGCAGCGCCAACGCAGCGACGCGCCCTCGCGCGGCGCGATCGTGCCGGACTGGCTGGCCGCTACGGCGGGCGCCCCGAACTTCTGGCGCGACATTGCAAGCAGCGGCCACAACCCAATCAACCTGCTGGCCGGCGACATGGCCTCGGGCCAGTGGTGGTGGGCCGATGAGCGCACGGGCAGTCCATTGCGGCTCGGGCCCGGCCTCTACGGCCTGTCCAATGCGGCGCTCGACACGCCCTGACCCAAGGTGCAGCGCCTGAAAAGCGCGATGGCCGCGTCGCTCGCCGACGCCTCGCAGACGGAGGCCCTGGAGGCCGCGCTGTTCGCGGCGCTGGCTGACGCCACGCAGGTACCCGATGCTGCGCTGCCTGACACCGGCATCGGCCTCGATCGCGAGCGCTGGCTGGCGCCGGCCTTCATCCGCACACCCGACGCCCGCTACGGCACCCGCTGCTCGACCCTGTTGATCGCCGAACGCGATGCCGAGGGCCTCTGCGCGCGTATCGTCGAACGGCAGTTTGCCGCCGACGGCTCTCCCCTGTCCCAGCGCAGCACGCGGTTGCGCCGCTGGCCGCAGCTGCACGGCGACTTGCCCCGCATCGAGACCGAACGGCTCAGCGCAGGTTGAGGGCCATTTCCTGGTGCTCGATGCCGGCCTCCTCGAAGGCCGGTCCGCGCGGCGCGAAGCCCGCGCGCAGATAGAAGCCCACGGCGCTGGCCTGGGCATGCAACAGCACCGCGCGGTCACCGCGATCGCGCGCCGCGTTCACCAGGGCGTCGAGCAGCGGCCGGCCAACGCCCGCGCCGCGCACGCTGGCCAGTACCGCCATGCGGCCGATCTTGGCCACACCAGGCTTGGTTGCCAGGAGACGTCCAGTGCCCAGTGCGCGGCCGAGCCGGTTGTAGGCCACAGCGTGTAGCGCGGTGGCGTCCTCCGCATCGTGCTCGAGCGCCGCAGGAATGCCCTGCTCCTGGATGAAAACCGCGTCGCGGATCGCACCGGCGGCGGCGCCCAGCGTGGCCCACTCGCCGGTGCGCAAGCTCAGCATCGACTCGCCGGCCTCGAAACCGGTCAACACGTCGCGCAGCGACGGCGGCACCGTTTGCGATGTCTGGCTCGAGGGGTCAGCGAACACATAGACCAGTTCACCGTGCACCAGGCGCTGTTCGCCGCGGAACACAGCCGCCTGCAGCAGCATCGACGCGTTGCCGATGCGCGCGCAGCGGATGCCGACCTCGAGTTGATCGTCGTAGCGCGCCGAGCCTTCGTACTCGAGCGTGGCCTTGCGCACGTAGAGATCGCCGTTCAAGGCCTGCATCGTTTCCTGGTAGGGCAACGCCAGCGAGCGCCAGTAGCCAGCCACCGCCGTGTCGATGTACATCAGGTAATGGCCGTTGAAGACGATCTGCTGCATGTCGACCTCGACCCAGCGCACGCGCAGGCGCTCGCGGTGGCGAAAGCTACTGCGTTGCAGTTCGATCGGTTCACTCATGGGGGACTCCGGATAATGGCAGGGCCGCGGACGACAAGCCGTCCGTACAGCGCTGGCCGCGAAGCATACTGAGGACCGTCGCCACCCCTGCCCTTTTGCCTCCATGGCCCATATCCAGTACCTGACCCAGATCCATCTCGACCCCGGCGTCGTCCAACGTCTGCCCGACGAGTGCCAGCGCGTGGGCATCACCAAGCCGCTCGTGATCAGCGACGCCGGCGTGCGCGCGGTGGGCGTGCTCGACCGCGCACTGTCGGCGTTGGGAGATCTGCCGCACGCCGTGTTCGACGCCACACCGAGCAATCCCACCGAAGCGGCTGTGCGCGCGGCGGCCGCGGTTTACCGTTCGCAGCGCTGCGACGGGCTGATTGCCGTGGGCGGTGGCTCGAGCATCGACTTGGCCAAGGGTGTGGCCATCGCCGCCACGCATGAGGGGCCGCTGGTGGGCTACGCCACCATCGAAGGCGGCAGCCCGAGGATCAGCGAGCGCGTGGCGCCGTTGATCGCGGTGCCGACCACCGCGGGCACCGGCAGCGAGGTTGCGCGCGGCGCGATCCTGATCGTCGACGACGGTCGCAAGCTGGGCTTTCACAGCTGGCATCTGATGCCCAAGGCCGCCCTGCTCGACCCCGAACTCACCCTCGGCCTGCCCGCGGGCCTGACCGCGGCCACCGGCATGGACGCGATCGCGCATTGCCTGGAAACCTTCATGGCACCCGCCATCAACCCGCCGGCCGACGGCATTGCGCTCGATGGCCTGGCGCGCGGCTGGGCCCACATCGAGCGCGCCACGCGCAACGGCCGCGACCTCGAGGCACGCTGGCAGATGATGAGCGCCAGCATGCAGGGCGCAATGGCCTTCCAGAAGGGCCTGGGCTGCGTGCATTCGCTCTCGCACAGCCTGGGCGGCGTCGATCCGCGGCTGCACCATGGCACCTTGAACGCCATGTTCCTGCCGGCCGTGCTGCGCTTCAACGCCAGCGCCGAGTCGATCGTGCGCGAACGCCGGTTGCAGCGCATGGCGCAGGCGATGGGCCTCGCATCCTGCGACGCCGCGGGCAACGATTTGGCTGACGCGATCATCGAGATGAACACCCGCCTGGGCCTGCCCAGCGGACTGGCCGCGATGGGCGTGACGCCCGCGCTGTTCGAGCGCGTGATCGACGGCGCGATGGCCGACCACTGCCACAAGACCAACCCGCGCCTCGCCACCCGCGACGACTATCAGGCGATGCTCGAAGCCTCGATGTGAGGCGTGGCCGCTGGCGGCCTGCGCGGTGCCCTGCTCGACTGGATCGCGCAGCAACCCGATCTGGACGCCTCGCGCGTGCTCGTCACCGGCGGCAGCTATGGCGGCTACATGACCCAGCAAGTCGGCGTGGACGACAGCGACCGCATCGTGGGCGGCATCTCGAACGTCGGGATCTCGAACTTCGTCACGCTTCTGACCCACACCGAGCGCTACCGCCGCGACCTGCGCCGCGTCGAGTACGGCAACGAGCGCGACCCGGCCATGCGCGCCTTTCTCGAGAAGATCTCGCCGCTGAACAATGCCCAGAGAATCAGCAAGCCTCTGTTCGTGGTGCAGGGCAAGAACGACCCGCGGGTGCCCTTCACCGAGGGCGAACAGATCGTCGCCAAGGTGCGCGCCAACGGCCTGCCCGTGTGGTATCTGCGCGGCGAGAACGAAGGCCATGGCTTCGTGCGCCAGGAGAACGGCGACTTCCTGTTCTACGCCATGGTCAAGTTCATCGAGCAGGCGCTGCTGAAGTGAAAGAAGGGGCCCCGCTCGAGGCCCCTTGAGGTGATCGCGCGCGCGCCTAGCCGTGCTTCTTGTCGAAGAACTGCTCGTCCTCGGTCGAGCCCTTCAACGCCGCCGTCGACGACAGGCGCTCGATGGTCGTCGTGACTGCGTCGAAGTAGCCGGTGCCGACCTCGCGCTGGTGCTTGACCGCGGTGAAGCCGCGTTCGGCGGCGGCGAACTCCTTCTCCTGCAGTTCGACGAAGGCGCTCATGTTGTTGCGTGCGTAGCCGTGGGCCAACTCGAACATGGAGTAGTTCAGGCTGTGGAAGCCGGCCAGGGTGATGAACTGGAACTTGTAGCCCATCGCGCCGAGTTCGCGCTGGAATTTGGCGATCGTCGCGTCGTCGAGATTCTTCTTCCAGTTGAAGCTCGGCGAGCAGTTGTAAGCCAGCAGCTTGCCGGGGAATTTGGCGTGGATCGCATCGGCGAAAGCCTTGGCGAAGGCCAGGTCGGGTTTGCCGGTCTCGCACCAGATCAGGTCGGCGTACTCGGCATAGGCCAGGCCGCGGCTGATCGACTGCTCCAGGCCATTGCGTGACTTGTAGAAACCTTCCACCGTGCGCTCGCCGGTGAGGAAGGGCTTGTCGATGTCGTCGACGTCGCTGGTCACCAGATCGGCGGCTTCGGCATCGGTGCGCGCCAGCAGGATCGTCGGCGTGCCCATCACGTCGGCCGCCAGCCGCGCAGCCACCAGCTTGGCCACCGCCTCGCGCGTGGGCACCAACACCTTGCCACCCATGTGGCCGCACTTCTTCACCGACGCGAGCTGGTCTTCGAAGTGCACCCCGGCAGCGCCAGCTTCGATCATTGCCTTCATCAATTCGAAGGCGTTGAGCACACCGCCGAAGCCGGCTTCGGCATCGGCCACGATCGGGGCGAAGTAGTCGATGTCGTTCTTGCCCTCGCTCCACTGGATCTGGTCGGCACGCGCAAAGGTGTTGTTGATGCGCTTGACGGCTTTGGGCACCGAGTCGACAGAGTACAGCGACTGGTCGGGGTACATCTCGCCGTTGTCGTTGGCGTCGGCCGCGACCTGCCAGCCTGACAGGTAGATCGCCTTCAAGCCGGCCTTGACTTGCTGCATGGCCTGGTTGCCGGTCAGCGCGCCGAGCGTGTTGACGAAGGGCTCGGTGTTGATCAGGTTCCAGAGTTTCTCGGCACCTCGTTGCGCCAGTGTGTGCTCGATCGGCAGCGAGCCACGAAGGCGCACCACATCTGCGCCGCTGTAGCCGCGTTTGATGCCCTTCCACCGGGAGTTTTCGGCCCAGTCTTTCTCGAGGGCGGCGGCTTGCTGTTCGCGGGTCGGCTGGGTCATCGTGAGCTCCTGAGGGTTGAACGAGAGGATGAAATTCGATGCCATGAGCCTAACCGGACTTGAGCGAGTGTGATGACTTATGTCTTATAGAGGACATTTATTTGATTTCTTGTAAATCAACGACTTAGGGATTGTTTCCTGCAATACGAAACAGTGTTGCGACGCACAAAACAACGGCAGGCCGACCCACACACAGGGTTTCCGCAACATGAAACGGCTGGGCGCCCATATGAAAAATTGATCCACAGACTGCTACGTATGATCAACCCACCTTTACGCGCTGCCCTCGTCATGACCGGATTCGCTTTCACCCACGGCACAAGCTTCATGAAGTCCCCGGTCGCAACGAACCAGCCCTACGCGGTGGCAGGCATCCCATGGGATGGTGCGACGACGAACCGTCCGGGCGCGCGGTTTGGCCCGCGTGCGATCCGGCAGGCCAGCCACATGCTGTGCGACGGCACCCACCCGTATTTCAATGTCTCACCGCTGGGGCAACTTGGCGACGTGGGCGATCTGGCACTGCCCAACACCAGCCTGCCTGCGATGCGCGAGGCAATGGCGCCGCTGCTCGTCCCGCTGCTCGCCAAACACCATGTGGCCTGGATCGGCGGTGACCATTCGATCACGTTGCCGCTGTTGCGCGCCTACCGAGCACACTGCGGCCGACCGCTGGCCGTGCTCCATTTCGACGCCCATTGCGACACTTGGCAGGACCACTTTGGCGAGCCCAGCGGCCATGGCACCTGGGTCTACGAAGCCATCCAGGAAGGGCTGGTGGTCAAGGAATGCTTCATGCAGCTGGGCATCCGCTCTGCGGGCGAGCGAGGCGCGCGCGAGTATGTGCGCGATCAGGGCGGTCTGATCTACACCGCCCGCGACTTGCGCGGCCTGGAAAGCCCGACGCAACTCGCGCCGGTACTCGATGCTTTTCGCGCGCGCCTCACGGCGCACGGCGCGCCGCCGGTATACGTGAGCCTGGACATCGACTGCCTCGACCCCGCCTTTGCGCCCGGCACCGGCACGCCCGAGCCCGGCGGCATGAGCAGCAACCAGGTGCACAGCGTTCTCGAGGGTCTGCGGGATTTCAATTGTGTCGGCCTGGATTGCGTCGAGGTGGCCCCGCCCTACGACCACGCCGAGTTGACCAGCTACGCGGCCGCCAGTTTCGTGTGGACCTACCTGTGTGGGCGCATTGCCGCCACGCACAACTTACGCTCAGACGTCGGGCAGCGCTAGCGCGGTGGTCTTCTTCACGGTGCGCAGCACTAGCATCGAGTTCGAGCGCATCACGCCGGGCAATCGCATCAACACTTCGGTGTGGAAGCGCTCCAGGTCTTCGGCATCTCGGTAGGTAAAGCGGATCAGGTAATCGTTGCTCCCGGCCACGTAGTAGCAGTCCAGCACGCGCGGCTCGTCACGCACCGCCCGCTCGAACGCGCTGAGCATCGTGTCTGTCAATGTTTCGAGGTTGACGATCGTGAAGCTGCTGCCGTGCTGTCCGACTGCCTTAGGGTTGAGCAGTGCCACATACTGGGCGATGACGCCGGTTTCCTCGAGATGTTTGACTCGCCGCAGGCACGCCGAGGGCGACAGGTGGATCGCTTGAGCGAGTTCGAGATTACTGAGCCGGCCATTGGCCTGCAACTCGTTCAGGATCGCTACGTCGATCGCATCAAGTTGCACGATGCTGCTTTGGTTTCGCATTTAATGCCGCGAGGGGTTCATTGTTCCGCATGATATTGCGAAACAACGGGTAAGCCCACCTCGATTGCGCAACCCTATTGTGTCCGCGCCTGCCTAGACTAGAGGCACTGCGAGGGCGACACTGCCGGCTTCGCGCTCACTCGGAGAATTCCCATGGCCAAGAACATGGATGCCTATTGGATGCCCTTTACTGCCAACCGGCAGTTCAAGAAGGCGCCGCGATTGCTGGCCAAGAGCAAGGGCATGTTTTTCTGGACCCCTGAAGGCCGCGAAATTCTCGACGGCGCGGCGGGGTTGTGGTGTGTCAATGCCGGCCACACAAGGCCGAAGATCGTCAAGGCTATCGCCGAACAGGCTGCCGAACTCGACTTCGCGCCACCGTTCCAGATGGCCCACCCGAAGGCCTTCGAGCTGGCTGAGGAACTCGTCAAGATCACGCCCCAGGGCCTGAACAAGGTCTTTTACACCAACTCGGGCTCCGAGGCCGTGGAGACGGCGCTGAAGATGGCCATCGCCTACCACCGCGTCCGTGGCGACGGTGCGCGCACGCGCCTGATCGGCCGCGAGCGCGGCTACCACGGCGTCAATTTCGGCGGCATCTCGGTAGGCGGCATCGTCGCCAATCGCAAGATGTTCGGCACGCTCTTGGCCGGCGTCGACCACATTCGCCACACGCACGACCCGGCGCGCAACGCCTACTCGGTCGGCCAGCCGCAGCATGGCGCTGAGTTTGCCGACGATCTCGAGCGCCTGGTCGCGCTGCATGACACGTCGACCATCGCCGCGGTGATCGTCGAGCCCGTCGCCGGCTCAACCGGTGTGCTGCTGCCACCCAAGGGTTACCTGGAGCGGCTGCGTGCGACATGCGACAAGCATGGGATTCTGCTGATCTTCGACGAGGTCATCACCGGCTTCGGCCGCCCCGGCCAGCCGTTCGCTGCGCAGACCTTCGGCGACACGCCCGACTTGATGACGGTGGCCAAGGGCATCACCAACGGCTGCGTGCCGATGGGCGCAGTGTTTGCCACAGACAAAATCCACGATGCCTTCATGAACGGGCCCGAGCATCTGATCGAGTTCTTCCACGGCTACACCTACTCGGCGCACCCGCTGGCCTGCGCCGCCGCACTGGCCACGCTGGAGACCTATGCCGACGAAGGCCTGCTGACGCGCGCGGCCCAACTCGAGGGCTACTTCGCTGACGCGCTGCATTCGCTGAAGGGTCTGCCCAACGTGATCGACATCCGCAACATCGGACTGGTCGGCGGCGTCGAGTTGAGCGCCCTGCCCGGCGAGCCGGCCAAGCGTGCGTTCAATATCTTCCTCGACTGCTGGGAGCAGGGATTGCTGCTGCGCACGACCGCCGACATCGTGGCCCTGTCGCCGCCGCTGATCATCGAGAAGCCGCAGATCGACCGTATCGTCGATGTGCTTGGAACGGCGATCAAGCGTTGCGCATGAAGCCCAGCACTCCACACTCAACAAAGGAACCTGCCTAGCGCCTACCGTATGCCACTGCTCGACACCGACCGCGACCTGACGCGCCACTCGTACTACGCTGCCACGGCGGCGCGAACGCAGAGCCTTGCAGCCCTGCAGGGCGACGCGGGGATCTGCGATGTGGCCATCGTCGGAGGGGGCCTGGCAGGGTTGTCGGCGGCGATCGAGTTGCGCGAGCGCGGCTTCGATGTCGTGCTGCTGGAGGCCAGGCAAGTCGGATGGGGCGCGAGCGGACGCAATGGCGGCCAGGCCATCCACGGCCTGGCCTGCGACCAGGCCACGATCGAAGCCCAGCTGGGCCGCGAAGAGGCCAAGCGCGTGTTCGGGATGTCGATCGAGGCGCTCGATTTGATCCGCCAGCGCTGTGCGCAATTCGACATCGATTGCGATTGGCGCGATGGCTACCTCGGTGTGGCGACCAGCCGGCGTAAGGCTCAAGCGCTGCGTGCCGATGCCGACATGCTGGCCACGCGCTACGACTATCCGCTACGCTGGATTAACCAGCCTGACTTGGCGCCATGGATCGCCAGCCCACGCTACGTGGGCGCTGTGCACGATCCGCGTTCGGGCCACCTGCACCCCTTGAAGTACTGCCTTGGCCTGGCGCGCGCGGCCGCGGGTCTGGGCGTGCGGCTGCATGAGCAAACAACCGTCACGCGCATCGAGCGTGATCGCAACGGCGTCACGCTGCAGACCGCCGGCGGCGCCACATTGAGGGCCCGACAACTGCTGCTGGCGGGTAATGTCTACCTGCAAGAACTCGCACCGACCATTGCGCCGCAACTGAGCGCGCGCATCATGCCGGTCGGCACCTACATCGTCTGCTCCAAGGCGATGCACGCTGACTTGGCCGACGCCTTGATTCCCTGTGGCGCTGCAGTCTGCGACAGCAACTTCGTGCTCGATTACTTCCGCACCACAGCCGACCACCGCATGCTCTATGGTGGCCGCGTCAGCTACAGCACCGCCACGCCGTCGAACCTGGCGCGATCGATGCACAAGCGCATGGCAGCCACATTCCCGCAACTGCGAGATGTCGAGGTCGAGTACGCCTGGGGCGGGTTCGTCGACATCTCGATGAACCGTGCGCCCGATTTCGGCCGCCTGCCAGCGCTCGGTGACCAGGTTTATTACCTGCAGGGCTTCTCGGGCCACGGCCTGGCCCTGACCGGGATGGCCGGCAAGCTGGTGGCCGAAGCGATGGCTGGCGACGCCTCGCGCTTCGACACCTTTGCACGCCTGCGGCACCGGCCCTTCCCCGGTGGTCGCGCGCTGCGCACGCCGGCGCTGGTGCTGGGCATGGCCTACTACCGCCTTAAGGACATGCTGTGAGCGCCGCTGGCAGACCCGTCGTGCTGGTGAGCGGCTGCAGCCGCGTGCTTGGCCACCACGTCTACCACACCGTCGGGAAAAAATACATCGACGCCGTGCGCCTGGCCGGCTGCCAGCCGCTGGTGGTGCCGAGTGCAGCGGCGAGCGAACTTGACCTCTTGCTCGACTTGGCGGACGGCATGCTGCTGACGGGCTCACCGTCCAATGTCCACCCCAGCCATTTCGACGAGGACGTGCACGACAGGTCGCTGCCGCTGGATACCGTCCGCGATGCCTGGACTTTGCTGTTGATCCCGAAGGCACTGGCCCTCGGTGTGCCACTGCTGGGCATCTGCCGCGGTGCGCAGGAGATCAACGTGGCGCTCGGCGGCAGCCTGCACCAGGCCGTGCAGGAACTGCCTGGCTACGACGATCACCGCGACGACGCTACGGCCCCGGTCGAAGTGCAATATGGCCCGGCGCACAGTGTCGCGGTCGAACCTGGCGGCGTGCTTGCCAAGCTGCTCGGGCTGCCGCGCTTCGATGTCAATTCGCTGCATGGCCAGGCCGTCAACCGACTTGCGGAGGGCCTGCTTGTCGAAGCCCGCGCGCCGGACGGCGTGATCGAAGCCTTCTCCAAACCCGATGCACCGGGCTTCAACCTGTGCGTGCAATGGCACGTGGAGTGGCTGGCCGCGGGCAACCCCATTTCGATGCGGATCCTCAAGGCCTTTGGCGCCGCTTGCTCGGCACGCCAGAGTCAACGACAACTCAACAGGTGACCCCATGGTCCTGCGCTCCAATTCCACTTTCGCCGAACTCGAGAACTGGCTCAACGAGCGCCGCGTCACCGAAATCGAATGCCTGGTGCCCGACCTCACCGGCGTGGCACGCGGCAAGATCCTGCCGCGCGAAAAGTTCACCGAGGATCGTGGCATGCGCCTACCCGAAGCCGTGGTGGCGATGGGCGTGACCGGCGAGTTCCCCGAAGAGGGCCCGTATTACGACGTCATCAGCCCGAACGACCGCGACATGCACCTGCAGCCCGACCCGAGCACGGTGCGCATCGTGCCCTGGGCCGTCGACCCGACCGCGCAGGTGATCCACGACTGCTTCGACAAGGACGGCAAGTTGGTGCCCTTTGCGCCGCGCTCGGTGCTGCGCCGGGTCTGCGGCCTGTTCGATGCCGAGGGTTGGGACCCGGTGGTCGCGCCCGAACTCGAGTTCTACCTGGTCGCGCGCAATACCGACCCCGACATTCCATTGAAGCCGCCGATCGGCCGCAGTGGCCGCGCCGAAACCTCACGACAGTCCTATTCGATCGATGCGGTGAACGAATTCGACCCGCTGTTCGAGGACGTGTACGACTACTGCGAAAAGATGGAGTTGAACGTTGACACCCTGATCCACGAGGCCGGTGCCGGCCAGATGGAGATCAACTTCTTCCACGACCATCCACTGGGCTTGGCTGACGAAGTGTTTTTCTTCAAGCGCACGCTGCGCGAGGCTGCGATGCGCCATGACATGTTCGCCACCTTCATGGCCAAGCCGATCGCGGGCGAGCCCGGCAGCGCGATGCACGTGCACCAGAGCGTGCTTGCCAAGGCCACCGGACTGAACATCTTCAGCAATGAAGATGGCACGCCGACCAAGGAATTCTTCTGGTACATCGGTGGCCTGCAGAAATACATCCCGGCAGCGATGGCCCTCTTCGCTCCCTATGTCAATTCATATCGCCGGCTGGTGCGCTCGAACGCAGCGCCGATCAACATCCAGTGGGGTACCGACAACCGCACGGTGGGCATCCGCTCGCCGGTCGCCTCGCCGGCGGCCCGTCGGATCGAAAACCGGGTCATCGGCGCCGACGCCAACCCCTATGTGGCACTCGCGGCCACCCTGGCCTGCGGCTACCTCGGCATCAAACAGCGCATCGAGCCATCGCCCGAGTGCAAGGGCGACGCCTACTTGGGCGACTTTCAGCTGCCACGCAGTCTGGGCGAGGCGCTGAACCTGCTGCGCAACGAAAGAGATCTGGCCGAAGTGCTCGGCCCTGCGTTCGTGACCGTCTACACCGAGGTCAAGGAGATCGAGTTCGCCGAGTTCATGAAAGTGATCTCGCCCTGGGAGCGCGAGCATCTGTTGCTGCACGTCTGATCGCGGACCACCAGATGACCCGCACGACCCAAGAATGGCAGGCCGCCGACGCGGCGCACTTCCTGCACCCTTTCACCGACTTCCAGGCGCTGGCAAAGAAAGGTTCGCGCGTGATCACACGCGCCGAGAACATCTATTTGTGGGACAGCGACGGCCACAAGATCCTCGATGCGATGAGCGGGCTGTGGTGCGTCAATGTCGGCTACGGTGAGCCCGCGCTGATCGAAGCGGCCACCAAGCAAATGAAAGAGCTGGCGTTCTATAACGCGTTCTTCCAGACCGCCACGCCGCCGGCCATCGAGCTCGCCGAGCTGCTGGCCGAACTCACGCCGCCTCAGTTCCAGCATGTGTTCTTCTCGGGGTCAGGCTCCGAAGGCAACGACACGATCGTGCGCATGGCGCGCCGCTACTGGGACCTGCTCGGCCAGCCGGAGCGGCAGATCTTCATCAGCCGCAAGAACGCGTACCACGGCTCGACCATGGCCGGCGCGTCGCTCGGCGGCATGAGCGGCATGCACGAGCAGGGTGGCCTGCCGATCCCGGGCATCGTGCACATCGAGCAGCCCTACTGGTTCGAGCACGCGCCGCAAGGAATGTCGCGCGACGAGTTCGGCCTGCTGGCGGCGGGCTGGCTCGACGCCAAGATCAAGGAGCTCGGCGCCGACAAGGTCGCAGCTTTCATCGGCGAGCCGGTGCAGGGCGCCGGCGGCGTGATCGTGCCGCCTGCCACCTACTGGCCCGAGATCCAGCGCATCTGCGATCGCCACGGCATCCTGCTGGTCAGCGACGAGGTCATCACCGGCTTCGGCCGCACCGGCCATTGGTTCGGCTGCGAGACGATGGGTTTCAAACCCGACCTGATGACCTTTGCCAAGGGCGTGACCAGCGGCTACATCCCACTGGGCGGCGTGATGGTCGGCGAGCGTGTGGCCAAGGTGCTGATCGAGCACGGGGGCGAGTTCAACCACGGCTACACCTACTCGGGCCACCCGGTGGCTTGCGCGGTCGCGCTGGCCAACCTGAAGCTGATTCGCGAGCGCGGCCTGGTCGAACGCGTGCACGATGACGTCGGCCCCTACCTGGCCAAGGCCTTCGAGAACCTGAACGAGCACCCGCTGGTCGGCGAGGCGCAGACCTGCGGCCTGATGGGCGCCTTGTTGTTGGTCAAAGACAAGGCGGGCCGCCAGGGGCGTGGCACGGCATTCCCGTCGGAGCTGGGCGTCGGCATGGTCTGCCGCGGACATTGCTTCGGCAACGGCCTGATCATGCGTGCCGTCGGCGACCGCATGATCATCGCGCCGCCGCTGATCATCACGCGGGCGCAGATCGATGACATGGTCGGGCTGATCCGGCGTTGCCTCGATCTGACCCTGGCCGACGTGCGTGCACGCGGCTGGGATCGCTGACCCCCCAAGTTCATCCAGAGTTACCCCGCTGCGCGATCGTCGCCTGCCCCCTAGACTGCCGCGTTGACTG
>JANMSS010000327.1:0-6512 GCA_031389585.1 Burkholderiales bacterium | reverse complement strand
GCGGTCGAGCACGTACTGGCGGGCGCGGTGGAAGCAGTCTTCGGCGGCGCCCAGGGCCCCCCAGGCAATGCCATAGCGCGCGCTGTTCAGGCAGGTGAAGGGGCCCTTGAGGCCGCGCACGTCGGGGAAGGCGTTTTCCTCCGGGCAGAACACCTGGTCCATCACCACCTCGCCGGTGATCGACGCCCGCAAGCCCACCTTGCCGTGGATGGCCGGGGCTGAGAGGCCCTTCATGCCCTTGTCGAGAATGAAGCCCCGGATCGCGCCTTCATCGTCCTTGGCCCAGACCAGGAAGACGTCGGCGATCGGCGAGTTGCTGATCCACATCTTGCTGCCGCTGAGCGAATAGCCGCCGGCGACCTTCTTCGCCCTCGTGACCATGCTGCCGGGGTCGGAGCCATGGTTGGGTTCGGTCAGGCCGAAGCAGCCAATCCATTCACCGGTGGCCAGCTTGGGCAGGTATTTCTGCTTCTGCGCCTCGGTGCCGAATTCAAAGATCGGCACCATCACCAGCGAACTCTGCACGCTCATCATCGAGCGGTAGCCAGAGTCGACGCGCTCGACTTCGCGCGCCACCAGGCCGTAGCAGACATAGTTCAGCCCGGCGCCGCCGTAGGCCTCGGGGATCGTGGGCCCGAGCAGGCCCACGGCGCCCATCTCGCGGAAGATCCCGACGTCGGTGCGTTCGTGGCGAAAGGCCTCCAGGACACGCGGCGCCAGCCGCTCCTGGCAGTAGGTATGCGCGGCGTCGCGCACCTGGCGCTCGTCGGCGCTGAGTTGGGCGTCGAGCAGGAAGGGGTCATCCCAATGAAAGCTTGCCTTGGTGGCCATGGTGGGTCTCTCTAGGTTGAGCCGCGAGCGCGTGGGCACACGCCCGCTGGCGATTTCAATCGGGAATAACGGCGGTGACCTCGATCTCGACCTTCGCGCGGTCTTCGATCAGGGCGCTGACCTGCACGGCAGTCATGGCGGCGTTGAAGCTGCCGATAAGTTCGCGGAACACGGCGCCGATCTCCCGGCCGCGCGTCAGGTACTCTCGTTTGTCGGTCAGGTACCAGGTCATGCGCACGATGTGCTCGGGCTTGGCCCCCGCTTCGGCCAGCACCTCGACCACGTTCTGAAGCGCCTGGCGCACCTGCACCACCAACTCGTCGGAATGGAATTGTCCCTGTGCGTCCCAGCCGATCATGCCGGCGACGAACACCTGGCGGCCGCGCACGGACACGCCATTGGCATAGCCTTTGGGTCGCGCCCAGTGCGCAGGTTGGAGCAGTTTCACACTCATGTTGGCAGGCCCTTCAGCAGTTCGCGGCCGATGATCAGTTGTTGCACTTCGCTGGCGCCCTCGTAAATGCGCAGCGAGCGGATCTCGCGGTACAGGCGCTCGACCGGCTGGCCGCTCTGCACGCCCAGGCCGCCCCACATTTGCAGCGCGGCGTCGATGACCTGCTGCGCGCCTTCGGTGGCGGCCAGTTTGGCCATCGCGGCTTGCGCGGTGACGCTGTCGCCCTGATCGCGTTGCCAGGCGGCGCGGTAGGTCAGCAGCGCGGCGCTGTCGATCGTGGTGGCCATCGCTGCGAGCTTGGCCTGCGTGAGCTGGAAGTCGGCCAGGGTCTGGCCGAACATCTTGCGCGTGCTGGCGCGTTGGAGGCCTTCTTCCAATGCGCGGCGCGCAAAGCCGAGTGCCGCCGCGGCTACGCTGGTGCGGAACACGTCGAGCGTGCGCATCGCGATCTTGAAGCCCTCGCCGGCGGCGCCGATGCGGTTGGCCAGCGGCAGGCGGCAATTCGTGAAACGCAGCCGCGCCAGGGGATGCGGCGCGATGACGTCGATGCGCTCGGCAATTTCGAAACCCGGCGTGCCGGCCTCGACGATGAAGGCAGAGATGCCACGCGACCCCGGCGCCTCGCCGCTGCGGGCAAACACGACATAGAAGTCGGCGATGCCGCCGTTGGAGATCCAGGTCTTCTCGCCGTCAAGCACCGCGTGCCCGCCGTCGATAGTCGCAGCACATTGCATTGCAGCGACATCGCTGCCGGCTTCGGGTTCCGACAGTGCGAACGCCGCAATCGCTTCGCCGCGCGCCACGCGCGGCAGCCAGCGTGCTTTCTGATCAGGTGTGCCGGCCAGCGAGATCGCGCCCGAGCCCAGGCCCTGCATCGCGAACGCAAAGTCGGCCAGGCCGGCGTGACGGGCCAGGGTTTCGCGTGCGATGCACAACATGCGCGTGTCGATCACGTCAGACGTGCCGCCGTGCGCGGTGCCGGCCACCGTGGGGCGCAGCCAGCCGGCGTCGCCGAGCCGGCGCACCAGGCGGCGGCACAGTGCATCGACATCGGCGCCATGCACGTCGCGCACTTCGTGGGCGGCCCAGGTGTCGAGCAAGGTGGCAAAAGCGCGATGGCGCTCTTCGAAGAACGGCCAGCGCAAATGCTCGAGCGGGTTCATCAATTGCCCTCGAACACAGGCTTGGCCTTGGCCACAAAGGCGCGGTAGGCGCGGCCGAAGTCTTCGCTCAGCATGCACAGCGCCTGCGCCTGCGCTTCGGACTCGATGGCCTGGTCGATCCCCATGCTCCACTCCTGGTGCAGCATGGTCTTGGTGATGCCGTTGGCGAAGGTCGGGCCGCCGGCCAGTTCAATGGCCCAGGCCAGCGCGTCGGCCGCCAGCGCCTCAGGCGCCACCAGGCGGTTGTAGAAACCCCATTGCAGCGCTTCGTCGCCGGCCAGTGCGCGGCCGGTGTAGAGCCATTCGCTGGCCCGGCCGTGGCCGACGATGCGCGGCAGCAGCGCGCAGGCGCCCATGTCGCAGCCGGCCAAGCCGACGCGGTTGAACAGGAAGGCGGTCTTGCTGCGCGCCGTGCCGACGCGCAGGTCGCTGGCCATGGCAATGATTGCGCCCGCGCCCGCACAGACACCGTCGACCGCGGCAATGATTGGCTGCGGGCAATGGCGCATTGCGAGCACCAGGTCGCCGGTCATGCGCGTGAACATCAGCAGCTCGGGCGCCTTCAACTCAATCAGCGGGCCGATGATCTCGTGCACATCGCCACCCGAGCAGAAGTTGCCGCCCGCGCCCTGCACCACCACGCAGTGCACATCGGTGGCGTAGCGCAGCTGGCGGAACAGGTCGCGCAATTCGGCGTAGGAGGCAAAGGTCAGCGGGTTCTTGCGCTCGGGGCGGTTGAGCGTGATCACGCCGACACCCTGCTCGACCTGCCAGCCGAAGAGCTCGGCCGGGTAGCCGGCCAGCGCCACGCGGTTGCCGGCGGCCAGGGTGGGGTCGACACGTTGATTCATGGCTTGGTCGCAGAAGCGGGATGTGGACCCATTGTCTCGCCGGAAGCTACGCCTTCGGCACTTGCGCCGCGCGCTCGCGCTGGAACAGGGCTTCCATCTGCGCCTTGCCGCTCAGGTACTGCCTGGGCCAGGCCACGCCGGTGAAGCCGATCTTGGCCGCCTCGGTCAGCGTCCAGGCCGGGTTGGCCAGGTGCGGGCGCGCAATGGCGCAAAGGTCGGCGCGGCCGGCCGAGATGATGCTGTTGACATGGTCGGCCTCGGAGATCGCGCCGACCGCGATGGTGGCGATCCCTGCCTCGTTGCGGATGCGGTCGGCAAACGGGGTCTGGTACATGCGCCCATAGGTGGGTTTCTGTTCGGCGCTGACCTGGCCCGAGGAGCAATCGATCATGTCGGCGCCCGCGGCCTTGAAGGCCTTGGCGATCGCGACCGCGTCGCTCGGCGTGATGCCGCCTTCGACCCAGTCGTGCGCGGAGATGCGCACCGAGACGGGCAAGTCATCTGGCCAGACTTCGCGCACCGCGCTAAACACTTCGAGCGGGTAGCGCAGCCTGCTCGCCAGCGTGCCGCCGTAGTCGTCACTGCGCCGGTTGGTCAGCGGCGAGATGAAGGCCGAGAGCAGGTAGCCATGCGCGCAGTGCAGCTCGAGCCAGTCGAAACCGGCCTCGGCAGCCAGGCGCGCACTGCGCACGAAATCGTCGCGCACGCGGTCCATGTCGGCGCGCGTCATGGCGCGCGGCATCTGGCCATCCGGCAGGAAGGGCTGCGCCGAGGGCGCAATGAGGGGCCAGTTGCCCTGTGGCAGCGGCTGGTCGTCGCCCGCGCCCTCCCAGGGCGCATTGGTCGAGCCCTTGGCGCCGGCATGGCCGAGCTGGATAGCGATCTTGGCATCGGTCTCGCGGTGCACATAGGCCACGATGCGTTGCCAGGCGTCGCGCTGGGTCTCGTTCCACAGTCCGGGGCAGGCCGGCGAGATGCGCGCGTCGGCGCTGGTGCAGGTCATCTCGGCCACCACCATGGCCGCACCGCCCATGGCCCGCGCACCCAGGTGCACCAGGTGGTAGTCGGCCGGCAGGCCGTCGGTACACGAGTACTGCGCCATCGGCGAGACGACGATGCGGTTCTTCAGCGTCACGCCGCGCAGCGTGTAGGGCGTGAACATCGGTGGCAGGGAGTTTGGCCCCCAGGCTGCGGTCGCGGCGATGCCGCGATCCTCGCCACCCCCAGGCACCGAAGGGGCCGCTTCGCGTCCTGGGGCTGCCCCGCCTTGGGGCGGCCCGGCGGCAGGGTGCGCGGCGCGCGCAGCGAACCAACGCTCGAAGCCTTCGAGCCAGCCCTTGTCGCGCAGGCGCAGGTTTTCGTGGCTGATGCGCTGGCTGCGCGTCAGCATCGAGTACATGAACTGCTCGGGGTCGAGCTGGTCGCAATAGCGCTCGCCACAGACCTCGAACCACTCCATCGCTTTCCAGGCCGCGTTCTGCAATCGGATCACGTCGACCGCGCGCAGCTCCTGGTAGCGCGCCAGCACGGCGGGGATGTGCTCGGACGCGTCGCCTTGCAGCTTGAACTGGCGCGTCAACTCGATCGCGTCTTCGAGTGCCAGCTTCGTGCCCGAGCCGATGGCAAAGTGCGCGGTGTGCACCGCGTCGCCCATCAGCACCACATGGCTGTGGCCGTTGAAGTGCGACCACTGCTCGCACTTGACGCGCTGGAAATTGAGCCAGGCCGAGCCGCGCAGGTGGCGGGCATTGCTCAGTAGCTTCTCGCCCTGCAGGTTGGCGGCGAAGAGCTTTTCGCAAAAGGCGATCGACTGGTCCGCGTCGGCGCGGTCCAGGCCATGCGCCAGCCAGACGGCTTCCGGGCACTCGACGATGAAGGTGCTGGTCGCGTCGTCGAACTTGTAGATATGGGCCTGAAACCAGCCGTGCTCGGTGCGCTCGAACAGGAAGGTGAAGGCTTCGTACAGCTTCTTCGTGCCGAGCCAGATGAAGCGGTTCGGGCGGGTGACGATGTCGGGCTTGAAGACTGCGGCGTGCTTGGTGCGGATGCGCGAATTGATGCCGTCGCTGGCGATCACCAGATCGGCCTCGGCGTAGTCGGCGTCGCTGTCGGCCTCGGTTTCGAAGACCAGCTTGACGTCCAGCGCCTCGCAGCGCGCCTGCAGGATGTTGAGCAGCTTCTTGCGCCCGATGCCGACGAAGCCGTGGCCGCCCGAGCGAATGGTTCGGCCTTTGAACTGCAATTCGATGTCGTCCCAGTGCGCGAACGAGTGCTCGATGGCGTCGGCCGTCTCGCGGTCCCATTCGCGCATGTTGTCCATCGTCGCGTCGGAGAACACCACGCCCCAGCCGAAAGTGTCGTAGGGCTTATTGCGCTCGAGGACGCTGATCTCGTGATGGCGCCCAAGCTTCTTCATCAGCAGCGCGAAATACAGGCCGGCGGGGCCGCCGCCGATGCAGACGATCTTCATCGACCTCCCGCGGCCAAGCGGTGTGCAGGACAGGCGTTCACGAATCGACAGGCCACGCTCGGCGTCTCCCCCAATAGTTGCCCGGCCATCAGCGAGCCCGGCGCGGGAGATTTTGCCTGGGCTGGCGCACTAGCGCGCGGGGATGTTGAAGTGCGGGGCGGGAAACCCATGACGCTGCGGGCGTTGCCGGCGCGATGGGCCCATGCCAGACTCGCCGATGGCCATCCATGGAGCACCGTGAACTTTGACGATCACGACTGGGATAGCGACGAGCCACCCCTTGGACAGACCCCGAACGCATCGACCGCCTGGAAGGTTGCCGCGGGCGTGGCCGTCGGCATCGTGCTCGGCGGTACCCTGGTCTTTGCGGTTGATCGCTATCTGCCGCAGTGGGCCTTCTCGGAGGCGGCGCAAGTTTTTGGCGAAGCGGTGCGCGAGGGTGCCGGGAAGGTAGAGCCCGCGGCACAACAGGCCGTCCGCGAGGCGACTGCGATGGAGGCCGAGCCGGCGTCACCTGAAGTCGTGCTGCGCCAGGCGCCACCCGGATCCGGCGAAGTGGCGGCATCGGCGCCCTCCGCGGCGGCGGTTCGCGTCGAGCGCCGGGCCGAACCCAGCCAGGGTGCCGCGCAGAAGGACATTGAGCGCAAGGAGAGGGCCTGGGCCGAGCACTACAAGAAGCCACGACACTGCGTCGAGAGCCCGAACGCCGACACGCTGGTGGACTGCGCCAACCACTACATCCG
>JANMSS010000126.1:0-4048 GCA_031389585.1 Burkholderiales bacterium | reverse complement strand
AGCGGCCAGGCGCTCAAGCGCCGCGCGCGCCAATCGCTGGCGCTCAACTACAGCGCCCTGCTCGCCGGCTGGCAAACCGTGGCCGCGTTGCGCCACACCGGCAAGCGGCTGGACACCGACCCGGTGAGCTTCGGCAACGCCACCAACCCGGCACGCACCACGCTCGACGTTGCGGTGAATCGGCAGTTGACGCCGGTCTGGCGCCTGGCGGCCAAGCTCGACAACCTGGGTAACGCGCAAGCCAGTGAAGTGCTCGGCTACACCGCCGCACCGCGCAGCCTGCTGGTCACGCTGCAGGCGACCCTGCGCTAAATCAGCCGCGATGCCACTCAGCGGTACGCGCCTGGCCTGGTTCGCCGCCGCCTTGGTGGCGACCGCCTTGACCGTGCTCGTGCTGTCGCTGCTGATCGGCAGCGCCGGCCTGGACCTCGAACTGATCCGCGCGCTGCGTGCGCCGCGCGTGGCCGCCGCGGCCGGCGTCGGGGCGCTGCTGGCGCTGTCGGGCCTGGCGATGCAGGCGCTGCTGCGCAACCCGCTGGCCGACCCCTATGTGCTCGGCACCTCGGGCGGTGCGGCCGTGGGTGCCTTGCTGGCGCTGATGCTCGGTGTGGCGATGGCGTTCGGTGCCGCCATCGGGGCGCTGGCGGCGGGCGCCTTGCTGATGCTGCTGGCGCGGCGCGCCCTGGCCGCCAGCGACGATGCCTCGCCGCGCCTGATCTTGAGCGGCGCGATGCTGGCCGCGGTGTTCGGCGCGCTGGCCACGCTGTTGCTGACCTTGACGCCCGACCAGCGCCTGCGCGGCGCGATCTTCTGGCTGGTCGGCGATCTCTCGGGCGCCAGCGACGGCGGCGTGAGCCTGGCCGCCGCCGCCGCCTTCGCCGCCTGGTTCGCCTGGCGCGAGCGCGCGCTCGATCGCCTGCTGCTCGGCAGCGTGGCCGCGCACCTGCTCGGCGAGCCGGTCAGGCGCCTGCGTTTCGAGCTGCTGCTCGGCGCCTCGCTGGCCGCCGCGTTGGCGGTGGCCAGCGCGGGCGCGATCGGCTTCGTCGGCCTCGTCGTCCCGCATGCACTGCGCTTGGCGGGCGTGCAGCGCACGCGCGACCTGGCGCTGCTCTCGCCGCTGGGCGGCGCGGCGCTCGTCGCCGCCGCCGACCTGCTGGCGCGCACCGTGGCCTTGCCGATCGAGCTGCCGGTGGGCGCAGTGATGGCGCTCGTCGGCGCGCCGGTGTTCGTGTGGTTCCTGGTGCGGGGCGGGCGATGAGCCACTTTCCATTCGGGCTGAGCCTGCCCTTCCTTCGACAGGCTCAGGATGATCGGGGGTTCAAGCTCAGGATGATCGGAAGTTTCCCGTTCGGGCTGAGCCTGTCGAAGCCCCGTTGCACACCATGAGCCCATCGCCCTTGCTCGCCACCCACGCACTGACCCTCGCCGCTGCCGGCCGCGAACTGGTGCGCGGCCTGGACTGGCAGGTCGAGGCCGGCCAGCGCTGGTGCGTGATCGGCCGCAACGCCGCCGGAAAAAGCACGCTGCTGCGCGCCCTGGCCGGGGTGAGCGAAGTGGGGGTCGCGCAGCGCGGCGAGGTGGTCTGGCAGGGCCGCCCGCAGCGCGACTGGCCGGCCACCGACGCCGCGGCGCTGCGCGCTTTCATGCCGCAGCAGGTGATCGACCGGTTCCCGATCAGCGTGGCGCGGCTGCTCGAATTGAGCGTCGTGCGCCCGCGGCATGCCGAGTCTGAAAGTTTGCATGCGGTTCTCGCCGGTCTGGACATCGACACGCTCGCCGCACGGCCCGTGCTCGAACTCTCGGGCGGCGAACGCCAGCGCGTGGCCTTGGCGCAATGCGCGCTGCAGGGCGCGCCGCTGCTGCTGCTCGACGAGCCGGTGGCGTTCCAGGACCCGGCACACCAGTCCCGCGTGGCGCGCTGGTTGTCGTCGTCACTGCCGCGCGACCAGGCGCTGGTGATTTCCGCGCACGACGTCAACTGGATCGCGCGCACCGCGACGCATGTGCTGGCGCTGCTGCCGGATGGGCGGTGCGAGCAAGGGGCGGCGGGGGCGATGCTCGACGCGGGCCTGCTCGAGCGGGTGTATGGGTGCGGGTGGCGGGAGGTGGGGGGGGTGTGGGTGGCGGATTGATCTCGGACCGCTTCACGTCGCGGCGCCGTGCAACGAAGTGCCGACCTAGAATCGGTCGCATGGTCGCTGACTACCCGGCACCTGAACTCTGCCAAGGGTCAGATGAAGATTTGTTGCTCCAAATGGGAGCGGTCATCTATCCCGGGTTTGTCGCTCGGAGTCCGACGATAAATGGACTGCGCCTCCGCGTTGATGGCGACTATCGCGACCGGTCACTTGACGAAGTGGCTGCAAGTCAGTTCCAGATACTCTTGGGCGCGCTGCGAGCTTGGCGACCAGTTGCCGGACAGCGGAACGATGAAGGCCGCCCCCCAGGAATTGGCAGCGGCTCTGTGCGTGACGAACACGGCAATCAAGTGGTTGCTGTGGGGTCAGTGATCTCGTACGCTATGTTTGGGGGCGAGTTCGAAGGCTTTGCCGGGGACGTGAGCGTGGCCATGGATCGCTCGGTCTACTTGCGCAATGCGCTGTGGCTAAGCGGTCGGCGAGACCGAAACGCTGCCGACTTCTTCATGATCTACGAGTACGCGGAGCAGGATTTCGGCGGTCGGAAGGCGATGACCGCAGAACTTGGCATTTCCGACAACGACATATCGCGACTGAACAGCTCCGCAAACAACCTTGCACCGACAAGGGGCGGGCGGCATGCAAATGGGACTGGCGTCGCGGAGTGGAGCGTTGATCAGCAACGGGACTTCATTGCTCTATTCTTGCGTAGATGGATTGCCCACCGAGCGAGGCAGTAGGTGGATTGCCGCCAATGAATTTCGCCGAACGCGCTCGATTTGCTCAGGAACTGGCGGAGTAGTTGCTCGTTGGTCGGGCGCGCAGTCATTGAGGACGGGTACGCAACAAGCTCTTGCTTCGGCGAGCCAGTGTTTGTTGTATTCCCTACCGAGTGCGCTCGATCGCCTCGCACAACCCCGCGGCCCCCTCCACAAACCGCGGCCCCATGCGCCCGATCAGGTCGCCGTCGATCGACGCAAAGCGCTGCTGCTTGACCGCGCTGACTGTCGTGAACCGCCGCCACGCCGCGAAGTCGCGCCCGGCGTCTTCCTTGCGGCCCGAGCCGGCGATCAGTTGCGGGTCGGCGGCGACGGTGGCTTCCCAGCTCACGCTGGGCGTCAGCAGCGGCAGGTCGGCGAAGACGTTTGCGCCGCCGCAGGCGCGCATCGCTTCGCTGATCAGGTGTTCGCGGTTGATCGTCATCAGCGGTTCGTGCCAGAGCTGCCAGAACACGCGCACGGGGGCCTTGCCGTGGTGGCGCTCGGCCAGCGCCTGCCATTGCATCTCGAAGCGGCGCGCCGCGGCCTCGGCCGCATCGGCGTGGCCGAGCAGGGTGCCCAAGCGGCGCAGCGTGTCGGGGATGCCTTGCGCGCGGCGGATTTCGCTCTCAAACACCGTGAGTCCGAGCGAGCGCAGCCGCGCCTTGTGTCGTTCGTTCAGGCCGCTGCCCCACACCAGCACGAGGTCGGGCTTGAGCTGGACGATGCGCTCGAAGTCGATCGCGTGCGCGTCGCCGACGATGGGCAGTGATTTCGCGGCGGCAGGGAAGTCGCTGTAGCGGATGGTGCCGACCATGGCACCGCCGCCACCGGCCGCGTAGGCCAGTTCGGTCAGGTGCGGGCCCAGGCTGATGACGCGCCGGGCCGGCTCGGCGAGCACGACGGGGCGGCCGCTGTCGTCGGTGACGCGAAGCTCGGCGTGCGCGGCGAAGGCCACCAGGGTTGCCAGCAGCGCGATGAGCAGGCGCATCACTGCGGCGCCACCGTCTTGGGCTCGAAAGCGCACTGCGCGGCCACGCGACATTGCCAGCACAGCGGCTTCCTGGCCTGGCACACATGGCGGCCGTGCAGGATCAGCCAGTGGTGGGCGCCCACGCTGTAGGCGGGCGGCACCGCGGCCAGCAGCTTCAT
>JANMSS010000103.1:0-20344 GCA_031389585.1 Burkholderiales bacterium | reverse complement strand
GCAACGCTGCTCAATGCGGCCGAGAAGCGCCTGGTCAGCGAGTGGATGGACTTGGGCGGCCAGTACATGAACGACCCCAGCCGAAGCCCGAACGTTCGTCGCGTCGCCGCACTCAGCGAAGCCAGCTTCCTGGCCAACGTGCAACCGGTACTGCAGCGCAGTTGTGCGGGCTGCCATGCGCCGACCGGCAGCTCGGGCGCCGCGCAGACGGGTGCCTCCTTCCTGCGCAACCGCTTCGTGCTGACCGGCAGCGCCGAGGGCGACTACAACGTGACGCTGACGATGGTCACCGACACCTGCAACGCGGCGGCCAACCCGCTGCTGCGCCGGCCGTCGACGGTGCCGCACCCGGCCGGCGCAACGGGGCAGTCGACGGCAGTGCTCGCACCTTCGAGCGCAGGTTATGCCGCGATCGCAAGCTGGATTTCATCGGGTTGCACGCCATGACGGCAGTGCACTGCGCAACAGCCCCGTTCGCCCTGAGCCTGTCGAAGGGCCTCGTGGCTGCTGCGGTTCTGTCGGCCTGCGGCGGCGGCGGCAGCAACCCGCTGTCCAACCCCGCATCGGTCGAGAACCCCGCCGCCATTGGCGGGCAGAAGTTGTCCTTCGTCTACTTCCAGAAGTGCATCAACCCGATCCTGCTGGCCCCATTGCAGATCAACCAGGGAGGAGTCGTCTCCACCAACACCTGCGCATCCTCTGGCTGCCACGACAACGGCACCGGCACCGGTGGCGCGCTGCGCATCGTGCAAAGCGCACAGGCGGTCGACCTGGCGAACCCCGCGAACACGCCCGACGCCGTCCGCGCCAGCGACATGTACAAGAACTTCTACTCGTCGCAAGGCTCGGCCGTGATCGGAACACCGCTGCAAAGCCGGATGTTGACCAAGCCGCTGACGCTCAACATCCTGCACGGCGGTGGCGTGGTTTTTGCTGATCAGAGCGATGCCAACGCGCGGTTGATTGCTTACTGGATCGGCCGGCCGATGCCGCAGGGCCAGGATGAGTTCAGCAGCGCGGCCGACAGCATGTTCACACCCGCCAATCCTGCCACGGGAGCCTGCAACAGCCAGTGAGCGCCGCGATACGAATGACAACAACGATGACCCTCTCTCGCTGCCTCACCGCCCTTTCGTGTCTGCTGACGCTGGCATGGCCCGCGCACGCGCAGCAGCCGGCGGCCGTGGCGAGCACCGGCCAGGCCATCGTCAGTGAACAACTCACGGTTTCCGACCCTTTCCTCGAAATGCGCACCGGGCCCGGCCGCGGCTACCCGGTGTTTTTCGTCGTCGCGCGCGGCCAGGCCGTGGTCGTTGAACTGCGTCACACCGACTGGTACAAGCTGCGCGCCGCGGGCGGGCAAATCGGCTGGGTCCATCGCCGGCAACTCGAGACCACGTTGACCGCGGCCGGCAGCAGCAAGACGTTTCGGGACATTGCGCTCGACGACTACCTTGCACGCCGCGTGCAGATGGGCGCCGCCTGGGGCCGCTTCAAGTCGGAGCCGATGCTGAAGGTCTACGCCAGCTACAAGCTCAGCGACACGCTGTCGATCGAGGGCGATCTGGGTCAGGTGCAGGGGGTGTTCTCGGGCACCAACTTCTGGCACATGGCGTTGCACAGCGAGCCCTGGAGCGACCAGCGCATCTCACCCTTCTTCGGTGTCGGCGTGGGCCAGTTCAAGAACTTCCCGAATCTGAGCCTGGTCGGTGCCACCAACACCGACGCCAAACTGGCGCACGCGATCGTCGGCGCACGCTGGCACCTCAGCGAACGCTTCGTGCTGCGCGCCGACTGGGCCATCTACAC
The DNA here is from genome assembly GCA_031389585.1 of Burkholderiales bacterium. Classification (GTDB taxonomy): domain Bacteria; phylum Pseudomonadota; class Gammaproteobacteria; order Burkholderiales; family Burkholderiaceae_C; genus CADEEN01. Next base: position 18,535 of record JANMSS010000103.1, on the reverse strand, counting down.
CGCCTTCGTGTCCGACCAGCGCAGCACCGAGTACCGGGCTGTCACGGCCGGCGTGTCCTTCTTCTTCTGACGAGCAGACCCCCATGAACAAAACCCTTTCGCTCTGCACTGCCGTGCTCGGCATGCTCGCCGTCAATGCCACGTTGGCTCAGCAGGTCATCGTCCCCGAGGTCGAACGCCGCGAAGTCAAGCTGCCGAAGTTCCCGTCGAAGGACATCGCGGTCGGGCTCTTCGCTGGCACCTATGCAACGCAGAACTTCGGCGCCGCGGCCGTCGTCGGCGGGCGCCTGGGCTACCACGTCACCGAAGACTGGTTCGTCGAAGCCACGCTCGGCCAGAGCAAGATCAGCGACGAGGCCTTCCGCCAGGTGCTGCCCGGCGGCATCTTCACCGACCCGAAGGAAAAGCTCAGCTATTACGAGTTTTCGGCCGGCTACAACCTGCTTCCTGGCGAAGTCTTCCCCACCGCCCGCCGCGCCAAGGCCACAGCGATCTACCTGGTCGCCGGCGTCGGCAGCACCAAGTTCAACCAGCAGCGCAGCCAGACCATCGCTTTCGGCCTGGGCGGCCGGCTGCTGCTCACCGAACGGGCCGCGGTGCAGTTCGACATTCGCGACCACGTCTTTTCGCTCGACCTGCTCGGCAAGCGCCAGAGCACGCACAACCTCGAGCTGACGGGCGGCTTCACCTACTACTTCTGAGGCTGCGCATGAACCCCGCCATGTCCGTCAAAGTCAGCAAACGCTGGAGCCTGGCGCTTGCGCTGCTGCTGGCCACTTCCGTTGGCAGCACGCGGGCTGCGGTGCAGCTCTCGACGCAGGCGCCGGACTTCACGCTGCGCAGCGTCGCCGGCCCCAACCTGCGCCTTGCGGAGCAACGCGGGCAGGTGGTGCTGGTGAACTTCTGGGCCACCTGGTGCGGCCCCTGCCGCCAAGAAATGCCGCACCTGAACCGCATCTTCGACAGCTACCGCAAGTCGGGCTTCGTGCTGCTGGGCGTCAACATCGACGACGACCCGCGCGCCGCGGCCGCTCTCGCAGCCAAGCTCGGGTTGAACTTCCCGGTGCTGCTGGACAGTGACAAGAAGGTCAGCCGCGTCTACGACATGAGCGCGATGCCAGCCACACTGCTGATCGATCGCGAGGGCCGCGTGCGCCACATCCACCGCGGCTACCGCGATGGCGTCGAGAAAACCTACGAAGAGCAGGTTCGGGCCCTTCTCAAAGAGTGATGGACATGCGAAGCGCGATCATGCTGTGTCTGGTGCTGATGGCCATCGGCCTCGGTGGCTGCGCAATGCCGCAACCCTGGGTCAAGCCTTACGAACGTGAGCGCCTGGCCGACCCGATCATGCGTTTCAACCGCGATGCGCTGGCCGCCAAGCACAGCGAGCATGTGCGCGACATCCGCGAGGCCGCACGCGGCGCCACCGGTGTGCAGGGAGGCGGCTGTGGCTGCAAGTAGCCACCGAGCCCGCCTCTTCGCAGCGCTCGCCGGCTTGCTCGGGGGCGTGTTCGCCACCGGCGCAGCCCAAGCCGCCACGCTGCCCGAAGACCGCGCCGAAGCGATGCTGCACGTCTACAAGGGCGGCGGCGTCACCGCCACCGGCCCGGCCGTGTTGGTGCGCAAGAGCCTGGCCTACAAGGTTTCGCTCAGCGGTTCGTTCTATGTCGACGCGGTGAGCAACGCGTCGATCGATGTGGTGACCACCGCCAGCCCCTACAAGGAGCGCCGCAACGACTTCGGCCTCGGCCTCGACTACGCGGTGCGCGACTCGGTGGTCACGCTGGCAGTCGGCGCCAGCAAGGAGCCCGACTACGCCACCCGCAGCTTGTCACTCGACATCGCGCAAGAGACCTTTGGCGGCATGACGACCGTCAACCTCGGCTTCACCCGTGCCGCTGACGAAGTTGGCAAGGTCGGCGACCCCGGTTTCAAGGACCGCGCCACGCACTGGCAGTACCGCGTCGGTGTCACGCAGATCCTGACGCCGAAGTGGCTGGCCAGCGTCAACCTCGAAGCGGTTTCGGACACGGGCTTCCTCGGCAACACCTACCGCGTGGCGCGCGTCTTCGGCGCCACGGTGCCCGAACGGCATCCGCGCACGCGGTCTTCGCGCGCCATCAAGCTGCGTGCCATCGGTGACCTCGGTACACGCGACGCGGTGCGCGCCGAGTACCGCTACTTCTGGGACACCTGGGACATCAAGGCGCACACGCTCGAAGCCGGCTACAGCCGCTACCTCGGCGAGTCGTTCCTGGCCGACGCCTTCGTTCGCTACTACACGCAAGGCGCGGCACTCTTCTACAGCGACAACGCGCAGAACGAGACAGCCTACGTCTCGCGCAACCGCCAGTTGTCGGAGTTCAACAACGTCGTGCTCGGTGGCAAATTGAGCTTCGACTGGAAGAAGCAACCCGGACGCTACGACCTGAAAGCGCATGCCGGCGTCGAGCTCTACAACCTGAACTACAAGAATTTCACCGACCTGCGCAGCGGCAGCGCGTACTCCTTGCGCGCCGCCGTGCTCCAGCTCTTAGTCACCGCCACCTACTGACCTCGCGAGGCTCCGCATGACCCGCACCCTGACTTCGACGATCGCGACCTGCGCGCTGGCCCTGCTGTGCGGCGCCGCCAACGCGCAGCCCGCGCAGTCGACCGCACCCTCACCTGCCACGGCACCCGCCGGCCTCGACGACCGGGTGCAGCAGGCCAAGAGCGACGTCATCAAGCTCAACCGCGACCTGCTCGTGCTCGAAGAGGAGTTGCTCTTCCCCGCCAGCACCCAGGTCGCGCTGTTCGTCTCGATGGACGTCGGCATGCTGTTCGAACTCGACTCGGTGCAGATCAAGCTCGACGACAAGCTGGTGGCCAACCACCTCTACACGCCGCTCGAGGTGCAGGCCCTGCACCGCGGCGGCGTGCAACGCGTGTTTCTCGGCAATTTGAAGAGCGGCAGCCACGAAATCGTGGCCTTCTTCACCGGCAAGGGCCCGCACGACCGCGACTACAAGCGCGGCACGACGATCAAGTTCGACAAGGGCGCCGGCGCGGGCTATGTCGAGCTGCGCATCAAGGACTCCTTGGGCAAGTTGCAGCCCGAGTTCGACGTCAAGGTGTGGCAGTAAGCCCTGCTCGCGATGCGCCTGCGTTTCCCGCTCTCCCCCATCGCGCTGTTGATCGCGGGCGCGCTCGCCACGGGCATGCCCGCGCACGCGGCGAGCGACAGCGACGAGCCGCCGCGCGCCAAGGGCATGGCCACCTCGATCGAGGCGCAGCAGGTGAAAGCGCTGCACTACGGCGACACCCTGTTCAACTTCTTCCAGGATAAGCACTTCAGCGCCCTCACCGGCCTGATGACTTCGCAGCACTTCAATCGGCTGTCGCCGCACGGCGACGAAGCCGAGGTGCTGCGTGGCGGCCTGTTGCTGTCCTATGGCGTGCATGGCGAGGCGGGTCAGATATTTGCCTCGCTGATCGAGAAGGGCGCGGCGCCTTCGGTGCGCGACCGGGCCTGGTTCTACCTGGCAAAGATCCGCTACCAGCGTGGCTTCAACGAACAGGCTGAAAGCGCGCTGGCGCGCATCGAAGGCAAGCTGCCTGCGGCGCTGGTCGAGGAGCGCACTCTGTTGCAGGCCCAGTTGCTGATGGCGCGCGGCGACTTCAACGCCGCCGCGACCGTGCTCGGGGCGATCAGCACCGATGCGAAGAAGGCCAGCCCTTTCGCCCGCTTCAACCTCGGCGTGGCCCTGCTCAAAAGCGGCGACGTCGCCCGCGGCAGCGCCCTGCTCGACGAGATCGGCCGCGCCCCGGCAGACAACGAAGAGCAGCGCAGTCTGCGTGACCGCACCAACCTCGCGCTTGGCGTGGCCGCCTTGCAGGCCCAGCGCGCCGACGACGCGCGGCGCCTGCTCGAGCGCGTGCGCATCAACGGCCTGCACGCCAACAAGGCCCTGCTCGGCTTTGGCTGGGCTGCGTCATCGAACAAACAACCCGCGCTGGCGCTGGTGTCATGGAACGAGTTGGCCAGTCGCGACGCCAGCGACCCGGCCGTGCTCGAAGCGCGCATCGCGGTGCCCTTTGCGCATGCCGAGATGGGCGCCTTCGGCCAGTCCTTGAAGCTCTACGAACACGCGGTCATCGAGTTCAATGGCGAGGGCCTGCGCCTGGACGCATCAATCGCTGCGATCCGCGCCGGCAAGTTGATCGACGGCCTGCTCGAGCGCAATCCGGCCGACGAGATGGGCTGGTTCGGCAACCTGCGCAAGCTGCCCGAGATGCCGCACTCGGCGCACCTGTCGCAGGTCCTGGCCCAGCATCAGTTTCAGGAAGCCTTCAAGAATGTGCGCGACCTGCGCTTCCTCGAATCCAACCTGCAGCAGTGGCGCGACACGCTGCTCGTGTTCCGCGACATGCTCGACAACCGCCGCCAGGCTTATTACGCGGCGCGCCTGACCGCAACGCGCGACGGTGCGCGGGCCGACGCCGCGACCCTGGCCGAGCTGCGCCAGCGCCGCAATGTGCTGACCACCGATGTGGCCCGCGCCGAACTCGAAGCCGACGGCCTCGCCTATGCCGATGCGAAGCAGCGCGCCCTGTTGGCCCGCGTCGAAGGCTTGCAGGCCGCCCTCAAGACCCAAAGCAGCGACCCCGAGATCGCGGCCCTGGCCGAGCGGGTTCGCCTGAGCACGGGCGTGCTGGCCTGGGAACTGGCCCAGGCCCTGCCCGCACGACGCTGGGCGACGCAGAAAGCCATGGCCGAGATCGACCAGCAACTCGAACAGGCGAGCCGCCGCGAAGCCGCGCTGGCCCAGGCGCAGCGTGATGAGCCGGCGCGCTTCGATCAGTTCGCCGCACGCATCGAGGCGCTGTCGCGCCAACTCGACACCGCACTGCCGCGCGTGAGCGCACTCAGCCGCGAGCAGCAGCGCGCCGCCGAGCAGATTGCGGAGGCCGCACTGGTCAGCCAGAAGGAGCGCCTGCAGGCCTACACCACGCAGGCGCAGTTCGAGATTGCGCTGTTGATGGACCGCGCCACCGTGGCCAGGAACGACGACCATGCGCGCCGCTAGGTTCACCCCCCTCGCCCTGGCAGTGCTGTTGGCCGCCTGCGCCAGCAAGCCCACCGGCACGCCCGACAACGAGCCGACCCTGGCGATACTGGCCAGCCGCGTCGGCACACAAGCCCAGGCCGCGCCCGACACCGCCATCAAGGCCACGCCCGAGCAGGCCTCGGCCGCCTACAAGCGTTTCCTCGATGGGGCGCCGCGCGCGCCGCAACGCGCCGAAGCCCTGCGTCGTGTCGGCGACCTGGCGATGGACAGCGCCGACAACCAGAGCGCGAATGCCGGTACCAACCCCGACTACCGCGCCGCGATCACGCAGTACCAGGACTACCTCAAGACCTACCCGGCGGATCCCAACAACGACCGCGTGCTCTACCAATTGGCCCGCGCGCACGAGCTGGGCGGCCAACTCGAAGTGGCGCTGGCCACGCTGGACAGACTGGTCGCGGCGTACCCCAACACCGCCTTCCGCGATGAAGCCCAGTTCCGCCGCGGCGAATTGCTCTTCAACACCAGCCAATACTCCAAGTCGGAGCAGGCCTACGCCAGCCTGATCCAGCACGCCACACCCACCAGCTTCCACGACCGCGCGCTGTACATGCATGGCTGGGCCCAATACAAGCAGGGCCGACTCGAAGAGTCGCTGCAATCCTTCTTCGCCGTGCTCGACCTGAAGATCGCCGGTCACGGCGACGCGCCGCTCGAGAGCCTGAACGGCCTGTCGCGCGCCGACCGCGAACTGGTCGAAGACACCCTGCGCGTGACCAGCGTCAGCCTGGCCAATCTGCGCGGCGCCGAGTCGATCCCGCCCTTGATCACCGGCGACACGCGTCGCGCCTACGAGTTTCGCGTCCACGAGCAGCTCGGCGAGCTCTACATCAAGCAGGACCGGGCCAAGGACGCGGCCGACACCTTCGGCGCCTTTGCCCGGCGCCAGCCGATGCACGCCCAGGCCCCCGTGCTGCAGGCGCGCGTGATCGGCATCTACGAGGGCAGCGGCCTGCCCACGCTGGCCCTGGCCGCGAAGAAAGAGTATGTGCAGCGCTATGGCGCCCAGAGCGAATTCCGCAAGGCCAACCACGCCGGCTGGGCAATCAGCGCGCAGCCCTTGGTCAAGGCCCACCTGGCCGAACTGGCGCGCCACTACCATGCCGCCGCGCAGAAAACCAAGGCCAGCGCCGATGTCGACGAGGCGGTGCGCTGGTACCGCGAGATTCTGGTCTCGTTCCCGCAGGACAGCCAAGCCGCAGGCAATCACTTCCTGCTCGCCGAGTTGCTCTTTGAATACAGCCGCTTCGCCGAAGCCGCGGTCGAGTACGACAAGACCGCCTACGACTACCCGTTGCACGCCAGGAGCGCCGACGCGGCCTATACCGCATTGCTGGCACGTGCGCAGATCGAGAAGCGCACGGCGGCCACCGACCTGCCCGCCGCGCAACGCTTCGGCATCGCCAGCGCTCAGCGTTTTGGCGAGCGCTTCAAGGGCGATCCTCGCATCGGGCCGGTGCTGACGCAGGCCGCCGAGAAGCTCTTCGCGCTCAAGGACCTCGAGGCCGCCGAGCGGGTCGCGCAGCAGGTGCTCGCATTGGACCCGCCCGCTGCCGCCGAGCAGCGCCGAGTGGCGTGGACCGTGGTCTCGCACACCGCCTTTGAAGCCGGCGCCTTCGAACGCGCCGAAAAGGGCTACGTCGAGGCCCTGGCCTTGATGGCGCCCACCGCCGCCGGCCGCAACGATCTGGTCGAACGCCAGGCTGCGGCCATCTACAAGCAGGCCGAGCAGGCGCGCTCGGCCGGCAAGGCACGCGAAGCGTTGGCCCAGTTCACCCGCGTCGCCCAATCGGCGCCGCAATCGAGCGTGCACGCGGCCGCGCTGTACGACGCCGCCGCCACGCTGATCGGCCTGAAGGACTGGGACGCCGCCGCCCAGGCGCTCGAGACTTTCCGCAGCACCTTCCCGAGGCACGCGCTGGCGAGCGAGGCCGGCAGCAAGCTGGCCGCGATCCATCTCGAACAGAATCGCTGGGGCCCGGCGGCCCGTGAGTTCGAGCGCATCGCGGCCACGCAGACCGACGCCAAGCTGGCGCGCGAGTCCCTGTGGCAGGCCGCCGAGCTGCACGACAAAGCCGGCGCGCGCGATCACGCCACTCGCGTCTATGCGCAGTACGTCAAGCAGCACCCGACGCCTTTCGAGCCCAATCTCGAAGCGCGCTGGCGGGTGGCGCAAGGCAACAAGTCCTTGCCGCAAACGCAGGCCAAGGGCACGCGCGAGACGCCGTACATGCGCGACATGCGCGAGATCCGCGATGCCGACTTGCGTGCCGGCGCTGCGCGCACCGACCGCACGCGCACGCTCGGTGGCCTGGCGGCGTTGGCATTGACCCAACCCCTGCTCGACGACTACCGCTCGGTCGCGCTGGTCGAGCCGCTGGCGCGACAGTTGAAATTGAAGAAGGCCAGGATGGAAACCTTGCTGCAGGCCTACGCCCAGGCCTCAGGCAGTGCGGCGGCCGAAGTCGTGACCTCAGCCACCTTCCACACCGCGGCGCTGTACCAGGATTTCGGCAAGGCCATGCTGCAGTCACAACGGCCGAAGAGCCTGAACAAGGCCGCGCTCGAACAGTACAACGTGATGCTGGAGGAGCAGGCCTTTCCGTTCGAGGAGAAGGCCACCGAGTTGCACGAGGCCAACGCGCGGCGTGCCAGCACCGGCCTGTACGACGATTGGGTGAAGAAGAGTTTCACCGCCCTGCGCGAGCTGCGCCCGGTGCGCTATGGCAAGAACGAACGCGGTGAAGGAGCGATCGATGCGATGCGTTGATTCGACAATCCCTGTCCTGCTGATCGCCGCCGCGCTGACTGCGCTCGGCGGCTGCGCCTCCGTGCCTTCGCCGGCGCAGGCGACGACACCCGAGGCTGCGACGGTTGCCGCACCGACACCCTCCGCAAGCCCGGCACCGGCACCGCTCGCGCCGGTTTCTGTGCAAGCCAGAGCCCAGTTCGAACGCGCAATGCAGGCACACCGCGCCGGCCGTCACGACGAGGCCGAGCGCCAATGGCGCGCACTGGCCCAAACCCATCCGGAACTCGGCGGCGTGCATGCCAACCTGGGTCTGGTCCAGCGCCAGGCGGGCCGCACGGTCGAAGCCGTGGCGTCGTTGGAGCGCGCGGTGCAGGCCAGCCCGACGCAGCCGCGCTTCTTCAATGAACTCGGCATCGCCTACCGCGCCAACGGCCAGTTTGTGCAGGCACGAGAGGCCTACGAACGGGCGCTTGCGCTCGACGCGAATTACGCTGCCGTGCTGCTCAACCTGGGCATCCTGCATGACCTTTACCTCGGCAATGGCGCCCAGGCGCTCGAGCTGTACGAACGCTACCTTGCGCTGACGCAAGCGGGTGACGCGACCGTGACGAAGTGGGCTGCTGATCTGCGCCGGCGCAATCCGGCGACCCATGCGGCACCGAACACCGCAACCGCACTGGCCGCCAAGACCGGCAAGGAGGCGCAATGAAATCTGCTGCATGGGTCACGGCTGCGCTGGCGCTGGCCGCGAGCGCCGCCTGCGCGCAGGACCGTGCCGACATCGACCGCACCCGCGTGATCGGCAACCGCGAACTGCCCAAGGTGCTCTACATCGTGCCGTGGAAAAAACCGCCTCCGGGAGAACTCAGTGGCAAGCCGGTTCAGAGCGTCCTCGACGACCTGCTGGGCCCCGTCGATCGCGACGTGTTCCGCCGTCACGTGAACTACGACCAGCAACTCAACGCGCCGAAGGCCGTCGCGGCTACCACCGCTGCGGCGGCGCGCTGACACTCAACCAATCCGTTTCAGACACCGAGACAAGGAGAACCCACCATGAGCCTCATCGACAGCGCAGTCAAATTCTTCCAGGACAGCGGCCTGGCCATCTACCCGAGCATCCTGATCATGTCCTTCGGCGTGGCCATTGCGATCGAGCGCTTCATCTTTCTGCGCCGCGCCGGTGCCGAGAACCGCAAGCTGTGGTCCCAGCTGCTGCCCATGCTGCAAGGCGGGCGCCTGAAGGACGTGCAGAACCTGGCCTCGAACTCGCACGCCGCGGTGGCCAAGATCGTCAGCAATGGCCTGCAACGCATGCAGAGCCCGGGCCGCCGTGAAGACATCGACGCAGCGATGGAGGAAGGGATGATGGAGATCGTGCCGCGCCTGGAAAAGCGCACCCACTACATCGCCACCTTCGCCAACGTGATCACGCTGGTCGGCCTCTTGGGCACCATCATCGGCCTGATCAAGGGTTTCACCGCCGTGTCGCAGGTCAATCCGGCCGAAAAGGCCGAGCTGCTGTCAGCATCGATCTCGATCGCGATGAACAACACGGCGTTTGCCCTGACGGTCGCGATCCCGTTCTTGTTGATCCACGCCTTCCTGCAGGCGCGCACCAGCGAGATCGTCGACGGCCTGGAAGGCGCCAAGATCAGCTTCCTGAACGTGACGCAACGCCTGAAGGCCGAGGCCGGCGTGGCCGCACGCTGAGCGACGGCCGCGCAACGACAGGAGCCCTGCCATGCGATCCAGACGCCTCCGCCGCCACGCCGCCCAGCTCGACGTCACGGCCTTCATCAACCTGATCGTTGTTCTGGTGCCGTTCCTGCTGTCGACGGCGGTGTTCACGCGGCTGTCGGTGATCGACCTGTCGCTGCCGGCGCAGTCTTCGGGCGCGGTCGAGCAGTTGAAGGTCAATGACCTCAAGCTCGAGATCGTGATGCGGCCCGACGCACTCGAAGTCGGTGACCGCATCGGTGGCCTGATCCAGCGCATCCCCAACACAGGCGGCGGCCACGACCTGGCCACGCTGTCGGTGCTGATGCAACAGATCAAGGCCAAATTCCCGGACACCGCGACCGCGACCCTGCTGGCACAGCCGGAGACGCCCTACGCCACGCTGATCGAGCTGATGGACACCGTGCGCGAGGTGCCTGTGGCGGCCGGTGCCAAGGCCAAGCCGGTGCCGCTGTTTCCCGAGATCTCGATCGGCGACGCGCCGATCGCGACACGAGCTTGAAGGAGGCGGGCCGAACATGAACTTGACCCCGCTGCAAAAGCGCGCCGAGCGCCACAGCCGCAACAAGACCGGCCTGGACATGAACCTGGTCGCGCTGATCGACATCTTCACGATCCTGATCTTCTTTCTGATGTCCAGCGCGGCAGGCGTCGAGATCCTCAGCCCCGGGAAATCGGTGGCGCTGCCGCAATCGAGTATCGACAAGGTGCCGCGCGAGACGCTGGTCATCACCGTCAGCGGCCCCGACATCCTGGTTGAAGGCCGCCGCGTGGCGCTGGTCAGCGACGCCTTGTCCGCCAGTGGTGACGTCATCGCGGGGCTCAAGGATGAGCTCGACCTGCAGTCCAAGCGGGTCGTGATTCGCGCCGAGAACCAGGCCCAGGGCAAGGCCATCACGATCATGGGCGACAAGGACATTCCGTACCGCCTCCTGCGCAAGGTCATGGTCACGGCCGCGCGCGCTGACTTCAGCGATGTGTCGTTCGCCGTCACGCCCAAGGTCACCAAGACATGAGCGCCGCCGGGCCGCTCCCAAGGTGCTCGCTCCCCCTCGGGGGGACGGCGCAAAGCGCCAAGGGGGCCACATGACCGCCGCCGCGATCTCTTTCCGCCAGCCCATCCTGGCCTGGGCCTTCGCAGCCGAGGACGAGGCCCGCTTCCAGCGCATCCTGCGCGGCATCGTGGGTACGGCCTTGCTCGCCTGTGTAATCTTCGGTCTGCTGCCGCGTCCGGCAGAAGACCGCACCAAGGCGCCTGAGGTGCCGCAACGCCTCGCCAAGCTGGTGCTTGAGCGCGAGCCGCTGCCAACACCGAAGAAGGCCCCCGAGCCGCAACGCTTGGCCAAGGCCAACATTCCCCAGGAACCGTTGCCGGCCAAGGCCGACCCGCGGCCAGCGCCCAAGCAGGAGCGCACCAAGGAAGCGCCGGTGCCTGAGGCGCGACAGCCGCAGCTCAACAAGCCGCCGGGTGAGATCGAGGGCGCACGACGCCAGGCCGCCGGTGTCGGGCTGCTGGCGATGAAGGACACCCTGGCCGAGATGCGCGGTGCGCCGGTCGCCGTGCAACTCAAGCAGGACATCAAGCCCGGCCCCGGCGTGGGCACGGGTGTCGGCGTCGGCGTCGGTGCGGGCAATGAGCCTGGCCTGCCCGCGCGCGCATTGATCACCTCCAACCTCGCCGGCGGCTCCGGTGGCATCAACACCGCGGCCTACAGCCGCAACACCGGCGGCGGCGGCCTGGCGGGCCGCGCGACCACACTGGTCGAAGGTGTGGCCGGGGGTGGCGGCGGCGGTGGCCAGGGCGGCGGCGGCGCCCGCGGCGGCGGCACGGGCGGGACGGGCGACGGTGTCGGCGGCAGCCTGAAGAAGGGCGGCAGCGGCAAGGCCTCGCGGTCGATCGAAGAGATCAAGCTGGTCTTCGAGCGCAACAAGGGCGCGATCTACGCGCTCTACAACCGCGCCTTGCGCGAAGAGCCGGGGCTGCAGGGCAAGGTGGTGGTCGAGCTGAAGATCTCACCGGGCGGCGAAGTCGTCAGCTGCCGCGTGATCTCGACCGAGCTGAAGACGCCCGAACTGGAGCAGAAGCTGCTGGCGCGCATCCGCCAGTTCGACTTCGGCGCCAAGGATGTCGACGTGATGGTCGTCAGCTGGCCGGTGGACTTCCTGCCGTCCTAGCCCGCTCGGGGGAGGCGACGCCCAAGGCGTCCTGCGGGCGCGAAACTTAGGCGGCAACGATGCGCCCGGCCTCGATGCGAATCTGCCGCTCGCAGCGCGCCGCCAGCGCGCTGTCATGCGTTACGAGCACCAGCGTCGTGCCGGCTTCGCGGTTCATCTCGAAGATCAGCTCCATCACGGTCTCACCGGTGGCGAAGTCCAGGCTGCCGGTGGGCTCGTCGGCCAGCAGCACCGAGGGCTTGACGACAAACGCACGCGCCAGCGCCACCCGCTGCTGCTCGCCACCTGACAGCACCTTGGGGTAGTGCGACAGCCGCTCGCCCAAGCCCACGCGGCCGAGCATGTCACGCGCCAGTGCGCGCGCATCGCTGCGGCCCTGCAACTCGAGCGGCAGCATCACGTTCTCCATCGCGTTCAGGTTGGCCAGCAACTGAAAGCTCTGGAACACGAAGCCCAGGCGCTCGGCGCGGACCGCGGCGCGCGCATCTTCGTCGAGCTTGAAGAGGTCGATGCCCGCCAGGCGCACGGTACCGCTGGTGGGCACATCCAGGCCGGCCACGATCGACAGCAGCGTGCTCTTGCCCGATCCCGAGGCGCCGACGATCGCCACCGACTCGCGTTCGCGCAACGAGAAATGCATGTCGTGGAGAATGGTCAGCACACCGGTCGAGTCGCTGACCTGCTTGGTGACATGCTCGACTTCGATAAGGGGTGATGAGGACATGAAGGATGGGTTGCGTTGCGGGACACGGCGGGCGTGGCTGGCGCACTGTAGCCTGCTGGCTGCGGCCTCGATGGCCAGCGCGGCCCTGCCAGCGCGCGCCGACAGCGGCGCCATCAAGCCCGTGCCACTGATCCTGGTCGTCGGTGACAGCCTGTCGGCCGAGTACGGCCTGGAGCGCGGCAGCGGCTGGGTGACCCTGCTCGACCAGCGCCTGGCGCGCGAGAAGATCACGGCCAAGGTGGTCAACGCCAGCATCAGTGGCGACACGACTTCGGGCGGCCGCTCGCGCCTGCCCGCACTGCTGGCACAGCACAAGCCGAGCCATGTGATCTTGGAACTCGGCGGCAACGACGCCCTGCGCGGCCTGCCGCTGGCCTCGACCCAGGCCAATCTGCGGGCCATGGCGCGTGCGGCCAAGGCCGCCGGCGCACGCGTGCTGGTCGCGGGCATGCAGGTGCCGCCGAACTACGGCCGCCAATATGGAAACGACTTTGCCGCCATGTTCGCCAGCGTCGCACGCAGCGAAGGTGCGGCCCTGGTGCCCTTCCTGCTCAAGGGCGTGGCCGACGCCCCCGACGCCGCCGCGATGTTCCAGCCTGACCGCATTCACCCGAGCGCGGCCGCGCACCCGGTGATGCTCGGTAATGTGTGGCCCGTGCTGCGGCCACTACTGCCGAAGTAGCGCCGGCGGACAGCCGCGCTTCACGTTGCAGACTTTGCTGTGTTGAAGTCAGCTGCGCCAGCTTCGGTCAGCGTCATCAGGATATCGGCGTACCACGCACAGTTCAATCCCAACGACTCGTCCTGGTCCTGATCGCGGGTCAGCATGTCCATGCGAGCCGAATGCACTCCGAGCAGCTTCCACGGCAGATCACGTACGTTGACGTCGACTGGGTCGGCACGCATCACGACCGGCGAGCCACTCGTGCCACGATGGGTTCGCGCATCGGTGAGGAAGTAGCCCTGCCCCTGGAAGCGCACGCCGAAGGACGAGGCGATCATCGCTTGCCGAACCACCGGCAGGTGGTGCAACGTGTCGTGAAAGCTGAGCGGGAAACCAACGATCAGCAGCGGCGAGCCGACCTCGACGTCACTCAGCGAGGCCTGCAGATGCTGCGGCGTGAACGCCCGCAGCAGCACCGACGCCGGCAATGCGGCGCGATCGATCTCGATCACCGCGACATCGATTTCACCGGCCGGATCCCTGCCCTGGCGCCAGATGCTCTTGCCGTCGCGGTACAACAGGATCGACAACCCAGTCGACAGCGTCAGGTTGGTCGAATCCAGATGCAGTTCAATCTCGATGCGATCCGGAAAATGCTGGCTCGGTGCGTCGAGCACGACATGTCGGCTGGTCACGAGGAACAGTCGGTCGTCGCGCGCGAAAAAGAAGCCGCTGGCCTTGGTCAACAACCGCTGGCCCTCGAACGTGGAAATCTGGGTCGCCGTCAGCAATAACGGTTCGGTCATCGCGGCTCCAGGCGGGACAAACGTGAGAGGGGTATACCACCTCGGCGCCGGGGCGCCGCAGGCGCGCGCGACACGGGCCGGCAGGCAACCGCGCGCGGCCGACCTGCGCGCCATGATGCGCATCAGTGTGCAGGCGAAGTCCACCGACCGCGAAGTTGACCGCGCAACCGCAATGTGAAGCTCGCCGGCACCGCACCGCGGGGGTGCTATCGAAGGGGGATCGCTGCGCCTGGAGCGGCGGCGCGTCCTCAGGAGTGCCGCTAGCCCAGGCGATAGCTCAACAAGCGCCCCTTGTAGGCGGGCACTTCGAGCAGTGCGACCTGATCGAGCCGTTCTTCACGGAGCACGAAGCCTTGCGCTCCCATATGGCGATTGAAGCCCGGGCGGTTGCCGCGATCGGGATCGACGATCCAGACCTGCGCGCTGGGCGCAGCGTGGCGGCCGATGAAGCGTGCCAGCGCGCCGCCGTCATCGCGCTCGTAGAGCAGATCGCTGCCGATGATCAAGTCGAAGCGTCCGGCGAGCGCCTGCAACCCGGCGTCGACGGCGTGTTGCGTCTGCGACAGCGTTGCGCTCCAGTGACCGTGCCGGTACTTCATCGGCGCGAGGGCGTTCAGCCGCAGGTTCTCGGCAAGAAAAACACCGGCCAGCGGATGGCAGTCGCTGGCCGTGAGATCGGCCCCGCGGCGGTGACCCACCAGACTCGCCAGCGCCAGGCCACAGCCGACTTCTAGAATGCGTTCCCCGGCTTGGACCGGGCGCGCCGCCAAGCGCGCCGCCAGATGCGCACCCGATGGCCACAGCAGGCCGAACAGCGGCCACGCGGCCGATGAGATGCCAAGTCGATTGGCCTCGCCCTGCGGGTCGTCAAACTGATTGCGATCGAGCAGCGAACGGATCGTCAGCGCAACGACGCCGCTGACGGTGATCTGCTCTTGCTTGGTCTGGTAGCCGGGCATCGGGTACGGCGAGCCGGCCGTCTGGGCACCGGCCCGCCGTGGTGGGAAGGGCCGGCGCAGTATGGGGGCTCGTCGTGGTGCAGTGAACGCGCCGCGGGACTGCCGGCCTCAGTTCTGTGGCTGACGATCGCGACGACGCTCCTGCCCCGGCGCCTGCCGCTCGTCGCGGTCCTCGTCCTTGGGGCTGCGGCCGCGCGTACCGGCAGGCTCTTCGCGTGGCGGCGCTCCCCGAACCGACTTGACCGGCGGCTGCGCCACGGGCGCGCCGGGCCCCGATTGAGGCGCCACCTGCACAGCGGCCGCGGCAGGGCTGCTTGGCGGCACCGGCTGCGCGACGGGCGCCGGCGCGATACGACGTTGATTGCCCCGCCCGTTGTCCTGCTCGGGGTGGCGGCGCTCCTGCGCCTCGCGCCGCGTGGCCTCGTTGCCTGCAGGCGCGATCACGGCGCGTTCGGCTGCGGGCGCAGGTTCGCCACGCGAGTCGGCCAGCGGCGGCCGGCCGCGCGAAACATCGCCGCTGTTGCCGCGGGCGGCCGGCACCGCGGCCCGCGGCGCCGGGGCCACCTGGCCCCAGGGCGTGCTGCGCACGGCGCCGGGCGCGGCCGGCACGACCGGCACGGCACCGCCCGGCGTGGAAATCACGCGCGAGGTCGTCGCTGCGGGCGCCGGCGGCGCGACGTTGTGCGCCCGGCGATCGTCGTCTTGCGAACCCTGCCCAAGGGGCTGCGTCCGCCAGCGGCTGATCGTGCGCGCATCGACCGGCGCGATGACCGCATTGCTGATCGGCTGGCGCTCACGCAGTACCTGCTGCGACACCACCGTCACCCCGCCCGGCACACCCTGGTTGGTGTACATGATCGGGCCGGTGCGCACCGGCTGATCGGGACGGATCGGCGGGTGCCAGCGTCGGTAGGGGCTGTTGACGTTGGTGACGTAGATGTTCGTCACGCGATAGGCTGGTACATAGACCTCGCGCGGCGACAGCGGCACCCAGCCGACAGACGGGCCGCCGATATTGATGCCAATGCTGAGGTGCGGGCCACCGATCCAGGCCACGAGCGCGGGCGCATAGACCGGGCGCGCGACATACTGCCCCGGCGCCCACACCCAGCGGCCCTGCCAAGAGACCCAGCGGCCGTAGTGGAACGGGGCAAAGCCCCAGGGTGCGTTGTCGACCCAGGTCCAGCCCCAAGGTTGGACATACGTCCATTGACCATAACGGTATGGGGCCCAGCCGGGCTCGACGCGTGTCGGCATCCAGATCGCGCCGTACTCGGGGTGCTGGCTCCAGTCGCCATAGCGATCGAGGTCGTCGGCGCCGGTCATCTCGGGCGACACATAGGGGCGGCGGCGCGCGTCGCGCTCGTCCTGCCGGTCCTGCTGTGCAACCCAGTCGGCGAAGCGGTCATTGGGCAGCGCCGACCAGCTGTAGTGCGTGACGCCGCGCTCGCTCCAGAACTCGGCGCGCTGGCCGGCGTTGACTTCGAGCGCACTGTCACGGGACTCGAAGCGCATGGCGCCGGCGATCACGCCGCCGAAGCTGGCGTTGTCTTCCTGGTCGATGCGGTAATGGCCGACGCGTTGCGGCTCGAAGCGGCCTTCGCGTGTGGCCACAGAGAACTCGCGCGCCGACTGACTGTCGCGCAGGCGCAGCGCCAGGCTGCCGTTATGCAACTGCAAACGCACGTTGGCATCGTCGAGCGTGCTGACCTCGAGTTCGCTGTCACCATCCAACCGCAGCGTCGTCGAGCCGATTTGCAACTCAACTCTCGCGCCGCGCTCGGCCGAGAGGCGATCGCCGCCGGTCAACGGTCGGTTGCGCCGTGCGGCGATCCACTCGCCCTGCTCGGCATCGAAGACCCACACCGTGCCATGCGCCTCGGCAATGCGACCGACGCGCCCCGGCGGGTCGGCCCAGGCGCTGGCGCTGGCGAGTAGCGCGGCGGTGGCCACGGCAAGCGCGGCAAGGTGGTTGAACAGCGTGCGGGCGATGGCGATGCTGCGGCTTGTTTGCATGGTCGATCTCCTCATCGGCACCGCATCAGCGGCGCCTGCGTGAAGGCTCAACGCCCCAGGCGGGGCTGTGGCTGACGGCTTCACATCGCTTTACAGATCTGGGCTCAGTCATCAGTCGAGGCGTCCAAATCGGGAAAAAGCACGCTGGTGAAGCCCAATTGCGTCAAATCACGCATCCGCGTCGGGTACAGGCGACCCATCAGGTGGTCGACCTCATGCTGCACAACCCGGGCATGAAACCCGTCCGCGACGCGCTCGATGGCCTGCCCCAGCGGATCGAAGCCGCGGTAGCGGATGCGCGAGAAACGCGGCACCAGGCCGCGCAGGCCGGGCACCGAAAGACAGCCTTCCCAGCCCTCTTCTTCCTCAGGACCCAGCACTTCGATCACCGGGTTGATCACCACCGTGCGCGGCACCGGCGGGGCGTCGGGGTAGCGCGCGTTGTGAGCGAAGCCGAAGATCACCAGCTGCAGGTTCTCGCCGATCTGCGGCGCCGCCAGGCCAGCGCCGTTGGCCGCTTCCATGGTGTCGAACATGTCGGCAATCAGGGCGTGCAGCTCGGGCGTATCGAACGCGGACACGGGTTCGGCGACGCGCAGCAGGCGCGCATCGCCCATTTTCAGGATCTCGCGAATAGTCATCGTTTGAGGCGGCCGCCCCTCATGGGCACATGAATGAATCGATTATGCGGGAGCACGCCACAGCCACGCCGCGCCGCGCACCCCTGAGGAGTCGCCGTGCGTCGCCGGCTCGAGCGGTGTCTTGACCACATCTGAAAACACATGTGCCGCCCAGCGCGCCGGCACCGCATCGAACAGCTCGACCACATTGCTGAGTCCGCCGCCGAGCACGATCACGTCGGGGTCGAGCAGATTGATGACCTGCGCCAGCGCGCGCGCCAGGCGCTCCGTGTAGCGGCCCAGGCTGGCCTGCGCGGCCGCATCGCCCGCGCGCGCGGCGTCGACGATCTCGCGCGCGTCCAGGCCAGCGCCGCCATGGCGCAGATGGTCGGCTGCGAATCCGGGGCCGCTGAGCAGGGTTTCGTTGCACGCGCCGCGGCCGCACCAGCAGTGCGTCGCAGGCAGGTCGCGGTCTTCAGGCAGCCGCGGCGCCGGGTTGTGGCCCCACTCGCCGGCGATCCCATGCACGCCAGCCCGGGCGCGGCCGTCAATCGCAATGCCCGCGCCCACGCCAGTGCCGAGGATGGCGGCGAAGACCAACCGCGCGCCGCGGCCTGCGCCGTCGACCGCCTCGCTGACCGCCAGGCAGTTGGCGTCGTTCTCCACGCGCACCGGACGGTGCAGCAGGCGCGCCAGATCGCGGTCGAGCGAACGACCGTTGAGCAGGGTCGTGTTGGCGCCCTTGACCAGGCCAGTGGCCGGTGACAGGCAACCCGGGATCCCCACCCCGAGCGGCAGACCCTGCACACCCAGGTCGGCTTCCGCACGGGCGACCAAGTTGCCGATGGCGCCGAGCACCGCGTCATAGCCGGGGGGCGTGGCGATGCGCTCGCGCAGCAGAAAACGGCCGTCCTCGGGTGACAGCGCAGCGACTTCGATCTTGGTGCCGCCGAGGTCGATGCCGAGCA
>JANMSS010000082.1:0-3040 GCA_031389585.1 Burkholderiales bacterium | reverse complement strand
GGCAGGTTCAGCAAGGTCTTGATCGAGAACTGCGAGAAGGCTTCGAGATCGGTCACCATCACCTGCAGCTCGAAGGTGCCGGTGCCCGAGATGTAGTGGCAGGCAATCACCTCGGGCAGCGAACGAATCGCTTCTTCGAGCACGCGGGTCGCTTGGCCGGTGTTGCGCTCGGCGTCGACCCGCACGAAGGCCAGCACGCCCAGGCCGATCTTGCGGCGGTCTATCTCGGCGCGGTAGCCGGTGAGGTAGCCCTGGACTTCGCGCCACTTGACGCGGCGCCACGTAGGCGCCGCCGACAGCCCAATGCGGCTGGCAAGTTCGGCGTTGGACAGCCGGGCCTCGGTTTGCAACGCGACCAGGATGGCCACATCAAATCGATCAAGATCGGGGCTGTGCGTGACGGGTTCGTCGCCGGGCGCGCTCGCGACGCTACGGGACTCCCCTGATTTGGCAGTTCTTGAGGCCATTGTTTCGCCATCACTAAGTTTGCAGAAAGATTATTGCTCATGGCACGTCATTCCGAGCAAACTAAGCAAGCACTTGCCGCGCCGACACTTCTACACTTGCCGCAGTTTTTTTCAACCCTGCCGCCGGAGTGCTGCCGATGAACGCCCCCCTGCCCGAGTCCGT
Organism: Burkholderiales bacterium; assembly: GCA_031389585.1. Taxonomy (GTDB): domain Bacteria; phylum Pseudomonadota; class Gammaproteobacteria; order Burkholderiales; family Burkholderiaceae_C; genus CADEEN01. The sequence goes on along the minus strand of JANMSS010000082.1, from coordinate 2,410 downwards.
CCGCAAGGCGCTGGAAACCGTCACCCTGGAGGACAAGTACGCGCTAGCGACCGGGCGTGCCTTCATGAGCGGCGTGCAGGCGCTCGTGCGCCTGCCCATCCTGCAGCGCACCCGCGATGCATTGGCGGGGTTGAACACCGCTGGCTTTGTCAGCGGCTACCGCGGCTCGCCACTTGGCGCCTACGACCAGGCGTTGTGGGCGGCCAAGAAGCACCTGGCCGCGCACCAGATCGTGTTCCAGCCCGGCGTCAACGAGGAGTTGGCCGCCACCGCAGTGTGGGGCACGCAGCAGCTCGACATCTACCCGGCGACGCAGAAATTCGACGGCGTGTTCGGCATCTGGTACGGCAAGGGTCCGGGGGTGGATCGCTGCTCGGATGTCTTCAAGCACGCCAACATGGCCGGCACCGCCAAACACGGCGGCGTGATCGCCATCGCCGGCGACGACCATGTCTCCAAGAGCAGCACCGCGCCGCACCAGAGCGACCACATCTTCAAGGCCTGCGGCCTGCCGGTGTTCTTTCCCTCCGACGTTCAGGGCATCCTCGACATGGGCCTGCATGCCATCGCGATGAGCCGTTTCTCGGGCGTGTGGAGCGGCATGAAGACGATCCAGGAGGTGGTGGAGTCGTCGGCCTCGGTGTCGGTCGACCCCGACCGCGTGAAGATCGTGATGCCAGAAGACTTCGCGATGCCCCAAGGCGGCCTGCACATCCGCTGGCCCGACCAGCCGCTCGAGCAGGAAGCCCGGCTGATGGACTACAAGTGGTACGCCGCGCTGGCCTATGTGCGCGCCAACAAGCTCAACCACAACGTCATCGAGTCGGGCCACGACCGCTTCGGCATCATCGCCAGCGGCAAGGCCTTCAACGACACCCGCCAGGCGCTGGCCGACCTCGGCCTGGACGATGACACCTGCCGCGCGCTGGGGATCCGGCTGCACAAGGTCAACGTGGTCTGGCCGCTCGAAGCCACGATCACGCGCGATTTCGCGCAGGGTCTGCAGGAAATCCTGGTGGTCGAAGAGAAGCGCCAGGTCATCGAGTACCAGCTCAAGGAAGAGCTCTACAACTGGCGCGCCGATGTGCGGCCGAATGTGCTGGGCAAGTTCGACGAGCCCGGCGGTGATTCACCCGGCGGTGAGTGGAGCATGCCCAACCCGAGCGACAACTGGCTGCTGCGCGCGAAGGCCGACCTGACGCCGGCCATCATCGGCAAGGCCATCGCCAAGCGCTTGAAGAAGTTGGGCATGGCGCCGGTCGGCAGCGACATCGCGGCACGCATGGACCAGCGGATCGCGGTGATCGAGGGCCGCGAACGCGCCCTGGCCGAGATCAAGACCGACACCGGCGAGCGTGCCCCCTGGTTCTGCTCGGGCTGCCCGCACAACACCAGCACCCGCGTGCCCGAAGGCTCGCGCGCGATGGCCGGGATCGGCTGCCACTTCATGGCGGTGTGGATGGACCGCAGCACCAGCACCTTCAGCCAGATGGGCGGCGAGGGCGTGGCCTGGGTCGGCCAGGCGCCGTTCACCCGCGACAAGCATGTCTTCGCCAATCTCGGCGACGGCACCTACTTCCACAGCGGTTCGCTGGCGATCCGCCAGAGCATCGCGGCCGGCGTGAACGTCACCTACAAGGTGCTCTACAACGACGCGGTGGCGATGACCGGCGGCCAGCCGGTCGGCGAACGCCCGGAGGGGCACTCGGTGGTTCAGATCATGAACAGCTTGGTCGCCGAAGGCGTGGCGAAGCTAGTGATCGTGACCGACCAGCCCGAGAAGTACGAGGGCGTGGCGCTGGCGCCGGGCGTTGCCGTTCAGCACCGCGACGAGCTGGATCGCATCCAGCGCGAGTTCCGCGAATTGAAGGGCACCACGGTCATCATCTACGACCAGACCTGCGCCACCGAAAAACGCCGGCGCAGGAAGCGCGGCAGACTAGTCGACCCCGAAAAGAGGGTGGTGATCAATGAGCTGGTCTGCGAAGGCTGCGGCGATTGCAGCGTGCAGAGCAATTGCCTGAGTGTCGAACCGGTGGAGACCGAATTCGGGCGCAAGCGCCGCATCAACCAGAACACCTGCAACAAGGATTACTCCTGCGTCAAGGGTTTCTGTCCGAGCTTCGTCACCGTCGAGGGCGGGCAGTTGAAGAAGCCCAAGAAGGACAAGAAGGGCGATCTGGCCCGCATTCCCGCGCTGCCCGAGCCGAGCCTGCCGCTGGCCGAGACCGCCTGGGGCATCGTCGTCGGCGGCGTCGGCGGCACGGGCGTGATCACCATCGGCCAGTTGCTCGGCATGGCCGCGCACCTCGAAGGCCGCGGTGTCGTGACGCAGGACGCCGGTGGCCTGGCGCAAAAGGGCGGTGCGACCTGGAGCCACATCCAGATCGCCAGCCGGCAGGAGGCGATC
>JANMSS010000019.1:0-3155 GCA_031389585.1 Burkholderiales bacterium | reverse complement strand
AGTGGCCGCGGTCATGCCCGTCAGGGCGTCGATCCAGGCGATCTTGACTGTCTCGCCCTTCTGGGCCGTGGCGGCGCTCGAGAGCAGCAATGCCGCGGCAGCGCTGCACAAGGTCTGGGTGAACTTCATGGGGGTCTCCTGACGAAGCGGGGAATCGGGCACCGCCAACGGCGGCCCGCCACGGTAGCGCAACTGGACGGCGCTTTCCCTCAGGGATTACGTCAAACGAGGGCGGCGCGGGCGCGCTTCAGGCGCCGGGTAGCTTGTGGTCCTTGAATTGCTCGCGCAGCTTGATTTTTTGCATCTTGCCGGTGGCGCCGAGCGGGATGGCGTCGACGAAGACCACGTCGTCGGGCACCTGCCAATTGGCCACTTTGCCTTCGTAGAACTGCAACAGTTCGTCGCGGCTGACCGCGGCCCCGGCCTTCTTCACCACCACCAGCAGCGGCCGCTCGTCCCACTTGGGGTGCGGCAGCGCGATGCAGGCGGCCATGGCAACTGCCGGGTGGGCAATGGCGATGTTTTCGATGTCGATCGAGCTGATCCATTCGCCGCCCGACTTGATCACGTCCTTGCTGCGGTCGGTGATCTGCAGGAAGCCCTCAGCGTCGATCGTGGCCACGTCGCCGGTCGGGAACCAGCCGTCGACGAGCGGGTCGCCGCCCTCACCCTTGAAGTAGCCCGTAGCGATCCACGGGCCCTTGACCTGCACGTCGCCGCTGGTCTTGCCATCCCACGCCAGTTCATGACCCTCGGGGTCGACGATGCGCATCTCGACACCGTAGACCGCCCGGCCCTGCTTGGCCAGGATCGCCAGTTGCGCATCGGGGTCCAGGGCACGCTGCGCCAGCTTGAGGTTGCACACCGTGCCCACGGGCGACATCTCGGTCAGGCCCCAGGCGTGCAGCACAGTGACGTTGACGTCGTCACGAAACGACTTGATCATGGCCGGCGGGCAGGCCGAGCCGCCGATCACGGTGCGCCGCATGTGGGTGAACTTGAGGCCGTTCTGGCGCATATGGTTGAGCAGCATCATCCACACCGTGGGCACGCCGGCGGCCATCGTCACCTGCTCGGATTCCAGTAATTCGTAGACCGACTTGCCGTCCAACGCTGCCCCGGGGAAGACCAGTTTGGCCCCGGTCATTGCCGCCGCATACGGGATGCCCCAGGCGTTGACATGGAACATCGGCACCACCGGCAGGATGCAGTCGCGTGCCGACAGGCTGAGCGAATCGGGCAGCGCGACGGCCCAGGCGTGCAGCACGGTCGAACGGTGGCTGAACAGGACCCCTTTGGGGTTGCCGGTGGTGCCACTGGTGTAGCAAAGGGTGGCCGCGCTGCGCTCGTCGAAGCTCGGCCAGGCGTAGGCCGGGCTCTCATCCCCGATCCAGGCCTCGTAGCTTTGCAAACCCTCGATGCCGGTGTCGGCGGGCAGTGCATTGGCCTCGCACAGCGCGATCCAGTGCTTGACCGTCGAGCATTGACGCCAGATGGCCTTGACCAAGGGCAGGAACGTCATGTCAAAGCAGAGCACGCGGTCTTCGGCATGGTTGGCGATCCACACCACCTGCTCGGGCGCCAGGCGCGGGTTCAGCGTGTGCACGACGCGGCCGCTGCCGGAGATCGCGAAGTACAACTCGAGGTGGCGGTAGCCGTTCCAGGCCAGAGTGGCGACGCGGTCGCTGAAGGCCAGGTCGAGCCGGTCCAGCGCGTTGGCCACTTGTCGTGCGCGCGCCGCCACCTCGCGGTAGGTGGTGCGGTGGATGTCACCCTCGACGCGCCGCGAGACGATCTGCGCGTCGTGGTGGTTGCGGGCGGCAAACTCGATCAGGCTCGAGATCGCCAGCGGCTGGTCTTGCATCAATCCGAGCATCGAAGACTCCAGGGACGGTTTCGGACCAGTATTGAGTGCGGTGCCATAGGCTGTCAAAGCGTGATTCCCCCACCCGCCGCTGCGGTTGTCGCGTGCGCCGACAATGGGGCCCTGTGAATGCGCCCGAAATGATCACCCCCGCTGTCGCGCCTGCCTGGCGCGACAGCGTCTTCCTGCAAGGGCTCGGTGCGGCCTTTGGCACCGACTTGCCGCCGCAGCCCATCAGCGCGCCGCATTGGGTGGTGCGCAGCGACGCGCTGGCGCGCACGCTGGGCCTGACCGACTGGCTAGCTAGCGGCGAGGCCTTGGCGGTGCTGTCGGGCAACCAGCCCGCAGGCAAACCGCAACCGCATGCCTCGGTCTACTCAGGCCACCAGTTCGGCGTCTGGGCCGGCCAGTTGGGCGACGGCCGGGCGCTGATGCTCGGCGAGATCGACACGCCCGCCGGGCCGATGGAAGTGCAGTTGAAGGGCAGCGGTCTGACGCCCTACTCGCGCATGGGCGATGGCCGCGCGGTGCTGCGCTCGTCGATCCGCGAGTTCCTGGGTTCCGAGGCGATGTACGCGCTGGGCATTCCGACCACGCGGGCCCTGGCCGTCATTGGTTCGCCATTGCCGGTGCGCCGCGAGACGATGGAGACGGCTGCTGTCGTCACGCGCGTCGCGCCGAGCTTTCTGCGTTTCGGCCACTTCGAGCATTTCGCGCACAGTGCCAACGACAAGGCCGCGTTGCGGCGCCTGGTCGAGGCCACGGTCGAGCGCTACTTCCCCGAATTGCAGGGCACGTCCGAGCCGGCCGCGGCGCTGCTCGAAACGGTGGCCCTGCGCACCGCGCGCCTGCTGGCGCAATGGCAGGCGGTGGGCTTCTGCCATGGCGTGATGAACACCGACAACATGTCGCTGCTTGGGCTGACGATAGATTACGGGCCGTTCGGGTTTCTGGACGCTTTCGATCCCGGCCACATCTGCAACCACAGCGACCACCAGGGGCGCTACGCCTACGCGCGGCAACCGGGGGTGGCCTTCTGGAACCTGCACGCATTGGCGCAGGCGCTGCTGCCGACGGTCGCGGGCCCGCCCGAAGCGGCCAGCGAGTTGTTGCTGGCCTCGCTGGAGCCCTACAAGGCCGAGTACGCGCGCGCCATGCTCGGCGCGCTGCGCGCCAAGCTCGGCCTGCAAACCGAGCACGACGACGACCAGCTGCTGATCGACGACCTGTTGCGCCTGATGGCCGCCGATCGCACCGACTTCACGATCGCCTTTCGCCGCCTGGCCGGCCC
>JANMSS010000320.1:0-23290 GCA_031389585.1 Burkholderiales bacterium | reverse complement strand
GGCGGCACGAAACTCGGCGGCGGCGGCGCGAACTTGGGCGGCGGCGGCAGGTTCTCCGGCGGCGGCGGCGGCGGTTTGACCTCTTCGATGATCTTGGTTTCGATCGGTCCCTTGATGACGTCGATCACCGTTCGGGCCAGGCCATTGATGAGTGCCCAGCCCAGCAGGATGTGCATCACGATGACGATGCCGATGCCCACTGCATGCTTGCCGGGATCGCGGTGTTGCTCGGCGTAATTCAATCCAACCCTCCGGACGTCGCACACCACGCGGCGCTGCGAATTCAAATCAACAGCCTTGTGGGCCGCGGCAGCAGCTCGTGCTGCAAACTTCATGCGCAGCGACCAACGCTACGAAGGGCGGGAATATATCGCCAAAGTGCCCCCGATCCCCTGGGGCTTCACCCTAATAGGTACCTTGGCCAGGGGGGCGGCGGTTACGCGTCATTGCACATACGGGCTGGCGCAGGCCGAATTTGCAGACCGCTTGCCCGCCTGTTCGCGCCGCCGCTAGCCTGGATGTTGAAATAGCGGCTGCACACCGCCGCAGGTGACGACCATGAAATTCGATCACAACGAAACCCTCGAACAGGCCATCACGCGCAATGTGCGCGATGCCTTGATGGAGGACATCGGCCGTGGCGACTGGACCGCGCAGCTTGTACGCGCGGGAGGTCGTGTGCACGCTCAGGTGGTGGCCAAGGAAGCGGCAGTGATTTGCGGCCGACCCTGGTTCGATGCCTGCATGCAGGCCCTGGACGCTACCGCGGGCCTCGACTGGCGGGTGGCCGAGGGCGATGAGGTTGCCGCTGGCGCGGTCATCTGCCATGTCGACGGCGATGCCCGCGCCTTGCTCAGTGCCGAGCGGCCATCGCTGAACTTTGTGCAGATGTTGTCCGCCGTGGCCGGCGCGACGCGCCAGTATGTGAACGCGATTGCGGGCGTGTCGCCCCACCCACGCGGCTGTGCCGTGCTCGACACCCGCAAGACACTGCCGGGACTGCGCCTGGCGCAGAAGTACGCCGTGCGCGTGGGTGGCGGGCGCAATCAGCGCATGGCGTTGTGGGACGGCATCCTGATCAAGGAAAACCATGTCGCGGCGGCTGGCGGTATTGCCCCGGCGCTGCGGGCAGCGCGCGCGCTCAACGCCGGGGTAGGTATCCAGATCGAGGTCGAAAATCTGGACGAACTGCAGCAGGCGCTCGAAGCCGGTGCGACCAATGTGCTGATCGACGACTTCAGTCTTGACGACATGCGTCGCGCCGTCGTCCTCAATGCGGGGCGTGCGCTGCTAGAAGTCTCGGGAGGGGTTGACTTGACTGTGATCCGCGAGATCGCCGCCACCGGCGTGGACCGCATCTCGATCGGCAAGCTGACCAAGGATGTGCGCGCGGTCGACCTGTCAATGCGCGTGTTGGCGTGAGTGCTACAGATGATCGCGCGCGCGAAGCGCTCCGCGCGCGAAGAGGGCCTGGCAGCGGCCAAGCCCTCGAATCATTGGTGGAGACGAGGAGGATCGAACTCCTGACCTTCGCATTGCGAACGCGACGCTCTCCCAGCTGAGCTACGCCCCCACGAACGGCGAGAATTCTAGCAGCCGGCCTTGACGCCGCAGCGTGCTGCGTGAGAGCGTCGGGGATAACGGAGGGCCACATGAATCGCAATGTTCGACGCGCACCCGTGCCAGACGCCGCCTGGCTCGACGCGCAGTACGACAACCGTCGGCGGGTGCCGGAATTCGCCCAGCACATTGCGCGCTGGCGCGAGTCTTCGGCGCTGGCGCGTGCGGGGTTGCGATGTCACTTCGATGTGCCGTACATGCCGCTGGGCGTCGTGACCTTGGACGTGTTCCCTGCCGCGCGCAACAACGCGCCGGTGCTGGTGTTCATCCACGGCGGCTACTGGCGCACGCTCGACAAGTCTGACTTCTCGTTCGTTGCGGCACCCTTTGTTGCTGCCGGGGCGATGGTCGTGGTGCCGAACTATTCGCTGTGCCCGGACGTGACGGTCGACACCATTGCGCTGCAGATGGCCCATGCGCTGGCCTGGGTGCACCGCCATGCCGAGCCGTACGGCGGCAATGCGGCGCGCACCGTTGTTGCAGGTCACTCGGCGGGCGGTCACTTGGCGGCGATGATGCTGGCTTGCGACGGGCCGCGGCTCGCACCCGACTTGCCGGCCAGGTTGACGCGCCGCGCGATCTCGATTTCAGGCCTCTACGATTTGGCGCCGATTGCCGCTACGCCGTCGCTGCAGATTGACCTGCGGCTGACGCCTGAGGTTGTGGCGCGTGCCAGCCCGGCATGGTTTGCAGCGCCTGCCGGCGTACAGCTTTGCAGCGTGGTCGGCGGGTTCGAGAGCGAAGAGTTCCTGCGCCAAAACCGGATGATCCGTGAGCGCTGGGGCCAAGCTGCCGTGCCGGTGTGCGAGGAGGTGCCGACGAAGAATCACTTCACTGTGCTGGACGAACTGGTCGAGGCCAACGCTGCGCTACACGGTCGCGCGCTGCAGTGGCTTTTCGATTGAACATTGGCGCGGCCAAGATCTACTATCGTAGATAGTCATTATATAGTATATGACTATCGTGCGAATAGCGGCATTGCATTGGCGGCCAAGGCCGCGGTGAGATACCGTTGGCAGCATTCCGATTGCCATCACAGGAGATTGACATGGGCTTGAAAGGATCGAAGACCGAGCAGAACCTGAAGGACGCCTTTGCAGGCGAATCACAGGCCAATCGCAGGTACCTGTATTTCGCAAACAAGGCTGACATCGAAGGCCAAAACGACATCTCGGCGTTGTTCCGGTCCACCGCCGAAGGCGAGACCGGCCACGCGCACGGCCACCTTGAGTTTCTCGAAGAGGTGGGCGACCCGGCGACCGGGCTGCCGATCGGCAGCAGCCGCCAGAACCTGATGGCGGCCGTGGCCGGCGAGACGCACGAGTACACCGACATGTACCCGGGCATGGCCAGGCAGGCGCGCGATGAGAAGTTCGATGAAATCGCCGACTGGTTCGAGACGCTGGCCAAGGCCGAGCGCTCGCATGCCAACCGCTACCAGAAGGCGCTAGACGCCCTGGTGGACTGAGGCCGATTCCCGTCAACCCGAACAAGGGGCCTCGTGCCCCTTGTTCTTCATTTGGCAGTACGTTCCATGCGCGAAGGCAACCTCGAAGCCCCGACCCGACACCCGATCGACTGGACCCACCCCGAGTACTTCGACGAATCCACGGCCCAGAAGGAGATGGAGCGGGTGTTCGACATCTGCCACGGCTGCCGTCGGTGCGTCAGCCTATGCCAGAGTTTCCCGACCCTGTTCGACCTCGTCGATGCCACCGACGATGGCGAGGTGCACGGCGTCAAGAAGGAGGCCTACTGGAACGTGGTCGACCAGTGCTACCTGTGCGACCTGTGCTTCATGACCAAGTGCCCGTACACGCCGCCACACCCGTGGAACCTCGATTTTCCTCATCTGATGCTGCGCGCCAAGGCCATCAAGTTCAAGCAGGGTGGCGTGAAGACTAGCGAGAAGTTCCTGGCCTCGACTGACGTGCATGGCCAGTTCGCCGGCATCCCGATCGTCGTGCAGGCGGTCAATGCCGTGAACAAGACCCAGCTCGCGCGCAAGGCAATGGACAAGACCCTTGGTGTGCATCCAGACGCCTGGATGCCGGGTCTGGCGACGCAGCGATTTCGCTGGAGTGCAAACAAGCAGGGCCGTGCCACGGTAGTCCACAACGGCCAGCGCACGCCCGGCAAGGTGGCAATCTTTTCAACCTGCTACGTCAACTACAACGAGCCAGGAATTGGCTTTGACCTGATCAAGCTGCTAGACCACAACGACATTCCGTATGTGATCGTCGAGAAGGAATCCTGCTGCGGCATGCCCAAGCTCGAGCTCGGCGACCTGGATGGCGTGGCACGACAGAAGGCGCGCAATGTGCCTGTGCTGACACGCTATGCCAAGGACGGCTACGCCATCGTCAGTGCCGTGCCAAGCTGCACGCTGATGTTCAAGCAGGAATTGCCGCTGATGTTTCCAGACTGCGGCGACACGCAGGCAGTCAAGGAGGCGATGTTCGATCCCTTCGAATACTTCATGGCGCGCCACAAGGACGGCCTGCTGAAGATCGACTTCAAGACCTCGTTGGGCAATGTCAGCTACCACATCCCCTGCCATGGCCGGGTACAGAAGATCGGAAAGAAGACCGAGGAGATGTTCAAGCTCGTGGGTAGCAAGGTCGAGGTCGTGCTCAACACGGTCGAGCGCTGCTCGGGCCACGCGGGCACCTATGGCGTGAAAACCGCCACACACCCGGTGGCGATGAAGATCGGCAAGCCGGTGTTCAAGGCCATGGCCAACAATGAACCCGACGTCATCAGCAGTGATTGCCCAATGGCGGGCCACCACATTGCGCAGGGCATGGCCCAGGCCGGCACGCCCGCGCCGGCCCTGCAACACCCGCTGTCGTTGATACGTATCGCCTACGGACTGGAGTGACTGAGATGACGACGATTGACCGTGCCAGCCTCCTGAGCCTGGAGGCCTACGCCAGGGTTCGCAAGACCAGCAAGGCCGAGGCCATTGCGCACCGGCGCTTGCGCAGTGTGCCGTTGGGCGAGCACATCACACTGCAGTTTGAAGACGAACTGACCATTAGGCGCCAGATCCAGGAGATGCTGCACATCGAGAAGATTTTCGACGAGGACGGCATTCAGAGCGAGATCGACGCCTACGCTGCGCTGGTGCCCGAGGGCAGCAACTGGAAGGCGACGATGCTGATCGAGTATCCGGACGTTCATGAACGCAAGCGCGAACTGGCGCGGCTGATCGGCATCGAGGACCGCATGTTCGTCGAGGTCGAAGGCCTTTCCCGCGTCTACGGCATCGCCGACGAAGACCTCGATCGCAGCACAGACGAGAAGACCTCGGCGGTGCACTTCGTTCGCTTCGAGTTCAACCCGGCGCAGCGCGCAGCAATCCGTGCCGGCGCGGCGGTGAAGGTCGGCTGCGACCACACGAATTACCCGGCGCATGCGGGCATCGCACCGGAAACTCTGGCCAGCCTGGCCGGCGACGTGCGTTGACGCTGTCGCCCATCATTGCCGGCACCTGGCGCATGGCCGGGTGGGGCTGGGACGTCGCGGCGCGAGTGCGTTGGATTGAGCAATGTCTGGCGCTGGGCGTGACCAGCTTCGACCATGCCGATATCTACGGTGGCTACTCTGTCGAAGGCCTGTTCGGCGAGGCCCTGGCGGCTACCCCTGGGCTGCGTGAACGAATCCAGCTGGTTACCAAGTGCGGCATCAAGCCAGTGTTGCCGGCGCGGCCCGGGCAGGTGATCAAGAGCTACGACAGTTCACGCGATCACGTCATCGCGTCGGTCGACCAGTCACTGCGAGCCCTGCGCACTGACCGCATCGACCTGTTGCTGATCCATCGGCCCGATGCCTTGATGGACCCCGACGAACTCGCCGACACGTTTCGCGCACTGCGCAGCCAGGGCAAGGTACTCGACTTCGGCGTCTCCAACCACAGCCCGTCGCAGCTGGCGCTGCTGCACGGCCGCATTGCGCTGGTCACGAACCAGATCGAGTTCTCACCGCTGCACCTGCAACCGTTGCAGGACGGCACGCTCGACCAATGCGTTGACCTTGGGTTGCGGCCGATGATTTGGTCACCACTGGCGGGCGGGCGGCTGTTCAGCGCCGATGATGAGGCGGCGCGGCGCGTGCTGGCGGTCATGCAGGCCTTGGCGCAGGATCATGGGGTCGCGCCTGCCACCGTGGCCTTTGCCTGGTTGCTGCGCCATCCGGCACGCCCGCTGCCGATCACCGGGTCGTCGCGCATCGAGGCCGTTGCTGAGGCGGTGGCCGCACTTTCGCTGAGCCTGGATGCGCAAGCGTGGTACCGCATCTGGAGTGCCAGTACCGGCCGCGACGTGGCCTGAGGCAGTGCACATTCGGCGCACGCACAATGCGCCAATCCAATTCAGCGCCAGGAGGAAGTGATGACCGCCAGTTGTGACTTCGGCCTGATCGGCCTGGCCGTGATGGGCCAGAACCTCGTGCTCAACATCGAGAGTCGCGGCTTCACCGTCGCGGTCTACAACCGCAGCGGGGACGTGACCGACGCTTTCGTCGCGGCGCAGCGCGGCAAACACCTGCGTGGCACACGGTCTCTGGACGCCTTCGTGGCGTCGCTGAAGCGGCCGCGCAAGGTGATGCTGATGGTCAAGGCCGGCCAGGCGGTCGACGCAGTGATCGCCCAGCTCGTGCCGCTGCTCGAAGAGGGCGACATCGTCATCGACGGCGGAAATAGCCTGTACAGCGACACGGGGCGACGCTCGACGGCGCTGGCGGCGCGCGGCCTGCACTTCGTCGGTGCAGGCGTGTCGGGTGGCGAGGAGGGTGCGCGCAAGGGCCCGTCGATCATGCCGGGCGGCCCAGCCAGCACCTGGCAGGTGTTGCAGCCGATCTTCGAGAGCATTGCGGCGAAAGTCGATGGCCAGCCCTGCGTGATGCATATCGGCGCGGGCGGCGCGGGCCACTACGTGAAGATGGTGCACAACGGCATCGAGTACGGCGACATGCAGCTGATCTGCGAGGCCTACGCGATGTTCCAGGCCGCGGGCCTCTCCACCGACGAGATGGCCGAGGTGTTCGAGGGTTGGAACGAGGGCGCGTTGCAGAGCTACCTGATCCAGATCACGGGCAAGATCCTGCGCCAGCGCGACCCTGACAGTGGAACGCCGGTGGTCGATCTGATCCTCGACAAGGCGGGGCAGAAGGGCACCGGACAGTGGACGCTGATGAGTGCGGCAGACAACGCGGTCGTGATCAGCACGATCAACGCGGCAGTCGAGGCGCGTGTGCTGTCGTCGATGAAGTCCGCACGTGTTGCCGCCAGCCGCTTGCTGCGCGGGCCGGCGCCTGAACTGCGAGGCGACCGCACTGAGTTGGTTGCCCAGGTGCACGACGCGCTATATGCCTCCAAGATCGTCAGCTACACCCAGGGCTTCGACCTGATGCGCACGATGGGAGCGAAGCAGGGCTGGGCACTGGACCTTGGCGGCATTGCCAGCATCTGGCGCGGCGGCTGCATCATTCGCGCGCGCTTCCTGAACCACATCACCCAGGCCTACCGCGCCGAGCCCGGCCTGGCCAATCTGATGCTGGCACCGTTCTTTCGCAACGCCATGAACGCGGCCCAGGGGGCCTGGCGCGAGGTCGTGGCCACTGCGGTTCGTGGCGGCATCGCAGTGCCTGCCATGAGCGCCTCGTTGGCCTACTACGACGCCTTCCGCAGCGCGAGGCTGCCTGCCAATCTGCTGCAGGCGCAGCGCGACTTCTTCGGCGCCCACACCTACGAGCGCATCGACCGCCCGCCGGGCCAGGCGTTTCATACCGATTGGCCCGAGGTGATCGGCTGATCCCACGCTGCGCGGTGCCCTCGAAGCGGCTTTCACTCTTGGACGGCCGCCACTTGCTGATGGGCAGCACGACCGGTGGCCGGCGGGCCAACAGCGATGCCGGCGCGCATTGGCAGGCCGTGGTGCCCATCCTGCCGCTGATCGTCGCCGTTCACTTCGGTTGAGCGCCGGCCCGCACTGTGGTGTGAACCGCACGAAGGGTCCCTTGTTCTGGGGAGATACACCTCAATGGGGGAATGACGACGCCTTGCTGTGGCCAAAGAATCATGGCCATGCGGCGCGTCACGATGGCGGCGCCGATGGCTCGGGGAGCGCACACCATGCCTCAGACTTTGAATGTCGGCTCGCGGTCACTGTTCGTCACGCTGACCGCGTGGGTGTTTCTAGCGCTGGGCGCAATCGCTAGCCTGTCGGCGCTGTTGCAGAACGCGACACTGGCGTCCTGGCTGCCGGGACTGCAGGGGCTGGGTGCCGCCCAGCCGCTGCCCGTGCTGACAAGCCTGTTGATTGACCATCTGCCCTGGGTGATCGGCGTGGGCCTGGTGGTTTCATTGACCACGATGGCCTGCGCCGCGGGCCTGCTGATGCGCCTGGACTGGGCGCGACGCTGCTTCATCGTCCTGCTCGGCGTGGCAGTCGCAGCCAACCTGATCGGCCTGTGGGTACAACACGAGGTGGTGCAGTCAGTCGTTGAGTCCACCCTGGCGCGCTCAGCGTTGCCACCTGCTGCAGCCCAGGTGTTCGGCGGCTTCGTGACCGCCTCGCAAATCATGGCCGTCGTGGTGACGATTGGCGCCTGCGCGTTGCTGTGCTGGATCATGCGCCAATTGACGTCGCCGACCGTCCGCCAAGAGTTCGCCTGACCCGGTCGCTTCTCAATAAAAAGGGCCCCGCACTGCGGGGCCCTGGTCTTGCGCGCGCAGACGCTCGTGTCCTTACTTGGTGCTGAGAACCCAGGTCGCAAGCGTCTTTGCCTCGGCCTCGGTGACCTGCGGATTGGCCGGCATCGGGACCGCGCCCCAGACGCCCGAGCCCCCCTTGAGGATCTTTTGCGCCATTTTGTCAGCGGCGTCCTTTTGACCCGTGTACTTGGCGGCCACGTCCTTGTAAGACGGGCCGATGACCTTCTTGTCGGCTGCGTGGCAGGCCAGGCAGTTTTTCTGTTTCGCCAAGTCCGCGTTGGCGAACGCGGGCGATGCAACGGCGGCGCTCAGTGCGACGCCCAGAATGATCAACGATTTCATGACTTCCTTCCAATGGAGAGCGGGAACGACTGGGTTACAGTTTGCTGCAACGGTATTTTAGGCATGTGGGTTGACACGCAGATGCCCTGAGGAGATTGAGATGTGGTTCATCATGCTTGGTGTCCTGCTGATCGCCCTGAAGCTGGCGGACATCGGCTTCGTTGCGGAGTGGACCTGGTGGGCGGTTCTCTCGCCGTTTGTGCTGGCGGCGGTGTGGTGGGCCTATGCCGACTCGAGCGGGCTGACCAAGAAGCGCGAGATGGACAAGCTCGAGGACAAGAAACTGGAGCGCCGGCGCAAGAACATGGAAGCGCTCGGCATGGATCACAAGCGCCAAAAGCTCGACGATGCCGCCAGTCGTGCACGCCGTGCAGCGGCGGCGCGCGTCGAGAATGTACGAACAGTCAAGCGCGAGCATAACGAGCAGACCGTCAAGGACAGCGTGCTCGACAGCAGCCGCAGCACCGGATTCGGCGAACTGGGTGCCGACGGTAAGAAGAAATCCTAAGTCATCAATCGAAGCTGTCGAGCACTGCGCCGACGCTGGCGCTTGACACATTGAACGCAAACTTGGCCATGACGCCGCGCGTGTAGCGCGGGGCCGGTTTGACCCAGTCGGCGCGGCGGCGCGCCAGTTCGTCCTCGCCGACATTGAGCTGCAACAGCAACTTGTGCGCGTCGATGGTGATCGTGTCGCCTTCTCGCACCAGGGCCAGCGTGCCGCCTTCATAGGCCTCGGGTGCAACATGGCCAACCACCATGCCCCAGGTGCCGCCTGAAAAGCGACCGTCGGTGACCAGGCCCACGCTCTCGCCCAAGCCCTGGCCGATCAGCGCCCCGGTGGGGGCCAGCATCTCGGGCATGCCGGGGCCTCCTTTGGGGCCAAGGTAGCGCAGCACCATCACGTCGCCGGCGACGATCTGGTTGGCCATGATGGCGGCCAGCGCCGATTGCTCGTCATCGAAGACCCGCGCCGGTCCGGTCATGACCGGGTTCTTCAATCCCGTGATCTTGGCCACGCAGCCCTCGGGCGACAGATTGCCTTTGAGGATGGCCAGGTGGCCCTGCGCGTACATCGGGTTCGACAACGGTCGGATCACGTCCTGCTCGGCTGAGGGCTCTGGCACCTCGGCCAGGTTCGCGGCCACCGTCTTGCCGGTGATCGTGATGCACTCGCCGTGCAGCACGCCGGCCTTCAGCAGCAGCTTCATCACCGCCGGGATGCCGCCGGCGCGGTGCAGGTCGATCGCCAGGTACTTGCCACTCGGCTTCAGATCGCACAGTACCGGCACCTTGCGGCGCACGCGCTCGAAGTCGTCGATGCTCCACTCGACGCCCGCCGCATGCGCGATGGCCAGGAAGTGCAGCACGGCATTGGTCGAGCCGCCGGTGGCCATGATCAGGGCCACCGCGTTCTCGATGCTCTTGCGCGTCACGATGTCGCGCGGCTTGAGGTCGGCCTTGACGGCTTCGACCAGGGCCCGGGCCGCAGCCCGGGTGTGCTCGACGATCGGCTCTTCGACATTGGCCATCGTCGAGGAAAAAGGCAGGCTCATGCCCAGGGCCTCGAAGGCCGAGCTCATGGTGTTGGCGGTGTACATGCCGCCACACGAGCCGCTGCCCGGGATGGCGCGGCGCTCGATCTGGCAGAAGTCTTCCTCGCTCATCTTGCCGGCCGAGAACTGGCCCACGGCCTCGAACACGCTGACGATGTTCAGATCCTGTCCCTTGTACCTGCCGGGAAGGATCGTGCCGCCATAGACGTAGATCGCCGGCACATTGGCGCGCAGCATGCCCATCATGCCGCCGGGCATGTTCTTGTCGCAGCCGCCGATCACCAGCACGCCGTCCATCCATTGGCCGCCGACGCAAGTCTCGACGCAGTCGGCGATGACCTCGCGCGAGATCAGGCTGTACTTCATGCCCTCGGTGCCCATCGCCATGCCGTCAGAAATCGTGGGCGTGCCGAAAATCTGCGGGTTGGCGCCGGCCGCCTTGAGCGCATCGACGGCCGCGTCGGCGAGCCTTTGCAGCCCCGAGTTGCAGGGCGTGATCGTCGAGTGAGCGTTGGCCACACCGATCATCGGCTTGTTGAAGTCGCTGTCCTCGTAGCCCATCGCGTAATACATCGAGCGGTTCGGTGCGCGGGCCACGCCTTGCGTGATGTTCTTCGAGCGGCGGTTGGCTTCAGTCATCTTGCGGTCTCCTGGAGAGATCAATTCGGGGCAGCCCCGAGACGGTGGTCAAATATATCCGCCATCTGCATGCGAGATGGTGCGCGCGGCATCACCGACAATGGCAGCCGTCCAGAGGAGCGTGAATCCGATGCTGGTGCATCCACAGTTTGACCCGATTGCCATTCAACTCGGCCCGCTGGGTATCCATTGGTACGGCCTGACCTATCTGGTGGCCTTTGGCTTGTTCCTCTGGCTGGCGACGCTGCGCACGCGCCAGCCGCAGTTTCGGCAAACCGGCTGGAGCCGCCGCGATGTCGAAGACATGCTCTTCTGGGGCGTGCTCGGCGTGATCATCGGCGGACGCCTGGGCTACGCGTTCTTCTACAAGCCGGGCTACTACGCCGCGAATCCGCTCGAAGTGGCGATGGTCTGGAAGGGCGGCATGTCCTTCCACGGCGGGCTGCTCGGCGTGATCGGCGCGCTGGCGCTCTATGCTCGGCAGCGGGGCCGCCCGTTTTTCGAAGTCATGGACCTGATCGCGCCGTGCGTGCCGCTCGGTCTGGCGTCGGGGCGCGTCGGCAATTTCATCAACGGCGAGCTTTGGGGACGCGCGGCTGACGCGTCGCTGCCTTGGGCCATGGTCTTCCCGCAGTCAGGCACGGCGCTTGCGCGGCACCCGTCGCAGCTGTACCAGGTCGCGCTCGAAGGCGTGCTGCTGTTCGTGCTGCTGTGGCTCTATGCACGCAAGCCGCGGCTGCTGGGCCAGGTGTCGGGTGCGTTCCTGGTCGGCTACGGCGGGCTGCGTTTCGTGGCCGAGTTCTTCCGCGAACCCGATCGCTTTCTGGGGTCGCTGGCGCTGGGCATGACCATGGGCCAATGGCTGTGCGTGCCGATGGTGCTGGCCGGGGCGCTGATCTGGTTGCGCGCGCGGCCCGCGACCTGAGGACGATCCCGCATGCGCCAGATATTTCTCGACACCGAAACCACGGGCCTCAGCCCCGACAGTGGCGACCGCATCATAGAGATCGGCTGCCTGGAAATGGTCAACCGTCGCCTTACCGATAACCACAAACACTTCTATTTGAACCCGGAGAGGCCGAGCAGCGAAGGTGCGCTCAAGGTGCACGGCCTGACCGATGAGTTTCTGGCCGACAAGCCGCGCTTCGCCGAGATCGCCGAAGAATTGCTGGCCTATTTGGCCGGCGCCGAGCTCATCATTCACAACGCCGCCTTCGACGTCGGCTTTCTCGACGCCGAGCTCAAGCGCCTCGCGCGACCGTGCCTGGCCGGCCAGGTCGATCGCATCACCGATTCGCTGCAGATGGCGCGAACCCAGTTCCCCGGCAAGTCGAATTCTCTCGATGCGCTGTGCAAACGCCTGGAGGTCGACAACACCAACCGCACGCTGCACGGCGCACTGCTCGACGCCGGCCTGCTGGCCGAGGTCTATGTGCGCATGACGCGCGGCCAGGACACACTGGTCATCGAGGCGCAGGAAAGCGCCAGCGGCGCGGGTGGCGTCGCGGCCGTCGACTTGAGTGCGTTCGAGCTGGTCGCGGTCGAAGTCAGTGCCGCCGAGTTGGCCGCCCATGACGCGGTGCTCACCGAGCTGGACAAGGCCAGCGGCGGGCGGACGCTGTGGCAGCGTCTGGCATAATTGCTCCCTTTCCGGCACCTCGGAATCCACCCCGAAGACCCCAATTCGGGCGGTTAACTCAGCGGTAGAGTGCCACCTTCACACGGTGGAAGTCGCAGGTTCGAACCCTGCACCGCCCACCAAGTCATGCAGCGATCGACGGGCCCTTTGCGGCCCGTGGCTTCGTCGGCACGTCAGCGCCGGCACGCAGTCGCCTGACGCAGAATCGGCGTGCATCAATTCGACGATGGGCAAATGATGGCCTTGGCACTGAACGACCGCGTCTATGTGATCACCGGCGGCTTCGGCTCACTTGGGCGCGCATTGGCGGCCGTACTCGGCGAGCGTGGCGCACGAGTCGCGTTGCTCGACCGCGCTCAGCCGCCTGCGGGCGCGACGGAGACCGACCGCACGCTCCACCTGGGTGGCGTCGATCTGGGCTTGCAAGGCGCCGCGCAGAACGCGATGGCGCGGGTCGTGCAGCGCTGGCAACGCATCGATGGCCTGGTCAGCGTGGCGGGCGGGTTTGCCTGGGAGACGCTGGCTGAGGGCTCGCTCGAAACCTGGGATCGCCTTTACGCGATGAACCTGCGCACTGCGGTGGCGGCCTCGCAGGCCGTGCTGCCGCACTTGGGCCGCGGCGGGCGCATCGTCAACGTCGGCGCCATCGCGGCGCTGAAAGCCGCCGCCGGCACGGGCGCCTACGCAGCGTCCAAGGCCGGCGTGATGCGCTTCACCGAAGCGCTGGCCGAAGAACTGAAGGACCGCGGTGTGGCCGTCAACGCAGTGCTGCCGAGCATCATCGACTCACCCGCCAATCGCGCTGACATGCCCGATGCCGACTTTGACCGCTGGGTCACACCACGGGCCTTGAGCCAAGTGGTCGCCTTCCTGCTGTCCGACGACGCGGCGGCGATCACGGGCGCTTGCCTGCCGGTCGTGGGTCGGGTCTGAAGTCGAGGTCGCTGCGCACCCCCAAGCGCCGCAGCCCGGCGCTCGACTTCAAGGTCGAGCCAGCGCGACGGGCGCCGATGACAGAAGCAGGGCGGCGAACTCCAGGCACATCGCTGGCGTCATCAAGCGCGGCAGCCACCATTTGATGAGCAGGCAGATTAGCTGCACGTCGAGCCACCAGGCGTTGTTTGTGCTGCACGCGCTGATGCGGTCGGGCACGATGTCGATCACCAGGCCCATGCCGTGGCCGTGCAGCGCCTGGACCAGACGGGCGAAATCGGCGCGCGTGCCCAGTTCGGGGTTCAGCTCGCCGGGGTCGATGACGTCGTAGCGATGCCGGCTGCCCGGCCGCGCGCGCAGCAGCAGCGAGGAGAGGGCTGATCCCCAGCGTGGCCCAACACGGGACCAGCGCCATCGCGTCGGCGAAGCGGAAATCGCTGTGCAATCGGATGCGGTACGCGGCCCGCGGGACGTCTGCCGTGGCACTGGGGTCTGCTGCTGCGCGCGGCCGCTCGATCGATCATGGTCGCTCCGCGCGGAGCACGCGAGCGAGCGCGGTAAAGCGCTCGTCGACGGGCCACTGTTCGAGTGCCAATGTCAGCTTGCGCCGCCAGTTCGGGACCTGGTCGGTGGTGCCCGGCAGGTTTACCTGGTCGGCTGCGAGTAGCATGTCCTCGAGTTGTGCGACGACGATCTGCGCCGGGCTGCGCGCCAGGTAGGCATGCACTGCGCGCCCGCATGCTGCGTCCAACGCCGGCAACTGCGCCGGATCGACGCCGATGCCCGGCGGCAGCAACTGTTCGTGCGCGAGCGCATGCAACAGGCGTGCGCGGTCCTGCGCGCGCTCGTGCACCTGCTGCTCGCGCACTTCGGGACGCGGGAACAGGTCGAGCTGCTCGCGCAGGGCCAGGTCGCGGCCCTCCCACCAGCCGGCCAGGGTCGGCAGGTCGTGGGTCGAGACGACGGCAATCGACTGGCGAAGATAGTCGGCTGGGGCTTTGAAACCACCATCCGGACGGCGCTCGAAAAACAGCACGCCATAGGAGAGCACGCCGGCGGTAGCCAGCTTGGTACGCACCTCGGGGTGCACGGTGCCGAGATCCTCGCCGATGACCAGACAGCGATTGCGCTGGCTCTCCAGCGCCACGATGGCCAGCAGATCATCGAAGGGGTAGTGCACGTAGGCGCCTGCCGAGGCCTCGGCGCCCGGTGCGATCCAGTACAGCCGCATCAACCCCATCACATGGTCGATGCGCAGCGCCCCGGCATGGGCCATGTTGGCGCGCAGCATGGCGATGAATGGGGCATAAGCCGCCGCGCGCAAGCGCGCCGGGTCCAGCGGGGGCAGGCCCCAGTTCTGACCTTTCGGGTTGTACTCATCGGGCGGCGCACCGATCGACGCGTCCAGTGCATACAGCGACTGCTCGCTCCAGGCTTCCGCGCCTGCACGGTCGATCGACACCGCGATGTCGACGTACAGGCCGACCTCGAGCCGTGAAGCGCGGCGGGCAACCTGTGCCAACTGCAAGTCGGCCTGCCACTGCAAGTACTCGTGGAACTCGACCGCCTCGATTTGCTCGCGCTCGAAAGCCGCGACCTGTGGCGATTCGGGGTTGCGAAAGGCTTCGGGCCACACGGGCCAGCCCCAGATCGTGGCGTCGCTGCGGTGGAAATGCGACTGCAATGCGTCGAACAGTGCATGTCGGCGCAGATCAGTGCCGTGCAGCTTGCGGAACTGGTTGAACTGCTGCGCCCTGGCACTGCTGCGTGCCAGATGCTCGCGGCGAAAGTGCGCGTAGAGCCGTTCGAGCACTTCGCGCTTGGCTGCGGCGACGCCGACGTAGTCGACCAGTTCGCCGCGGCGCAGCATGGCGAGCTGCTCGCGGAACCCGTCGCTGACCACGGTGGCGCGCACGTCGCCGCACTCGGCACAGTCGGCGATCGCCTCGACGTCGAGGTAGAGCAGGTTGAGGAACAAACGGCTCGACGGGCTGTACGGGCTGGCATGCGCGGGGTTGTGCGGGAACATGGCGTGCAGTGGACTGACGCCGACCGCGCCGGCGCCCGCCGCGCCACACAGTTCGACCAGCCGGGCCAGATCGCTGAAGTCGCCAATGCCCCAGTTGCGCTCTGAGCGCAGCGCGTACAGCTGCGCGACGACGCCCCAGACCCGGCCGTTGCCATGCAGCGCCGGCGGCCGATACGTGCTGCGCGGCGCGACGATCAAGCTGCAACGCGCGATGGTTTCGCCGCCCCTGACCAGCGACAGCTGGTGATAGCCGGTCGGCAGGCGCTGCGCGGTGGGCCACTCGGCACCGACTTGGCCCTGCTGCACCGCGCCGTCTTCGGCATCGATGCGCCAGTCGAGCGTGACATCGGGCGCGTCGGTCTGCGGTGCCCGTGCCGGCAACTGCCACCGTGAATCGTCCTCGTACAGGACCAGCACGGGTGGCAGCAGCTCGGTGGCCTGGCGACTCTCGTGCACGGCGATGGCCGTTTCGATCTCTGCCGACGAGGCCTCGTCGCCGTCGAGTACGCGCATCGCCTGCAGCAGCGACGCTAGCGTGGCATCCGAGGCGTGAACCTCCTGGCCCCAGATGTCGAAGTGAGTCGCGGCGATGCCCTTGAGCTCGGCGAGACGGTGCAGCCGAGCGTTCATGGCTGCTCCAGCGCCACCCGTACCGACCAAGGCGCCGTCAGGTGCGGCGCGCCGCTGCGCGCGCCGGCTAACCAGGGCACCAGGCTCGCACGACGGCGGCGCAGCAGGTCGCTGTACAAGGCCAGCCAGGCGGCGGGCGGCTGGCGTCCGCGTCGATTCCAGTCGATCTTGCCGGCCTCAAGACTGCTTTGCGCGTTGGGGTCGGGGATGCTGTCGCGCGCGGCCGGGTCGGCAAAGCGTGCGTAGCGGCCGCACTCGGCGCGCCCGCGGCCAGCGGGCAGATCGACGGGCGCCACCGTCTTCTTGACGCTCACGGGGCGGCTCCTTGGTGCTGCAGGATCAGGATGCCCAGTGGTGGCAGGTGCAGGTTCAGCGAGTTGAATTGTCCGTGCGCTGCGACCGGCACGCTGTCGACACCACCTTGATTGCCGACGCCACTGCCGCCGTAGAGCGTGGCATCGCTGTTCAGTCGCTCGCGCCAATGCCCCGCCTGCGGCACGCCGACCAGGTAGTTCTCGCGCGGCATCGGCGTGAAGTTGGCCACCACCAGCAGCGACGACCCATCGCGCGCGATGCGCAGGAAGCTGAGGACGCTGGACTCGGCATCGTTGCAGTCGACCCAGGCAAAGCCCGCGGGATCGAAGTCGAGTTCATACAGGGCCGGCTCGATGCGGTACAGGCGATTGAGGTCTTCGACCCATCTCTGCAGTCCGCCATGGGCGTCGTCGGCGAGCCGCCACCACTCGAGCGAATCATCGTGATTCCATTCGCGGCGCTGGCCGAATTCGCCGCCCATGAAGAGCAGCTTCTTGCCCGGGTGCGCCCACATATGGCCGAGCAACAGGCGCAGGTTGGCGAACTGCTGCCAGGTGTCGCCGGGCATCTTGTTGATCAATGAGCCCTTGCCGTGCACGACCTCGTCGTGCGACAGCGGCAGCATGAAGTTCTCGTTGAATGCGTAGACCAACGAGAAGGTCAGCTGCGAGTGCTGCCAGCGGCGGTGGACGGGGTCCTCGTGCATGTACTTCAGCGTGTCGTGCATCCAGCCCATGTTCCACTTCAAGCCAAAGCCCAGGCCACCGAGGTACGTCGGTCGCGAGACCATCGGCCACGCCGTGGATTCCTCGGCGATGATCTGCACGCCGGGGAAATCCCGGTACGCCGATTCATTGAGCAGGCGCAGGAACGACACCGCCTCGAGATTTTCGCGTCCACCAAAAGCGTTGGGAATCCACTCGCCGGCTTTGCGCGCGTAATCGAGGTAAAGCATCGACGCCACCGCGTCGACGCGCAGGCCGTCGATGTGGTACTCGTCGAGCCAGAACATCGCGCTCGACAGCAGAAAGGCGCGCACCTCGTTGCGGCCGTAGTTGAAGATCGACGAATTCCACTCCGGGTGGAAGCCCTGCCGGGGGTCGGCATGCTCGAACAGGTGCGTGCCGTCGAAGCGCGCCAGGCCGTGCGCGTCGGCCGGGAAATGCGAGGGCACCCAGTCGAGGATCACGGCAATGCCGGCCTGGTGCAGCGTGTCGACCAGGTACTTGAAGTCTTGCGGCGTGCCATAACGCGATGTCGGCGCGAAGTAGCCCGTCGTCTGATAGCCCCACGGACCATAGAACGGATGCTCGGTGATCGGCATCAACTCGATGTGCGTGAAGCCCACGCGCGTCACGTATTCGGCCAGCAGATGTGCGGCGGCGCGGTAATCGAGCATGGCGCCGTCTTCACCGCGCCGCCACGAGCCCAGGTGCACCTCGTACACCGACATCGGCGCCGAGAGTGCGTTGTGGCTGGCGCGCTGGTCCATCCAGGCGGCGTCGTCCCAGACGTAGTCGCTGCTGCGCCACACCACCGAGCCCGTCGCCGGAGCGAGTTCGGCACGGCGTGCGAAGGGGTCAGCCTTCTCCAGCAACTCACCGGCGCGGGTGCGGATCGCGAACTTGTAGGTCTGGCCCTGTACGACGCCCGCAATACCGACCTCCCACAACCCCGAGCCGTCGGTTCGCGGACGGGCCGGGTGTGCGCCGGCGTTCCAGCCGTTGAAGTCGCCGATCACCGAAACCGCTTCGGCGTTGGGCGCCCAGACGGCGAAGTGCGTAGCGTCCTGGCCCAGGTGGCAACCCAGCCTGCGGTAGAGCTGCGCATGCGTGCCCTCACGGAAGAGGTGAAGATCTTGTTCGCCCAACTCTTCTGCAGGATGCCGGGTGCTCGCTTTGCTCATGGATCAATGGCCCTGGTTGCATCGAGACGCCCAACCCAGCAGTGGTTGGCGACTGATGGTGCAAGCGCAATCGGATATTGTGACAAGTACATCTACAGCGACTGCATGAGGGCGCGGCGCCGTGTGACAAGGGTGCCTGCCTCCTGCGTGATCTCTGCGAACCTCGCCGAGAACGCAGTATCGTGCGGGTGGGTCGTCCAAGTGGATGCGAGTCAACTGCGCCAAGGATTGGGTGGTGCAGCATTGACAATAGTGACTCTGATGAGCGGTCGGTTTGCTGTCGGCAAGGAGGTTTCCCGCGTGGCCTTGACTGGTCTTGTGGCGTTGACGCTGGCAGCAGGTCGAGCGACGTTGCGCAGCGCGAGGGGTGTCCTGGCCCTCCTGGTGCTGGCGAGCGCGTTGGGTGCCTGCGCGCCGATGCCCGCCGCCCCGATTGCGCCGCCGGCTGATGCGGGCACGACAGGGGTCGACGCCGCGGTGTTGGCTGCCGCGCCTGCAGGCGCCAGCGCGGCACCGCCGCTTGAAGCGCCGAGGGACGGCGTCTTCGAGGCCACACGCCGTGCGCTGCGTTCGAGCACCGAATGGCTGGCGCGGGGTGTCGACAGCTGGTTCGGCGACAAGCCGTTCGCGCAGGGTGGCGGCGTCAGCGACGGGCGCTTGGCCCTGAGCCTGCTGCGGCGGCAGGACACGGGAACCGACATCGACGTGCGCCTGAAGGCTCGGTTTCGCCTGCCCAATCTCGAAGCCCACAGTGGCTACCTGTTCGTCGGTCGCGACAACCAACGCGAAGTCATCGCCGACACGCCGGTCGAGTTCTCGCGCCAACAACGGCAGCGGCCCGAGCGCGCCGCGGACCGATCCTTCTTTGCCGGCTTGGGCTTTGTGTTGCGTGACACGGTTGACTTCCGGCTCGGCGTGCGCGGTGGGCTCACGCCCTACGCTCAGGCGCGCTACCGCCGCCCGTGGGCGCTCGGTCCGAGTGACCAGATCGATTTCCGGCAGACCCTGTTCTGGTCGGGCGATGACCACCTTGGATCGACCACCGCACTGGCCTACGAGCATGTCTATTCGCCGACCCTGGTGGCGCGCTGGGCCAGCGCGGCCACGATCACGCAGACGGCTCGCAAATTCGACTGGTCGAGCAGTCTGGGCGCCTACAAACTTCTGCATGGGCAGCGCGTACTGTCGCTCGCGCTCTTGGCCAGTGGCCGTCAAGGCTCGGGTGTCGCGTTCACGGACGTGGGCGTGCAGGCCAAGTGGCAGCAGCCAATGCATCGAGATTGGCTGCTTGGCGACCTGACGATCGGCCACTTCTGGCCGCGGCCGGATGCGCAGAGCGAACGCAGCCGCGCCTGGGCCGTCGGCGCTGGCCTGCAGCTGTACTTCTAGCCGCCTACGGCGCGGCCTTCTTGGCCGCGGCCGCGGCCGGTTCCGGGGTCGCGGCGCTAGGACAGCGCTGACCGCTGGCGCGGCTCGGTCCAAGGGCCAACCCAGTCAGGTGCTGGACCTCAATCCTCGGTCTCGTAGCCCGTTCGGATGTAGTTCGACTGTCCGAGCATCTCGGGAGTGATCAGCGTGATGCCGCGTCCAGACACCTCGAACCGTGCCTGGTCGGCGGCCATGTCGACACCGGCCGTGAATCCGTCTGGCAGCACGCAACGCTTGTCAATCACGACGCGGCGCAGCCTCACGTTGCGGCCGATCACCACGTCGGGCAGCACCACGGAGTCCTCGACCAGGCTTTGTTCGCCGACACGCACCTTGGAGAACAACACTGACCGTCGCACCGTGGCCCCGCTGACGATGCAACCGCTGGACACCACCGAGTCCAGCGCCGTCCCGCGCCGCCCGTCTTCGTCGAAGACGAACTTCGCCGGTGGCAGTTGCAGTTGGTGACTGAAGATCGGCCATTGGTCGTCGTAGAGGTTGAGTTCCGGGACGACGCTGGTCAGGTTCATGTTGGCCTCCCAGTAGGCGTCGATGGTGCCCACGTCGCGCCAGTACGGCCGCTTGCCGACCATGTTGACGCAGCTATCGGAAAAGTGGTGGGCAAAGACCCGGTGCTGCGCCAGCAGGCGCGGAATGATGTCGCTGGCGAAGTCGTGGCTGGAGCGTGTATCGGCGGCGTCGCGCGTGAGTTGTTCGATCAGGAAGCTCGCGTTGAAGACATAGACGCCCATGCTGGCCAATGCCGCGCCGGGGTTGTCCGGCATCGGCATCGGCTGAACCGGTTTCTCGTCGAACGCGAGCACACGCCCGTCGCCATCGACGGCCATGACACCGAAGTTGACCGCGTCGGCCAGCGGTACCTGCAGGCAGGCCAGTGTCATGTCGGCGCGTTTGGCCACATGCTCGGCGAGCATGACGGCATAGTCCATCTTGTAGACATGGTCGCCAGCGAGGACCAGCACATACTCGCCGCGGGCGTCGCGCAGGATGTTCAGGTTTTGGTACACCGCGTCGGCCGTGCTGCGGTACCAGCCCTCGTCGATCCGCTGTTGGGCCGGCGCGATGTCGACATACTCGCCCAGACTGGCCGCAAGAAACGACCAACCGCGCTCGATGTGCCGGATCAGGCTTTGCGCCTTGTATTGCGTTAGCACCGCGATGCGGCGGATGCCCGAGTTGACGCAATTGCTGAGTGAGAAGTCGATGATCTTCAACTGCCCGGCGAAGGGCACCGCAGGCTTGGCCCGAAAGTCGGTGAGTTGCTTGAGGCGCGCGCCTCGCCCACCAGCCAGGACAAAGGCGACGGTCAATCGCGCCAGGCGGTTGGTGGCGCCCGGTCGCGAATCGGCGGTCTGCAGCCGGTAGTCGTGGCGGTGGGTTCGCAGAGCAGCGGTCATGCAAGACCTCCGTTCGGAATGGGCGCGGGGATGGCGGCTTTCGAGCACGGGTCGAAGGGCGAGCCCGGCTGCCAGCGCAGCCTTTGATTGTGCGCCGACCGCACACGAGCGCCCGGCATGCGCAGAGACTATGCGAGGCTCTGGGTCGTCAATTGCGCTTTGTCAACTGCGGCGCGAATCGACCCCGACGGGTCACTTTCAGATTGGCCGTCGGTGATTTCTTGACCTGCGGCAGGTCGGTGGGGGCGTCCAGCACCAGGAACTGGTCGTCGCTGCGCAAGGCAGCGATCTGCTCCGCGGGCCCCTGAACGGGCAGCACGTCTCCGGCCTTCAACGTCACGTCCGCCATACCGGTACCAAGTGACACCGGTTTGCCAGCGGCCCGGTGAATGGCAATCACGACCCACTGGTATCGATCAACGAACTGCAGTTGCTTCAAGGTGGCGCCTTCGATCGCCGAGCCATCGACGACCACGATCTCGGAGATTTGCTGGTCCGCGGCGGACAGCGGGTGTGCCTCGTCGACCTTGATGTCACCCGAGTCGAGCGTCGCGCCGAGAGAAGACTCGAAGTGCTTGAGGTTCTCTGGCGTGTCAGTCAGCAACAGGCGATCGTTGGCGCGCAGCGCCGTGTCGGGAAAGCTCAACACAAAGTTGCCACGCCCGCGCTCGATGCGCGTGATGCGCATCTGGCCACCGGTGCGGGCGATGGCCTCGGACAGCGTCTTGCCCGCGGCAAAGCTCTCTTGACCATTGCTCGGCTGCGCCGTGAACACACTGGGTGACGCGTCCATCAAGTCCGTGCGGCGGTCCGGGAGCACGCGCGGAGCATTGAAGACCAGAGAGGCGATGCCGATCGAACCCGCAATCGCTGCTGGCACGATGAAGTCGAAAATGCCCATCGAGCGCAGGCCCATGTCGGCCGCGACCGAGACGACCAGCAAGTTGGTCGATGTGCCGATGGTCGTCGAGGCACCGCCGATCAACGTGGCAAAGCCCATCGGCATCAGCACCGCAGACGGCGAGGACTTGGTGCGCAGTGACACGTTGATCAGCACCGGCAGCAGCACTGCGATCGGTGCGTTGTTGACGAACGCACTGAGCGCGGCCGCGACGGTGAGTGTCAACAACATCGCCAGCGTGGGCCTGGCGCGTCACAGCATCGCCAGAATCCGGCCCAGTGGCTCCAGGGCCCCAGGGCTCCCGTGCGCACCAAGCCTTGACCGACGAGCATCAGCGCACACACCGCAACCAGCGCTTCGTGACCGAAGCCGTGAAAGAACTCGACGGCAGGCAAGGTCAGGCCGTTGCTCTGGAAGGGGAACAGTTCGAAACCGATCGTCAGCGCGGCAATCATGACCATGCTGGAGGTTTCGACCGGACTTTTGTCGCGCGTGAACAGCACCAGTGCCAGCAGAGTCAAGGTCATCGCCGCGATGGCCTGGGCACCAGGAAGGGACTGGAAATTGACTTTCTGCCTCCCTCATGGCGAGCAGATCATGCGAATCAGACGACGGGCCTCGGCAGTGCGAGGCGATCATGGCAGCCGGGGACAGCCCGCACAAGTCGGGCAGGCCTACCACCGCCCACCTGCTGGCGTATGCCTAGTTGCGCGGCAATCCGTCGCAATCAATTGACCGGCACCCTTACGGGCGCCGACGGGCGCCAAGCGATCAGGCGTCGTACTTGAACGAAAGAGAGACGCGTGCTCGGTAGGCGACGACCTTGCCGCCGTCGATCTTCATATCCAGCTTGCTGATCTCAGCCACACGCAGATCGCGCAGCGATTTGGCGGCGGTCTCGACGGCGTTCTTTGCCGCGGCCTCCCAGGAAACGGTGCTAGTGCCGATGATCTCGGTGACACGGTAGACGCCAGAATCAGTCTTCTTTGTGGCCATGGATCTCGCTCCTTTCGGTTGAGAGGCGCAGGATCAGTTCCTCATGCCCCTGGGGAACCATCATAGGCGCGTCGTCGCCCACGGTGAGGGTCTTGTCGAACGCGGATCGGGTCCGTGTCAGTGAAGCAGTCGCACTCGGACGACTGACCGCACACCGACCACGTGGATTCACCTGGTGCGCTCAGAGGGACAGCCCTCCAAATCCTGGGCTCAGGCCAGCGCC
>JANMSS010000319.1:0-2402 GCA_031389585.1 Burkholderiales bacterium | reverse complement strand
ACCACGGGTGCGATAACTGATTGCGATGGAGTTTTTATGGCCCCGGCGAGCTGCGAGCGGTTAGGACGTTTACGGATCGCGCCGCACCGACGGCCTGGCCGGCGGGCCGTTTCGCCACTACGCCTACGATCCGGTGGCGCTCGAGAACTTCAAGCACACGCTGTTCATCCCGGGTGCCGGCGGGCCGTTCGGGGTGCTGGATGTCGTCGGGCCGCTGAAGATCCGCGCCACTGCAGCCAGCTTCACGCTGCTGCCCGGTCGCGAGTCGCCGTTTCTGCTGTACCAGACCGAACACGCGGGCCAGGCCTACCAGAACCCGATCCTGCGCATCGAGAGCGGCGCGCGTTTCACTGCCAGCCTGGACAACGCGCTGGCCGAGCCGACCATCATTCACTGGCACGGCTTGCACGCGCCCGCGCTCATGGACGGTCACCCGTCCACCGTCATCGCCCCCGGTGGCCGCTACGACTACGACTTCACGGTGCGCGACCGCGGCGGCACCTACTGGTACCACACGCATGCGCACGAGTTGACTGCCAAGCAGGCCTACAACGGCCTGGCCAGCTACTTCCTGGTCGACGATGACGACCAGCGCAACCTGGCCAAGGCACTCGACCTGAAGCTCGGTGTCACCGACCTGCCGCTGGTGATCCAGGACAAGCAGTTCGACGCCCAAGGCAAGCTGCAGTACCGACCCAACATGCAAGAGACCATGATGGGCTGGCTGGGCGACATCGTGCTCGCCAACCTGACGCCCAACGCGGTTCACGCCGTCACCCCGCGCACCTACCGGCTGCGCCTGCTCAACGGATCGAACGCCCGCATCTACCGGCTCGCCTTCGTCAAGGGTGAGACGGCATTGCCCTTCATCGTCATCGGCACCGACGGTGGCCTGATCGAGCAGCCGCAAACCGTGAGCGAAGCTTTCCTCGTGCCGGGCGAGCGCCTCGATGTGCTGTTCGACGCCGGCCAGGCGCAGCCTGGAGACGAGGTCTTTCTCAAGAGCCTGGCCTTCGACCCGATGGAGAACGAAGGCGCCGGCAACGGCATGTCGGGCATGCCGGGCATGGGCGCCAGCGGTGGTGGGGGCATGGGCCACGCGATGGCCGGCATGGTCACGTCGCGGCTGGCGCTGGGTGCGGCGTTCAACGTGTTGAAGCTGTCGGTCACGGCCGGAGAACGCGTCGTGGCTGCTGTGCCGGCAACGCTGTCCAAAGTCAATCCGATCCGCATCGAAGGCGCCACGGAACGAAAGATCGAACTGTCGATGCAGATGATGCGCTTCCTCATCAACGGGCGCAGTTTTCGCATGGACGAGATCGCGTTCGACGTCAAGCGCGGCGCGGTGGAAATCTGGAGCATCGCCAATCCGGCAGTGGGCATGCCGCACCCGATGCACCTGCACGGCTTCTCGTTCCAGGTACTCGAACGCCTGAACAGCCCGCCGCAGTGGTCGGCTGCGGCGCGTTTCGGCAAGGGCCGGGTGGTCAGTGACCTCGGTTGGAAGGACACCGCGCTGGTCTGGCCCGGTGAAACGCTGCGCATCGCCATCGACTTCGCCCACGAGTTCTCCGGCGACCAGACCTACGTGTTCCATTGCCACAACCTCGAACATGCCGACGCCGGCATGATGATCAACTTCCGCGTGCAGGCGTAACGCGTGTACCGCGGCCGAGTTCCTCGAGACCTCCACGACGATGAGGCGCCTGGCAGCCGGGTGGCCCGGATAAGTCGTACGTTCTCAACGGTCTCGCGTGAGGACGTCTTGCGTGGCGTCGTCGTTGCTGCCGTGATGTTCGTGATGCTT
Organism: Burkholderiales bacterium; assembly: GCA_031389585.1. GTDB lineage: Bacteria > Pseudomonadota > Gammaproteobacteria > Burkholderiales > Burkholderiaceae_C > CADEEN01. The sequence goes on along the minus strand of JANMSS010000319.1, from coordinate 595 downwards.
GGCACTGTCGCTGCGCTATGGACAAACCCCTTCTTCATGCGGATGACCCCGACCAGCGGCTTTGAGGTCGCGCTGCTGCTGTTGCAGTCGGCGCTGGCGGGCATCTACGTGGGTCTGCCAAGAAGTCAATGCGGTATACGGACGGCGGGATTTGGCGCGGTCGTCGGCTTCCTCGGTATTGCTTGCCCGGTTTGCAACAAGGTTCTCGTCTATCTGATTGGGAGCACCTTGTTGCTTGAATACTTCGAACCCGTGCGTCTGTACGTTGCGCTGGCTGGTGTTGCTCTGCTGGCGATTGCGCTCTGGCTCAAATTGGCACGCAGTGAGTGCATCGAGGTCGCTGTCGATGCCGGTCGATAGCATGCCGCGCTCTTCATCGAGCGCCGACTCCGACTCTGCGTGACTTGAACAAGAGTCGCGCGGGATCGTCACCGGGTAATGCGAATCCAGACGAGCACCGCCCCGACCAGCACCGGTTGGTGCAGCATGTAGAAGCCAGGCTGCTGCCGCACAGTCCTGGCGTTGCAGACCACGGCGCTTCTGTGGATGGATTGCGCGGCGGGCGCGATCCCCTGCGCGCAACTGTCACGGGAAT
>JANMSS010000003.1:0-10122 GCA_031389585.1 Burkholderiales bacterium | reverse complement strand
CATCACCATCAGCACCGGCGCAAAGGTGCACAGCGTGGCGTTCAACAGCGACAACCAGAGCACGGCCTCGGGCACCCAGGCGGCCGACACCGGACGCAGCACGAACAACTGCGCGATGCAGAACAGGCAGGCCACGCTGGTGGCGGCGCCGGTCAGGCGCAGCGCCCCCAGGCGCTTGACGACCTGGCCGCAGGCCACCAGGTAGACCGCGTAGCTCGCCGCGCTGGCGAACACCAGCGTGGCGCCGAGTGCGGTATCGCTGCCTTGGACATGCACTTCCTGGCCGAAGACCAGCAACACACCGGCGTAGCTGATCGCCATCGCCGCCAACTGGCGTGGACTGAGTCGCACTTTGAACAGCGTCACCGACAGCAGCAGCACCAGCGTCGGGTTGAGGTACAGGATCAGGCGCTCCAGACTTGCCGTGATGTACTGCAGGCCGAGGAAGTCGAGCATGCTGGCCAGGTAGTAGCCGCAAAAACCCAGACCCACGATGGCCCGCCGGTCGCGCGCCGTGAACGCGGTCTTGCCGCGCCCGGCCCACCAGGCCAGGGCCAGGAAAAGAGGCAGGGCAATCAGCATGCGCCAGAACAGCACCTGCACCGCATCGACCCCGTGGCGGTACATCAGCTTGGCCAGGATGGCCTTACCGGAGAACGCGATCGCGCCCAGCGTGGCCAGCGCCAAGCCAGGCCAGACGCGTGCGGCCGGTGTGGCGCTCAGCAAGGAAACCCCGCGTGCAACGTCAAAAGCCCGCCGCCGCCCCGTCGCGCCGCGGGTCGCTGGCGGCCACATAGCCTTCGACCGCCGGGTCGCCCAGGCGCCAGATGAACTGGCCGGCGCCGAAGTCCATGTAGCTGTCTTCGAGCCCGACGATTACGTGGCCGAGCGCGGCCAGAGCCTCGCGCGTGTCGGTGGGCATATTCCGCTCGACGTTGATCTCCAGGCCCTGGTTGAAACGCCAGCGCGGCGCGTCGCAGGCGGCCTGCGGGTTCTGGCCATGATCGAGCATGCGCACGAGGGTCTGGATATGGCCCTGCGGCTGGATGCTGCCACCCATCACGCCAAAACTCATCACCGGGCGGCCGTCCTTGCTCAGGAAGCCCGGGATGATGGTGTGGAACGGCCGCTTGCCCGGCGCCACGACGTTCGGGCTCTTGGCGTCGAGCGAAAAACCATGGCCGCGGTTTTGCAGGCTGATGCCAAACGTGGGCTCGACCACGCCCGAGCCGAAACCCATGTAGTTGCTCTGAATGAAGCTGACCATCATGCCGCTCTCATCGACGGCGCTGAGGTAGATGGTGCCGCCCTTGATGCCGTAGCCAGCACCGAAAATCTGCGCCCGCGCCGGGTCGATCAGCTTGGCGCGCGCAGCCAGGTACTGGGCATCGAGCAGTTGCGACGGCGAGCCCTCCATGTGCCGCTCATCGGCAACGAAGCGGTAGACATCGGCGAAGGCCAGCTTCATGGCTTCGATCTGCAGATGCTGGCAGGCTGGGCCGTCGATCGGCATCGAAGCCAGATCAAAATGTTGCAGCATGCCCAGCGCCATCTGGGCCGCGATGCCCTGCCCGTTGGGCGGGATCTCGTGCAGCGTGTGGCCACGGTAGTCCTGCGCCAGCGGCGTCACCCACTCGGGCTGGTAGGCCGCGAGGTCGGCGGCCGTCATCGCGCCGCCATTCGCCGCCGACCAGGCACCGATGGCGTGGGCGATCTCACCGCGGTAGAAGGCTTCACCCTTTGTCTCACCGATCAACTTCAGGGCGCGCGCGGCATGCGGCATCGTGAAGCGCTCACCGACATGCGGCGGGCGGCCTTTGGGCAGGAAGGTCTGGGCGTAGCCCGGCCCGGCCGCCAGCTCAGCGACCTTCGAGGCCAGGGTCCATTTCTGCTGCACGATCACCGGCACCGCGTAGCCGCGTTCGGCGATCTCGGCGGCCGGCGCCATCAGGTCCGCAAAGGGCAACTTGCCAAAGCGCTGGCTCATGGTCACCCAAGCCGCCACTGCGCCGGGAACACTTACCGAGTCCCAGCCGCGTGCGGGCGGCGTCTTCGCGCCTTCGCCGTACTTGCGTGTGAAGTACTCGCGCGTCCAGGCCGACGGCGCCGGGCCCGAGGCATTCAAGCCATGCAGTTCCTTGCCGTCCCACAGGATGCAGAAGGCGTCCGACCCGAGGCCGTTGCTGCAGGGCTCGACGATGGTCATCGCGGCGGCGGTGGCGATCGCCGCGTCGACCGCGTTGCCACCCGTGGCCAGCATGCGCAGCCCAGCCTGGGCGGCCAGCGGGTGCGAGGTCGAGACGATGTTGCGGGCGAAGACGGGGGAGCGGCGGCTGGGATAGCCGGCGTCCCAATCGAAGGTCTGGTGGGGCATGGTGCGACGAACAAAAGTAGTGCGTAAAGGGTTGGAAGTATCGCCGCCTCGCGGCGCTGGCACTCAGCGCGCAGCGCCGAAAGGCAACTCCATCGACTGCGCGATGTAGCGCTTGACATGCGGCAACTCAGGCCCGAGGTGGAAGGCCAGGCGCTCGTCGCGCAGCCCGGCATCGAAGGCCGAGAAGCGTTCCAGCCGGCGCTGGTGTTCGACCCAGTTCTCGTCGACGAAGTATTCGATCACGCGGCCGGGATGGGAGGCGTCGCGGAACAGGGCCCACGACAACGCGCCCTGGCGCAGGCGGGCGCGACGCGTGCGCTGCATAACGGCGGTGAACTCGGCCGCGCGAGCGGGGTCGATCAGGTACTCGATGGTGGTCATCACCGGACCGTCGTCAGGCTCGACGTCAACCGGCGCCTCGGCGGTATGGACCACCGAGGCGGGACTGAAGTCGAGGTCGGCGTCGCCTTCGATACTGAGCCGGCGCAGCGCCACTGCGGCCACGGCACCCAGTGCCGCGGCCGCAGCCACCGACGCAGCCACATTCGTCCAGGTGGCCAATTGACCCCACAGCAACGAGCCGGCCGCCGAGCCGCCCATCAGTGCCACCTGAAACGTCGACATGCCGCGCGCGCGCACCCAGTCGGGCAGCGCCATCTGCGCCGCCATCGACAGCGAATTGGCCACCGAGATCCAGGCCATGCCGACCACGACCATCGCCGGCAGCGCCACCCACAGCTCGGGCACGTAAACGATCAATGCCGACAACGCCGCCTGCACCAGCGTGCCGATGAAGACGAACTGGTCGCGCGTGAAACGCGCGCGCCAGTGCGGGAATCGCAACGCAGCGACGATCGCGCCCAGCCCCAGGCATGCCAGCATGACAGTGAAGGTGCCTGGGCCGCCGCCGTGCATCCGCAGTGCCACCAGCGGCAGCAGCGCGACCAGCGCCGAAGCCTGCAGGAAGAACAGGAAGACCCGCAGCAACACCACCTTCAGGCGTGGCGACTGGCGTGCGTAATTCAGGCCCACGCGCATCGCGCCGAGGAAGCGCTCGCCCGGCAGCACGCTGGTCTTGGGCTGGTTGCGCCAGCGCAGGATCAGCGTGAACGCCACGCCCGCCAGCACGGCATTGACGACGAACACCGCCGCGCTGCTGAAGGTGGCCAGCAAGGCACCGGCCAGCACCGGGCCGATGATGCGCGACAGGTTCATCGCGATGCCGTTCAGCGCCAGCGCCTGACCGAGCTGCGCGCGCGGAACGACATCGGGGACGATGGCCGCGAACACCGGCCAGCGCATGGCCAGGCCGATGCCGTTGACAAAGGTCAGTGCCAGCAGCAGCGGCGCGGTCAGGCCGTCGGCCAGCGCGAGCGTGGCCAACACCAGCGCCGTGATCGCAACCCACAGCTGCGTGAACGCGAAGTAGCGCCGGCGGTCGACGATGTCGGCCATGGCGCCGCTGGGCAGGCCGAGCAGAAACACGGGCAGCGTCGACGCCGTCTGCACCAGCGCGACCATGACCGGGCTGGTGGTCAGCGAGGTCATCAGCCAGGCCGCCGCCACATCGTTCATCCACATCGTCATGTTGGCTGCCAGCCAGGCCAGCCAGAGCATGCGGAAGGTGGGCTCGTGCAGCGGGGCGAGCGCGGGCGCAGCGGCGAGCTTGTGCAGCAGACGGGGCAAGGGCATCGGGGGGCAGTGTCGACGGGGTTGGGCGCCGCGGCACTGTAGCGCGGGCGCTGCCGCGCGCCACTGACCGGCTCGCTCAGGGCGAGGTTCTGACGTAGCGCAACACCCGCTTGCTCTGCACCCAGTCCGCGGTCAATGACTCCATCGCCACGAAGTGGGGCGTGCGCAAGTGGGCCTGGATCGCCGCCTCGTCGTCGTACAGCTCGTAAAGGAAGAACAGTTCGGGGTCGGCCGGGTCGCGACAGACGTCGAATTGACGGCAACCCGACTCCGTCTCGCGAGAGGCCCGTGCATTGCGTTCGATGGCGGCTTCGAACGCCTGCACATGCTCGGGCTTGATGCGGAATTCGACAACCAGGGCCAGGGCGCCTGCAGCCACGGCCGCGCGTTGCATCGTCTTGCTCATTGACACATTTCTCAGATCGGGTTGCGGGGATCGAAGTCGGCCATCGGCACGCGGCGGCCGCTGGCATGAGAGTGGTAAATCGCGGCCTGCACATGCAGGTTAGCGAGGTAGTCGCGGGCGCCGTTCTCGAGCGGCGCGCCGTCGCGCAGATGGGCCAGCACATGGGCCTGCAGCGCGGTGCTGGCGCCGCCGAAGACACCACGGCCGCTGCCGTCGTCGTAGGCGTGTTCGACTTCCGTGCCCTGGTGCGGTTTCCACCACAGCCTGGCTTCGCCGTCCAGGCGCATCACGCCGCGTTCGCCCTCGATCCACATTTCGCCCATGGTGCGGCGCGGGTTCTGGGCGACGTGATCGTTGAGGCGGTTGCCGTCGAACAGGCCGGTGCGCTCGGCGGCGAATTCGAAGATCAGCAGACCCGAGTCTTCGCCGGCTATCACCGGATTCAGTCGGCGCAGCCGCGCCGTGACCGCCAGCACGTCGCCGAGCAGGAAGCGGAAGGTGTCGATGAAATGCACCGCCGTCTCGCGCACCAGGAACTCCGGCATCCTCTGAAAATAGGGCTGGCGGTCGAGGTAGGCGTGCGGGCCCTGGCCGTCGCCGGGACGCAGGCGAAAGCTGACGCCATGCACGCGGCCGAAGAAGCCTTCGTCGATGCGCCGGCGCAACTCGCGGAACCAGGGCGCGAAACGGAAGTTCTCGTGGATGACCAGCGGTACCCCCGCAGCTTCGGCCATGGCGGTCAACGCCTCGGCTTGCTTCAGGTCGGTGCCGAAGGGTTTCTGGCAGATCGTGGGAATGCCGCGCTCGATGGCCGCGCGCACCGCCCGCTCCTGGGCCACTGGCGGCAGCACCACATCAACCAATGTGGGCCGCTCGGCATCGAGCATCGTCGCGACATCGCCATAGCACTTGGGCACGCCATAGCGCTGCGCCAGCGCCTCAGCGTGGGCTGGGTCGCGGTTGGCGATCGCAACCAGCGGCGCGCCGGCATCGCGCCAGCCCTCGACCTGGAACTGCGCCCAGTAACCCGCGCCGATCATGACTATGCGATCCGCCATCAGAGCCTTTCGATGACCGCGCGCGTGATGTCGGCGGTGCCACTGGCGCCACCGAAATCGCGCGGCCGCACGGCGCCGCTAGAGAACGCGAGCTGCAATGCCGACTCGATCGCGCGTGCGCCCTCAGCGAGCGCCGCGTCACTGTGGCGATGCGCCAGCCAGTCGAGCATCATCGCGACCGACAGGATCATGGCGCTGGGGTTGGCGATGCCTTTGCCGGCGATGTCGGGCGCCGTGCCGTGGGCAGGTTGGAACAGTGCATAGCGGTCGCCGATGTCGGCGGAGGGCGCCATGCCCATGCCGCCGACCAGCGCGGCGATCAAGTCCGACAGGATGTCGCCGAACATGTTCTCCGTGACCAGCACGTCGTAGTCCCACGGCTTCACCACCAGGTTCAGCGCCATGGCGTCAACGTAGGCGTGCTCGGTGCTGATGTCTGGGAAACGCGCTGCCCGCTCTTCAAAGATCCGACGCCAGAAGGCCATCGACAGGAAGACATTGGCCTTGTCGACGTTGGTGACATGGCCGCGCTTGCCTTGCGCCTTGCGCTGGCGCGCGAGTTCGAAGGCGTAGTCGCAAACGCGCGCAGTGCCGGCACGCGTGATCTTCATCGTGTCGTAGGCCGCGTCGCCTTCGATGCGGCCACGACCACGGGCATGGAACAGGCCCTCGGTGCTCTCGCGCACCAGCACCAGATCGATCTCCGCGGCGCGCGGGCTCGACAGCGGCACAGGCAGACCGGGCCAGGTGCGGATCGGACGCAGGCCGGCGTAGAGGTCCAGCGCGAAGCGGATGTCGAGCTGCGGAATGATCTCGGTGCCGTCGGCCCCCCGCACATGCGGCAGACCCATCGCGCCAAACAGGATCGCGTCAGCGGCGCGGCAGGCATCCAGTGTCGAATCCGGCAGCGCGTTGCCGCTGTCGACATAGTGCTGCGCACCCGCCGGGTGCTGCGCGGCGATGAAGCGGCGGCCAAGCTTGGCCTCGAGCGCACTCAACACTTCGACAGCGGCGGTCATCACTTCTCGGCCAATGCCATCGCCGGGCAACACGGCAATCGAATATGAAGTCTGGATCATGTGTTGGTCATCCCTTTCACATCTGGGCGAGCTTGAAGTGCTCGAAAATCGCGATCAACTCGCGGTTGGCGCGCTCACGGTGCGCGCGCGTGACCGCAGCCGCGCCTTCAACATCGCCATCACGCAGCCGCTCGACCATCTGCATGTGTTCCTTGGTCGAGTTCACCGGCTTGGGCCGCAGGCGCAGAGTGAACATGCGGGCACGGTGCGCGCGGTCCCAGTAGTTCAGGACCGTGGCCTGCAGCTGTCGGTTGCCGGCCAGCTCGATGAAGTGCACGTGGTAACGCTCGTCGGCCGCAGCCCAGGCCTCCAGGTCATTGGCCTTGAGCGCCTTGTCCATGGCCTTGGTGGCGTCAACCAGCGGCTTCAACTCGGCGTCGCTCGGTCGGCGACGCGCCAGCAACTCCGCCGCCATGCATTCGAGCGCGGTCAGGATCTGATAGATCTCGCGCATGTCGGTCGGCGACACCGGCAGCACGCGCATGCCATGACGCGGGATCACTTCAACCAGGCCCTCGTTGCGCAGCCGCATCAGCGCCTCGCGCACCGGCGTGCGGCTCATGCCCAACGCCAGCGCCACCTCCTGCTCCAACGCGCGGTGGCCCGGCAGCCAGACGTTGTCGAGGATGCGCTGGCGAATCTGCGCGTATGCCGCATCGACCAGCGAAGCACCTACGGGTACAGCTTGTGAGTTCATGCGAAGTCCCAGTGGATGGGCGCCACACCGGCAACCGGCAGGCGCACGGTTTCAAGGCGATCGCCGAGCAGGCAGCCGAGCACGGCGGTGCGGCGGTCCGCGCCGGTGAAAGCGATGCTCGAGATGTTGCGCAATCGCCGGCTGCGAGTACCGTCCAGGTGCTGGCGGTCCATCTGGTCGGCCGCGTAGGCCGCTTCGACCCACGCCAGGTGCACGGGCTCGGCATCTTCGAGCCAGATGGCCTGGGCGCCGTCCGGCGCGACGCGGATCAATCGGTTGCTGACGATGCTGACGACCCAGGCGTGCCCGTCTTCATCGAAGGCCAGGCCGTCGGGAAAGCTGCCGGGGCCGAATTCGGTGACGACCTCCTTGGCGCCGAGCGATCCGTCGGCATGCAGGGGAAATCGCGACAGCCGGCGGGCGAAGGTCTCGTTGACGTAGAGCCACTTGCCACCCGGATGCACGGCAACTTCGTTGGTGTAACCCAGGCCGTCGGCGACGATGCGTGCGCCGCGCTCGTCAACGTGCACGATGAAGCCGTCGTTGCAGCCGCGGCGGTAGCCCATCGCGCGCGGCTGCAGTCGCGTGCTGACGGTGACCCAGGCACCACCTGCCGCATCGAGCAGCACGAAATTGGTCGGCGGCAGGTCGATGCCGTCGACGGCGAGCAGCCACGGCGTGACATCGCCGCCGCGGGTCAGGCGAAACACGCCGCCCTTGCTGGCGCCCAGGTGCGTGACCAGGAACGAACCATCAGGCAACAAGGCGATGCCGTTGGGCTTGATCTCGAGCCCGTCGGGCCCCTGCCCGCGGTACAACGACTGCCGGCCATCGGGGTGAAGGTGCGCCACGCCGCCGCGCCAGTCGGCGGTGTAGATGTCGCCGGCGCGCGTGGCCAGAGCGCACTCGGGCCGCACGAGGCCGGTACCGAGGGGTACCTCGCCAAGCACGAGCGGCGACGCTGGATGCGTTGTTGCATTCATCAACAAATACGTTAATGAATGCACCTATGACCTGCCAGCGGGAAAACCCGCGAAGGGCGCTACAGACGCTCGGTGCGCAGCAGGCGCGGCGCGGGTCAGGCGGGCAACGGCAAACCGACGTAGTTCTCGGCCAACACGGTCGCGGCGGCGCGAGAGCTGACGAGGTAGTCGAGTTCGGCGCGCTGCAGCTTCTGGCCGATGGCCCCGGCCTCGGGGAATTTGTGCGTCAGCGTAGTGAACCACCAGGAAAAGCGCTCGGCCTTCCAAACCCGCGCCAGGCAGTGGCCGCTGTAGGCATCGATGCCGGCCTCGCTGTGCTCGGCGTAGACCGCGATCAGCGCACGCGACAGGAAGCCGACGTCCGAAGTGGCCAGGTTCAAACCCTTGGCGCCTGTCGGCGGCACGATGTGCGCGGCGTCGCCGGCCAGGAACAGTCGGCCGAAGCGCATTGGCTCGGCAACGAAGCTGCGCAGCGGAGCGATGCTCTTCTCGATCGACGGGCCCGTCACCATGGCCTGAGCCGCGGCCGGATCCAGGCGACGGCGCAACTCGTCCCAGAACATCGCGTCGCTCCATTGTTCGACCTTGTCGTGCAGCGAACACTGAACGTAGTAGCGGGTGCGCGTGGGCGAACGCATCGAGCACAGCGCGAATCCGCGCTCATGATTCGAGTAGATCAACTCATGCGACACCGGCGGCGTGTCAGCCAGCACACCAAGCCAAGCAAAGGGATAGACCTTTTCGAAGATCGACAAGGACTGCGGCGGCAGGCTGGCGCGGCAGACACCGTGGTAGCCGTCGCAGCCGGCGATGAAGTCGCAACGCAGCTCGTGCGGCTGCCCGGCGTGGCTGTAGGTGATCGACGGCCGGCTGCCGTCGTAGTCGTGCGGGGCGACGTCCTGGGCTTCGTAGACCGTCGTCAAGCCCGCTGCCGCACGCGCGTCCATCAGGTCGCGCGTGACTTCGGTCTGGCCGTAGACCATGACCTGCTTGCCGCCGGTCAACGCGTGCAGGTCGATGCGGTGGCGCGCGCCGCCGAAGCACAGCTCGAATCCGCGGTGCACGAGGCCCTCAACGTGCATGCGCGCGGCCACACCGGCTTCGTCCAGCAGGTCCATGGTGGTCTGCTCGAGCACACCGGCGCGGATGCGGCCGAGCACGTAGGCGGCGCTCTGCCGCTCGAGGATCACGTTGTCGATGCCGGCCTTGTGCAGCAACGCCCCCAGCAACAGGCCCGCCGGGCCCGCACCGACGATCGCCACTTGCGTGCGGGTCGGCATGGCCATTCTCAACTCATAGTTCCTCGTGGAACGCCTCTTCGCGCTTCTTGCGAATCGTCGGCAGCATCACCACCACGATCATCAATGTCGCGGCAATGAGCAGACCCGCCGACAGCGGGCGGGTCATGAAGGTGGTCCAGTCACCGCGGCTCAGCAGCAGCGCGCGGCGCAAGTTCTCCTCCATCATCGGGCCGAGGATGAAGCCCAGCAGCAGCGGCGCCGGCTCGCAACCCAGCTTGTAGAAGGCGTAGCCGATCACCGCAAAGCCCGCGCCCATGTAGACATCGAAGGCGTTGTTGTTCAGCGTGTACAGGCCGACGCAACAGAACACCATGATGGCCGGAAACAGAAACCGGTACGGCACCGTCAGCAGCTTGATCCAGATGCCGATCAACGGCAGGTTCAGGATGATCAGCATCGCGTTGCCGACCCACATCGAGGCGATCAGACCCCAGAACAGTTCCGGGTTGCTGGTCATCACCTGCGGGCCCGGCTGGATGCCCTTGATCGTCATCGCACCGACCATCAGCGCCATCACCGCGTTGGGCGGGAT
>JANMSS010000373.1:0-6910 GCA_031389585.1 Burkholderiales bacterium | reverse complement strand
AGCGTGGCCAGCATCGTGTACGAGGTGCCCGAAGAGTTCGGGTTGGCCACCTGCACGTCGTCCTTGTAAATGGGCTTGGCCAGGTCGGCCCAGCACTTGGGCTCGGCCAGCTTGCGCTTGGCCAACTCTGCCGTGTTGAAGCTGTAGCCGAGTGCGCCGGCATAGATGCCGACCGTGCGGAACTTGGACGCCTTGGCTTGGCGCACCGCCCAATCCTGCAGCTCGGACAGCCGCGGCGAGACATACGAGTCGGTCAGGCCTTCTTCGGCGGCCTGCAGGTGCGGGTCGCCGGTGCCGCCCCACCAGATGTCGCCCTTGGGGTTGGCGGCTTCGGCCTTGAGCTGGGCATAGAACTCGCCCGAACTCTTGCGCGTCATCAGCACCTTGATGCCGGTGGCTTTCTCGAACGCCGCCACCATCGGCCGGCACCACTCCTCCTGCACCGTGCAGTACAGCACCAGCTCGCCCTGCGCAGCGGCCGGCAAGGCGCTGGCCAGCAGCACCAGCGTCGACAAATACTTGGTCAACAGGTTCTTCATCGTCATCTCCTTCAAGGGTGTTGCAGGGCAATGCCCACGACGCCGGCGATGGCGTCGCCGAGGGCGTGGTTGGTGGCCAGGATCGGGTTGCCTTCGGTCAGCCCGTTGCCGTCGAAGAAAGGATTGACGCGCCCGCCCGCCTCGGTCACGAGCAGCAGGCCGGCAGCGCAGTCCCAGGAATTGATGTGCAGCTCGCAATAGCCCTCGGTGCGGCCGGCGGCCACATCGGCCAGGCCCAGCGCGCCCGAACCGGCGCGGCGAAAGGCGCAGCCGGCGTCGAGCACGCGCTTGACCATCGCCAGGTAGTCGGCCTGCGAGCGGCGCAACGACCAGCCGCACTCGACGGTCGCGGCGTCGAGCGTGGTCACCGGGCTCACCGCCAGGCGCCGCGCGGGCGCGCTGCCTTCGGCCAGCCAGGCGCCGCCGCCGCGCTCGGCAAAGTACAGCCGTTCGTGGCTCGGGTCGTGCATCGCACCGACGCTCAGCTCGCCGCGCTCGGCGTAGCCGATCGAGACGCAGTAATGCGCAATCGATCGCGCAAAGTTCGCAGTGCCGTCGATCGGATCGATGATCCAGACCCGCTCGGCGTGGGCCAGGCCCTCGCTGGCGCCCTCTTCCTCGCCGAGTACCGCGTCCTCGGGAAAGTCCTTCGCGATGGCCGCGCGGATGAAGCGCTCGACCTCGCGGTCCATCGCTGTGACTTCGTCATGCCGGCCCTTGAGCGAGATCGACGGCGAACCGAACGCGCCATGCGCGAGGTGACCGGCCTGTGCGGCGAGGTTGCGACAGAAATCCAGACGGTTCATGGGTCGTGTTGTTTGGCGTGCGGTGTCTGCACAGCGCGCTTGGATGCTAACTGCCACACGCGGCTCGCGGGGGGGCGCAACGATCGGGGTCAACCCGAGCGTCGCAGGCGAGGCCAGGCGGCTCGCTCAGGTAAAGATCAGCTTCAACCCGGCAATGAGAAGCACGGCGGCCAGAAAGCGTTTGATCACGACCGGCGCGAAGCGACGGCTGCCGAGATAGGAGCCGATGAAACCACCCGCGGCGGCACACGCCAGCAGCGGCAGGATGTAGCCGGGCCAATGTTTCGTGCTGGCGATATTGCCGGCCAGTCCCGCTGAGGAATTGAGCAGGATGAACAGCGCTGACACGGCGGCCGCGCGCTTGGCCTGCGCCCAGCGCAGTTGCAGCAGCAGCGGCGTGAGGAAGATGCCACCGCCGGTGCCGGTCAAGCCCGACAGCAGGCCGATGACGGCGCCCGACGCGAGCGCCGGTGCCACTGGCGGCTCGCCGACCACCGGGTCGTCACGCGAACCCATCATGAAGCGCGCCGCAGACGCCAGCAGCACCAGCCCGACCAGCATCTTGAAGACCTGTGTCGGCAGCGACAGGTGGCCGCCGACGAAGGCCATCGGCACGGCTAGCAGCGCAAAGGGCCAGAAGGTGCGCCAGGCGAAATGCCCTGCGCGCAGGAAGTGCCAGCTGGTGATGCTGGCAACCAGGATGTTGAGCGCCAGCGCCGTGGGTTTGATGACCTCGGGCGCCAGGCTCAGCAGCGACATCACCGCGATGTAACCCGACGCGCCGGCGTGGCCGACCGACGAGTACAGCACCGCGATAACGAAGATGCCGGCGCCGAGCCAGAGTACGAACTCGGCGCTCATCGCCTCACCAGGCTTCAGACGGCGCCGGTGTACTCGCCGCGCGACGCATAGTCGGCGGCGAGGCGCTCAAGTTCGAGCAAATACTGGGTGCAGATCGGGCAGTGCGGCCCGCGGTAGAACACCCGCAGGTCAAACTTCTCACCGGGCGCGCCGCCCAGGACGAAACGCCCGCCCGTGATCAGCGGCACATCGAGGGCGGGAACGGCTTGGCGGGGCAGCAAGGAGGTGACGGTCATTGGGTTCTCCTTGGGTTTATGAAGTGAGCTTGCGGCAGTAGCAGTAGACAAACGATTGCAGTGTGCCGAACGGCGTGCGGTGCGCTTCGCGTTCATGCTGGACCAAGGCAAACGGCGCGCCGAACTCGGCATGCAGCTCGGTGGGGCCATAACGCATGACCGGCAAGCCACTGCACTGCAGGGGGCCATCTTCGGCAAAGGTGGCGACGATCACATGACCGCCGGGCTTGACGGCATGCAGTACCGCCTCGACATAGGCCTGGCGGTCGCCCTTGTCGGTCAGGAAGTGAAAGACCGCGCGGTCGTGCCACACATCGAAGGCGTGCGGTGGCAGCGCGATTTTCGTGATGTCGCCCTCCAGCCAGGTGACCTTCTGCGCAGCTGCACCCAGTCGCGTCTTGGCTGCGGCCAGGGCGGCCGCCGACAGATCCAGCACCGTGATTGCGCCATAGCCGTCGGCCAGCAGATCGTCGACCAGCGTCGAGGCGCCGCCACCGACGTCGATGAGCGCCGCCGAGCGCGCCACGCCGGTGCCGCGGATCAGGCGCACCGAGTGCTCGGCGTGCGCCTGGAACCAGCTGACGGCGTCGGTCGGCTTGGTCGAGTAGACGCGCTCCCAATGGTCTTTCGATGGCATGCAGAACTCCCGTGCCGCTAGGTTTCTACCGACCCGACTTCTTCGGTCTGGAAGCCGGCCGGCAGCACGATCTCGAGCATCTCGATGTCGTCGCTGTGGCCCAGCTCGCGATGCCGGATCTCCGGCGGCTGGTGCACGCAGGAGCCGGCCTCCAGGCGCACCTTGCCCTGGCCCTCGTATTCGAATTCGATCCAGCCCTTGAGGATGTAGACCAGCTGGAAGCTCGTCTTGTGCAGGTGCGGCTGGCTGGAGAATTCTGTTCCGGCCGCGGCTCGGATCACATGCGCGTCGACCCGGCCGTCGGTGGCCTGCTTGATGCCGAGATCGCGGTACTCGTAGAACGAGCGCAGGCCGCGCTCGAACTCGGCGCCTTGGGCGTGCGAAACAACGAAGCCTTGGGTGGTCATGGTGCAATTGTCCTGGGTGAGAGAGGGCCTAGCCGACTACGGTGCGCCGCTTCGACTTCCCGATTGCGCGGTTCTGTGTTCGTGACGAGGGATCGAATCAATCCTCTGGCCGAGGCGGTGACTTCATCAATCGCGTGCTCGAATGCCGCTTCGTTGACCTTGGATGGCGCGTTGAAGCCACTGAGCTTCCTGACGAACTGCAAAGAGGCGTCGCGGATTTCCAGCTCAGTGGCGGGTGGCTCGAAATTGAACAAGGTCTTGATGTTGCGGCACATGGCGATTCAGGTGTGTTCGGGCGCCGGCGCCATCGTACGTCGGCGGCTCAGGCCTTGCGGTCGGCAGGGTGGTGGACCCCATCACGCGTCGGCACGGCGCCGCAATGGCACGAAGCACGATGCTTGGGCTTGATTTCGGTAGCGCCAACTGTCTTGATCATTGCGTGCCCCCGCGGCTGTGATTCAACATGAGCGTCATGCGGGGCCCCGGCCGGTACGGCGGACGGCGGTCTGAGAAAACGCTCACCAGTTGCGCCACATCGTCAGCAGGCCGAAGGCAATTCCGGCGCCTGCCATCCACCATAGAAAACGCACGCCAACCTGAATCCGCGAGGCCCGGAACTGCGCACCACCGGGATCGCTGCGGCCGTACCGTAGGTGCTGAATACCCACGACGAACCACATCACCGGCGCGAAGAACAACAAGGCAAGGGCGGTGGCAAATGCGAGCCGCCGCGCTGCGTCGGACAGGATCAGCGTCGACTGCCAAGCCTGAAACAGGGGCATGCCAATGCCCAGAGCGGCGCCGCTGAGCAGGGCACTCAAGCGTGTCGGCGCGCGATCCATGCGTGTGGCGCTTGGGTGATACACCGCGCGTCCCAGATCATGGCAATGCCCCCGCAGGTTCGTCGGCATTGACTCGATTTCGCCCGGCATGCTTGGCGTGGTACATGTTCTTGTCGGCGCAGTGAACGAGCATGTCCGCGCGGACGATCTCGTCGCTCAGGCCTGCCACGCCGATGCTGCATGTCACGCGAATCTCGAGTCTTTCGCCTTGCGCTGCCATGTTCGTCACAGTGAAGGTGTTCGACTCGATCCTTGCGCGCAAGCGTTCTGCCAGATTGAGCGCGTCGTGTCGCGTAGTCTGCGGCGCGATCACCAGGAACTCCTCGCCGCCATAGCGCGCCACGAGGTCCGGCTCGCGCAGCTGTCGCTTGGTCAAGTCCGCAAACTGGGCCAGCACCTGATCGCCGGCCTGGTGGCCGTGGTCGTCGTTGATCCGCTTGAAATGGTCGATATCGAGCATCAGCACGGTCAGTGGCAAGCCATGCCGGCGTGCCCTTGACACCTCTTCATTTAAACGGCGATCCAGGTAGCGGCGGTTGTAGACGCCGGTCAACGGGTCGGCGATGTTCTCCTTTTCAAGCAGGCTCAGCCGCAACAGGGCCTCGACGGTCTGCAGCGACAGGACCGCGTTGAGCGCCACGAAGCACGCACCCAACAAGAAAATGACCGGAACGAGCAAATCGATCGGCCGTTCGTGCCTGTTCCAAAAAGCCAACGCGTAGCCCAGGTAGCCGAGCAGAAACAGCAGCACGAACGCCAGCATCACATACCAACGACCGCGCACGCGGCCCTTCGGCAGTCGCGCGATCAATCGCCGCGTGGGAGGCATTGCAGCGACGAGCACCAGGGCGCCGGCAAGCACCCGTGTGTTGGCCAAGAACGAAGTCAGCAAAGGATCTCCAACGCCACGAAGGCGGACGCTCGATGGGGCGAAGGCAGGGGCACCTGCTACGGGTGCGCCAAGGGCTTGGTCGTGAAGAGGTAGTCCTTCAGCTCCTTGGAGAAACTCGGGTCTTTGCGGCGGATCCACTCCAGCACCATCGAGGCGTGCTCCTTCTCCTCGTCGCGGTTGTGTTCGAGCACGGCCTTCAGTTCCGGGTCCTTGCAGGCGTCGGCCCGCTGGTTGTACCAATCGACGGCCTCGAGCTCCTCCATCAGCGAAACGATCGCGCGGTGCATGTCTCGCGTTTGGTCTGACAGCTCTGAAATGGGTTCGTGATATCCAACGCTCGACATAGTGGTTCCTCTCAGTGCGATGAAGATGATTGCCTCGCATCCTGCCACGGCCAGGCTGCGCGCAGCAAGTTTGGACCGTCAGGCCGCGTTCGTCACATGCAACGGTGGCACGCGCCCGGCCCAGGGCATTGCGACCCCCAAAGCCGCCGCCAACTGCAACAGCAAGTGCTCGTTGGCCGGACCGCCTGCCAACTGAACGCCGATCGGCAAGCCTGAGGCGTGCATTGCCAATGGCAGTGAGATCGCCGGCGTGCCCATGATGTTGTGCGGCAGCGTGTACTGGCACACGGGGCCCAGCACCTTCTGCGGCAGTTCGTCGACGCTGACGTTCTCGTGCCCGAGGTGGTAGCGGCCCCAGGGCTCGGCCACCTGGGGCGTGGTGGGCGACAGCCAGATGTCATGGTGCGTGAAGTAAGCGCCGAGTTGGCGGCGGGCGGTGTTGAGCGCACTCACCGCCCCCATGAACTGCGCGGGCTTCATCTGCCGCGCATATTCGTACACCTTGAAGACTACCGGCTCCAGCGTGTCGGGTCCGATCGCCACGCCGCTGCGCTTGGAGTAACCCGCCAGGCGCAGATCGAAGCCGAAGAACCAGATGTCCATCATCTGGCGCAGCGCCGTCAGACCGTCGAACTGCGGGTCATCTTCTTCGACATGGTGGCCCATGTCGGCGAGCGCCTTGGCGGTGCGCCGCACTGCGTCGGCCACCTGGGGATCGACCGCGAACCCCATCAGCGCGTGGGTCGTGAAGCCGATGCGCAGCGGCCGTGCGGGCGCACGAATCAGCTCGGCATAGGACTGCGCTGGCCTTGGGATGAGAAAGGGATCGCCGGGCTGCGGAATTGCCAGGCAGTCGAGCATCGCGGCGGCATCGCGAACGGTCTTGGTCTGGACGAAGTTCTGCCCCAGGCCGAAGCCGTTTTCGTCGAGCATCGGCGCAAACGAGACCCGGCCGCGCGAGGGCTTGAGCCCGACGCCGCCGCAGAAGCTGGCCGGCATGCGGATCGACCCGGCGATGTCCGAGCCATGCGCGATCGGCACCATGCCGGCCACCACCGCGGCCATGCCGCCGCCGGTCGAGCCGCCGGCGCTGTAGCCCTTGCGCCAGGGCGTCGAGGTGTTGCCGTAGAGCGCGCCCTCTGTGGTCCCGGCCATCGAGTACTCGGGCGCGGCCGAGCGGCCGATCACATTGACGCCCGCCGCCTTGACCAGGCGGCAGTAGGCCGTGTCCTGCTCGGCCAGCATGCCGCGGCACAGGCGGCTGCCGAACTCGATCTTGCGCCCGGCCTCGTGGCCGAACACGTCTTTCATCAGGAAGGGCACGCCGCGAAACGGGCCGGAACCCA
>JANMSS010000314.1:0-1576 GCA_031389585.1 Burkholderiales bacterium | reverse complement strand
CAGGATCAGCGCCATGAACGAACTGGTCTTCCAGATGATCGTCACGCAGATCGCGGTGAAGGCCCAGTTCGGCCTCAGCAACCACATCGTCGGCTCGTGCGGCGCGCCCAGCGCGCCACTCGTGCGGCGCACCACATCATTGACGACGCCGTACTCGGTGTGAAAGAACCAGGCAAAGATCAGGCCGGCGAAGGCCAACGGCAGCGCCCAGGGCAGGAGCAGGGCCAGCCGCACCGGCCACTTGCGCTTGAAGGGCAGGTTGGCCAGCATGGCCAGGCCCAAGCCCACGACCAGCGCGCCGGGCACCGTGATCAAGGTGATCAGCACCGTGTTCTGGGTCGCGTTCCAGAAGTCGGCGTCCTTGAAGACCAGCGCGTAGTTCTCGAAGCCGACGAACCTGATGCCGCTGCCGCCCGACAGGCGCAGGTCGTAGAAGCTGTTCCAGATCAGCTTGCCGATCGGGTAGATGACGATCAGCGCCAACAACAGGAAAGCCGGCGCGAGCAGCATGATCCCGAGCGTTTTCTCGCTCGGGTCACGCAGGCGCTCGAAGGGGCTCATGCCGGCCACGGTCGCTCCTCTACCGCATCACGCGGGCCAGGCGCGACTCGATCTCGTTCACACCCTCGGCCGGTGTCTTGGTGCGCGCCAGCACCGCGCTGGTGGTCGTGCGGATGACGTCGCTGACCTGGCCGTAGTCCTTGCTTAGCGGGCGGCTCTTGCCGGCGATGACCACGTTGGCCGCGTCCTTGAACCAGGGCACGGCCTTGACCACGTCGGCGTCGGTGTAGACGCCCTGGTACGTCGCCAACAGCGAGCCCTCAACGGCGAGGAACTTGCTCGACTCCGGGTTGGACATGAACTTCACCAGACCGGCGGCGGCAGCCTTGTTCTTGCTGAACGCGCTCACCGCCCATTGCCAGCCGCCGACGCAGGTGGCGCTCTTGCCGCCAGCCATCGCCGGAAGCGGCATCACGCCCACCTTGCCCTGCACGGTGGAATCCTTGTCGTCCTTGAAGCGGTCCCAGGCGAAGCCCCAGTTGATCGCAAACACCACCTGGCCGGCCTTGAACTCGTTGACGGTGTCGGGGGTGCGGACCTCGGCGACGTTCTTCTTGATCACGCCGGCATCGACCATCTTCAGCCACTGACTCAGGCCTGCGGTGGCGGCGGTCTTGTCCAGCGTCATCTTGCCCGCGGCGTCGTTGAAGTCCTTGCCCTGACCCCAGTAGGGCAGCAGGAAGGTGCAGACCGCGCCCTCGATCGGCGCGCCCTGGATCGACAGCCCCTGCAGATTCGGGTTGCCTTCGGCCTTCTGGATCTTGCTGGCGGCAGCGGACAGTTCATCCCAGGTCTTGGGCTCAGTCACGCCATGCTTGTCCAGCAGGTCCTTGCGGTAGTACATGAACATCGCATCGGCGAAGGCCGGCATCGCGGCCAGCTTGCCGTCGACGACGTTGGAGGTCGAGTACACCGGCAGGTAGGGCTTCAGCACATCGGCCGGCTTGCCGATGTAGGCATCGAGCGGCTCGAGCCAGCCGGCGCCGAAGTACTGCGCCGGATTGACGATGTCGAT
>JANMSS010000302.1:0-11352 GCA_031389585.1 Burkholderiales bacterium | reverse complement strand
GGCGGCGGCCGCGCAGCACGAGCTCGAATCGCAGCTGCGCGAATCGCAGAAGATGGAGTCGATCGGCACGCTGGCCGGGGGCATCGCGCATGACTTCAACAACATTCTGGCCGCGATCCTGGGCAACCTGGCGCTGGCGCGCGAGGACATCGACTCACAACATCGGGCGCAGCAAAGCCTGGAGCAGATCAACAATGCCAGCCTGCGCGCGCGCGATCTGGTGCAGCAGATTCTTGCTTTCAGTCGCCGGCAGCCGCAGACGCTGGTGGTCCAACCGCTGAATCCGATCGTTCGGGAAGCACTGGCTCTGTTGCGCTCAACTCTGCCCGCGATGATCGAACTGCAGGTCGATTTGCCTGCGGCGCCAATTCATGTGAACACCGACGCCACCCAGATGCAGCAGGTGGTGATGAACCTGTGCACCAACGCCTGGCATGCCCTGCCACGCGACGCCGGACGCATCGAGGTCGGGCTCGACGAGCAGGCGCTGGACACCGGGGCGGCCCGCGCGCTCGGCGAACTGCCTGCCGGGCGTTACGCCCATCTCTGGGTAAAGGACACGGGCGTCGGCATGGATGCGCCCACGCGCAAGCGCATTTTCGAACCCTTCTTCACGACCAAGGCCGTCGGCGCCGGCACCGGCCTAGGCATGTCGGTCGTGCACGGCATCGTGAGGGCGCAGCAAGGCGGGATCAGTGTTTCCAGCGCGGTTGGCCAGGGCACGACGATCGACCTGTACTTCCCGGTTTGCGAGCCGCAATCGGCAGGATCGGTCGGCGCAGGTGCCGTCGTCGGCGCAGCGACCGAGCCAGGACAAAGCCATGGCGAGCATGTCCTGTATGTCGACGACGATGAGGTCGTGCGTCTGGTCGTGGAGCGCCTACTCCAGCGCGCCGGCTTGCGCGTCACTGCGATGGCGACTGCGAGCGATGCGCTGAAAGCGCTGCAGGCCACGCCGGCTGCGTTTGACCTCGTCGTGACCGACTTCAACATGCCCGGATCTTCGGGGCTGGAACTGGCCGCGGAAGTGGCGCGGCTGCGTCCGGATCTGCCCGTGGTGATTGCCTCGGGCTATGTGTCCGACGAATTGCGCCGCGGCGCTGGAGCGGCGGGCGTGTGCCACCTCCTGCAAAAACAAAACCTGATCGAGGAACTGGTGCCATTGGTGCGGCGAATCCTGTCCGAGCGCGGCGTTGCGGCGCGGCAATAGCGACGGCATCACAGGCGAGCGATTCGACTCCGCCGAGTTCTGACCACGTGGCGCTCTCGGGTCCGCGTCACGACCTCGACAATGCGTCACCGCGTCAGGCCCGGGAGCATTGATGATCCGCTTGGATGAGTACACGCGTTACGACGGCCTGGGCCTGGCCGGCCTGGTCAAGCGCCGCGAGCTGAGCCCGATCGAGTTGCTCGACGCCGCGATCGCGCGCATCGAAGCCCACAACCCGGCGCTCAACGCCGTGGTGCGAACGCGCTACGAGCAGGCACGCGTCGAAGCAGGGCAGGTCAACCTCGACGCGCCGTTCGCCGGCGTGCCCTTTCTGCTCAAGGACTTGTTGGCCACGATCGCGGGCGAGCCGACCGGCTGCGGCAACCGCCTGCTGGCGGCGATGCCGATGCCGCGTGACAGTGAAATGGTGCGGCGCTACCGCGCGGCCGGCCTGGTCATTGCGGGGCGCACCAACACGCCGGAGTTCGGCCTGACGCCGTACACCGAGCCCGCGTTGTATGGGCCCACGCGCAACCCTTGGTCGCTGGCGCATTCGCCCGGCGGTTCGAGCGGCGGCTCGGCGGCGGCGGTGGCGGCGCGCCTGGTGCCGGTGGCCAGCGGGGGCGATGGCGGTGGCTCGATCCGCATTCCCGCATCCTGTTGCGGCCTGTTCGGTCTCAAGCCCAGTCGTGGCACGACGCCGACCGGGCCGGAGTTCGGCGAGCTCTGGCGCGGCTTCGCCATCGAGCATGTGATCAGCCGTTCGGTGCGCGACAGTGCGGCAATGCTCGACGCGACCGCCGGCGCCGACCCCGGCGCGCCCTATGCGGCCCCGGCGCAGGCGCGCGCGTTTTTGGACGAAGTGCGCACCGATCCCGGGGTGCTGCGCATTGCCTACACGCGCCAGCCGCTGTTCGGGCGCAACGTCGACGCCGATTGCGTCGAAGGGCTGGAGGTCACCGCCCGGTTGCTCGAATCGCTGGGCCACCGGGTCGAGGAGGCGACACCGCCGGTCGCTGGCGAGGCCTGCGCGCTGGCGTTCCTGACCATCATTGCTGCCGAACTGCGCGCCGACATCGAAACCGCCGCGCACTTGGCAGGGCGGCGGCCGCAGGCCCGCGACTTCGAGCCGGCCACCTACAGCCTGGGCCTGCTCGGGCGCGCGACGAGTGCGGCGGACTTTGTGAGCGCCTCGCGCACCTTGCAGTTGGCCGCGCGCCGTACGGCGCCGTTCTTCGAGCAATACGATGTGTTGTTGACGCCGACGCTGGCCACCGCCCCGGCACTCATCGGTTCATTGCAACCGACCAGCGGCGAGACGCGGCTCATGCACATCGTCAACGCCGCCAATGCCGGCTGGTTGCTCAAGGCCCTGGGTGTGGCCAGGCAACTGGCGGCCAAGACCTTCGACTACATGCCGTACACGCCGCTGTTCAACGCCACCGGGCAGCCGGCGATGTCGGTGCCCTTGCACTGGAACGCCGCCGGCCTGCCGATCGGCATGCAGTTCGTGGCGCGCCTGGGTGGCGAGGCGAAGTTGTTCCGCCTGGCCGGGCAGTTGGAGCAGGCCCGGCCCTGGTTCGATCGGGTGCCACCGGGGTACTGATGGCGCGCCCAGCAAGGACCGAGCGCAGCGCGCCGCGGCCGTGTCCCTCAAGAGAAACAAGACCGTTCGGGCCGAGCCTGTATTTCCGACCGTCCTGAGCTTGAGTTCCCGATCGTCCTGAGCTTGTCGAAGGAAGGAAGGAAGGAAGCCCGCGCGCACCGCCGTAGCCCTTCGATACCTCAGGGCGAACGGAAATCGTTTCTCCGCGGACACCTGCCCCGGCCACGGGGTTGGGATGCTCTCAGGGGACTGCTCGCCGTGGTCGCCTGCGCGACTCGTCCAGCACGGTGTGGACCGTCAGGCCGACCGTGAGCACGTGATGCAGTGCAGCGACGACCCGCGCCGCCTGGCTCGGCGCGGCCGCAATCGGAGCCTCGCGCGGGGCCGAGGGTTCGACGCAGACGGCGGCGACCGGGCGGACGGGCGCCAGGCGCGGCAGCACGAGACTGCGCGCCGGCTGCATGCCCGGCACACGCACCACGGGCTGCCAGTACCTGAGGCCCGATCCGACCAGCAGGCATGTCATGCCCAGAGCCAACAGCGGCGTCGGCGACCACGGCAGCACGGGCCATGCCTGCGGCGCGGCGCCAGACCACACCTGAACCTGCACATCGTTGATGTCCAGGTTGCGCGCCTGCACCAGGCCGAGCATCGGTGCGACTTCGCGCTCGCCGCGGAAGCTCACGCGGGTGGTGCTGGCGGTCAGGCTTAGCGCCTGACCGGCGGCCAGCCCTGTGCGCGCGACGCGCGGTACGGCCATCAACAACTCGCGGCTGGCGACCGGTGACTCGTGAATCTCCCAGCCTGCCTGCCACTGGGCGTAGACCTCGCCTGCGGCCTTGGCCACTCCGCTGACCGTGAACACCAGGGTGTAGGGGTTCTGGCTCGCGCTCGCTCGCGCGCGCTGCTTGGGGCCGACCCACGGCGACCGGTCGGCAAACATCGAGTTATCGCGAGGCGATGCATTGGCGGCCGCCCCTGCCGCCATCGCCGCATAACGCGCGATCGATTCCGGCGGCAAATGGTACTGGGCGACGAGCCGTTGCCCATAGGCGCGCGGTTCGCGGCTGATGGCCGGCGTGGTCGCGGCCGCAATGAAGCCCGCAGCGACCAGCAACAAGCCGAACCGGACCCAGGCACTGCTGAACAATCAATTCCCCCGATCGGACTGCCACCGGCACGGCACCGGTCGACCGATTGTGAGGAAGAGTTCACGCCCACACGAGGCCCCTGAACGAGGGGTCGCCTGGCTCAGGGGCGCCCGGGGGTTGTCGGGGATGGCTTTGCGCGGCGCCGATTCGCGCTTGATCACGCCGGTCGGCCCACGGGAGGCGACAGACGCGACAGACGCGACTTCCGTCCGTTGGCTGCGCTCAACCCCCCGGCGAAAACGGCTTGCCCAGCGACGCCGGCATGTTGGCCTTGATCCAGGCCGCGTTGCGCGAAATCAGCACCATCACGACGATCGTGGCTGCGCTGTTGCGCCTGGCCGGGCAGCTGGAGCAGGCCCGGCCCTGGTTCGACCGCGTGCCACCTGGGTTTGAAGCCTAGATGATTGTTTCTTGCGGGCCGGAGTAGCGGACCAGGGGATCGGCCAGGATAATCAGGCTGACGATGGTGTAGATCACCATCAGCATCGTCATCGGCAGCAGGACGCGAAAGACCTGTGCGCGTGTTCCGAGCAGGCGCTCGGCCGTCACATGGGCCAGGACCACCGAGATGGCATGGCCGGCAACGATCGCGCTCAGCGCAAGGTACCAAGCCGTCTTGGTGCCGATGATTGCGATATCGATCTGCGCATCGCGTGTGCCCCACAGATTCCAGCCGATGCCCAACGGATCCGACACCAGGAACTGCAGGGTCTGGCCCTGCACCAGGAGGTAGGTGAAGGTGTGCGCGAAGTGGTAGCCGACGGCGATCGGAATCAGTGTGGGCGCGAAGGCTCGAGCGCAGGCCAGCGTCGACAGGGATCCGTCGGCGCCAGCCCGTGCAATCGCGCACGCGCCAAGGTAGAGCGCCAGGAACAACAGCCACGTCGCCAGCAGGCCGGCGGTGTGAAGGGCGACCCACCCGGCGTCGCCGAGCTTCGGGTCGAGCGCATGAACCATGTCTTCGAGCGCGGCCCAATGCTTGCTGCCTTGCAGCGCGTCGAACAGCACGATCGCCAGCATGGCCATCACGAAGGCAACTTCGGCGGTCGATGAGCGCCTGGCGTCACGCCACAGCAGGCCCGCGGCATGCGGGCGCAACACCAGTCCGTCGCGCGGTGTGGCTGCAACGGGTGCGAAGCGCGAGAACAGCTCGAACACGCGATGGAAGGGATCTGCGTTGTCCAGCCAGGCATCGGGCCCATAGCGCGCCATTCCCGCCCAGGTGAGCACCGAGTAGGCCATCACCATTGCCGCCAGCACGACCGGCGTTGCCCTGAACGGAAAAACGAGTTCCACCCAGCCAAACGCGAGCAGGAGCCCGAGCGCCGGCCACGACCCGGCGCTTGGCGGCCACGGTGTTGTTTCTGGTGCGCGGCCGCGCCATGCCGAGAACAGCTCAAACAGGGTTCGCCATGGGTTGACGACGGGCCAGACGTTGCCGACCAGCATGGCGAGATAGGAAAAGCCGACCCACCACACGATCCACACCAGCGTCGGGGCGATGTTGCGATTCGGATCGGTCGCGCCGAACAGGCCCGCAACGACGACAAGCGCGAGTCCGGCCACGCCCAACAGCTTGAGCGTTGCGGTCAAGGCCGGTGCGCCCATCAGCCTGCCGGGCGCAGTGCCTTGCAGCTTCCAGCAAGCGCGGGCGTACCGCTCGGCGCCGCCACGCACAAACACCGCCAGCACGACGAAGGTCAGGGTCACGGTGAGAGCGCCGCCGACGACGAACAACCAGACCGGGACCGGCAGCTCGTAACGCGCGCCGAAGGCATGGGCCAACGCGTTGCCGGTGCCTGCGAACGTCGCAGCCGCCAACAATGCACAGCGCAGCGCACGTCGCGCCGCCGTGCTGTCCCACTTCACTGCGGATGCACCTCGAGCCGCAGCAGCGCGCTGCGCCCATGGGCGTGCGTCGACGATCCGCCGCGTGCCTGCCCTTCGTGCGCGTGCACGGAGAAGCGTCCGCTGGCGAAGGCCTTGAACTCCATGACGGTGGACACGCCGGGGCGTACGGTGAGCGAGATGTCGTAGCCCTCGAGGTGAACGGTCATGACGCGGTCGCTCGACCATTCGATGCGCACCTGCGATTCATGCAGCACTCTGAGCACGCGCTGCTCGCGCGGCACAGTGCCGATCCTTGATCGCGATGGCAAACGGCGCTGCATCGGCTGGCTGCGCGAACGCAGCCGTTGCGGCCAGCACCACCAGGGCAATCGCACGCCGCAGTTCAAAGACCGAGCCGGTCACGATCGCAACAGGCCCGATCTCCCCTCAGCGCTCAGCGGGCCGGCACTTCGAGGGCCGCGGAATCCTTCAGCACCGCAAGAATCGCCTTCTTCGGCACCGACGCGTCATAGCCGGCGGCCTGGTACATGCTGTACAGCTTGAAGTCAGACAGCCGCGACAGGGCAAAGTAGGCGATCTTGCTGGCCTGCGGCGACTTCGGATCAAGGCCGAGATCCTTGGCGACATCGCGCGCCCAGTTGTGGGCGAACTGGCCGGCGATGTAATGCGAGTACGACCAGGATCCGTCCGAGTAGACGATCATCCACCACTCGGCCATTCGCTTGGCCGGATCGACTTTCGGCGCTGGCACTCCTGCGAGCTTGGCCGCCTCCGCCAGCGCCGCATTCAGGCCTTCCTTGCCATCCGCCTTGTCAACTTCCCAGAATGCATCAAAGTGCGCTGCGGCAGTCGCGATCACGAGATCTGTGGGCGCGCCGCGCTTCATCATCTCGGCGTAGACGATGGCGCCGTGGCCGCCCATCCACTTCCATTTTGCGATGCCCTGCTCACCACCCCAGTAGGCCGGGAACCAGTCGGGACGCTTGATAGTGCCTGTTACTGGGTCCCAGACGTACCAGACCTTGGCCCAGTCGTGCAGCACCAGGGCTGCAATGATGATGTCGCGATTGGTGCCTTCGACGCCGTGCACTTTGGCGATCGCATCCGCCCAACCGAACGAGACTTCGATGTTCTCGAGCGCATGCACCGCCAGGCCGCCGGGATAGAAATGGTGGCCCGGGCCACCGGCTGCCGGCGAGAAGCGGAAAGCGTCCTTCTCCGCCGTCACGTTGAACACCGTCGAGCGCGGGTTGGTGACCATGTCGACCACGAGGGCGCGGATCTTCGCGTCCTTGATCGAATTGACGTGCGCCATCATCTGGTCGTACCGGGTGCGGATCCACTTGCTGGTGTCCGCCATTCGCTCGGGCGTCATCGCGTAGATTTCGTCGAGCCGCTTTGCCGAGACCTCGGCGGTCTGCGCCGCAGCGCCTGCAGTCGCCAGCAGCAGGGCAACGCCCAATGCCGCGGTCAGGTTCTTGATGTGCATGTTGCCCTCTGTGTGAGAAACAAGTTCTTGTTTTGCACGCCGCATCCTGTGAATCCGCCAGCATGCAAATTCAGTCTAGCAGTTGGCGCCTTCGAGCGGATGTACTCCCAAACCCGATGGACGAGACGCCATGCAACACATCCTGCGCAGTCACCCGGCGTTGGGCCCTTCGCCAGGCGACGCCACCGGCGGCCCCTCATCCCCCCGGCGAAAACGGCTTGCCCAGCGACGCCGGCATGTTGGCCTTGATCCAGGCGGCGTTCCTCGAGATCAGCACCAGCACCAGGATGGTGGCCAGGTAAGGCAGCATGACCAGGAACTGGCTGGGGATGTCCACGCCCTGGCCCTGCAGGTGGAACTGCAGCATGGTCACGCCGCCGAACAGGTAGGCACCGAGCAGCACACGCGCCGGGCGCCAGGTCGCAAACGTGGTCAGGGCCAGCGCGATCCAGCCCTTGCCGGCCACCATGCCCTCGACCCACAGCGGCGTGTAGACGACCGAAATGTAGGCCCCGGCGACGCCGCACAGCGCACCGCCGGCCATCACGGCAGCCATGCGGATGCGCCGCACCGGGTAGCCCAGCGCGTGCGCCGACTCGGGCGATTCACCCACCGCGCGCAGGATCAGGCCGCTGCGGCTCTTGTTCAGCCACCAGGTCAGCGCAATCGTCAGGCCAATGGCGATCCAGACCATCGGGTGCTGCTTGAACAACGCCGGGCCGATGAACGGAATCTCCGACAACACCGGAATATCGAAACTGGCGCGCTCGCTGAGCCGCTCGCGCGTGTACGGCTGGCCGACGAAGGCCGAGAAGCCGACGCCGAACAGTGACAGCGCCAGGCCGGTGGCGTACTGGTTGGTGTTGAGCCAGATCACGAGCACGCCGAACACCGCGGCCATTGCCGCGCCGGCCAACGCGCCTGCGCCGAACGCCAGCGTGTCGCTGCCGCTGTGCACCGCCACCGCAAAGCCAGCCACCGCGGCCACCAGCAACATGCCTTCGGAGCCGAGGTTGACGATGCCGGCGCGCTCGTTGATCAGCAGGCCCAACGCCGCAATGGCCAGGACCGTGCCGGCGTTGAGCGTGGCCGCAATCAGGAGTGCGAATTCGTTCATGCGGCGGCCCCCTTGACCCGATCTCCCTGGGATTCCGATCGTCCTGAGGTATCGAAGGGAGGGCGCGCTGCAACCCAGCGCAAGCGGTAATGGATCAGCGTGTCGCTGGCCAGCAGCGAAAACAGCAGCAGGCCCTGGAACACACCGGTGATCGACTTGGGCAGTTGCATTCGTGACTGCGCCAACTCACCGCCGATGTAGAACATGCTCATCAACACCGCCGAAAAGACGATGCCCACCGGATGCAGGCGGCCGACAAAGGCGACGATGATGGCGGCGAAGCCGTAGCCCACCGGCACATACGGCGTGAGCTGGCCCAGCGGCCCGCTGGCTTCGAGCCCGCCGGCCAGGCCGGCCAGACCGCCCGAGGCCAGCAGGGCGGTCCACAGCGAAGCGCGCGAGCTGAAACCGCCGTAGCGCGCGGCCATCGGTGCCAGGCCGCCAACCTGCGCCTGCATGCCACGGAACAGTCGGAAGAGGAAGATCGTCATGCCCACCACCGCCACCAGGGCGACGATCACGCCGACGTTCACGCGCAGGCCGTCGAAGAGGCGTGGCACCTGGGTCGCCTTGGCGAAGGTCACGGTCTGTGGAAAGTTGTAGCCCTGCGGGTCTTTCCAGGGCCCGTAGACCAGGTACGACAGCACCATCTCGGCCACGTACACCAGCATCAGGCTGACCAGGATTTCGTTGGCGTTGAAGCGATCACGCAAGAGCGCAGTGATCGCGGCCCAGCACATGCCGCCGACGATGCCGGCGACCAGGATCACGATCACGATCGCGCGCGGCGAGTCCGGCGTGGCCTGCATCGCAATGCCGCCGGCAAAGATCGCGCCCAGGATGTACTGGCCCTCGGCGCCGATGTTCCAGACGTTGGCGCGAAAGCACAGCGCCAGGCCGAGCGCGATCAGCACCAAGGGCACCGCCTTGACCGCAATCTCGCTCCAGGCGTAGCCGCTCTTGATCGGCTCGACGAAGAACATGCGCAGGCCCAGCAGCGGGTCCTTGCCGAGCAGCACGAACAGCAGGATGCCGACCGCCACCGTGACCGTCAGCGCGATCAGCGGCGAGGCCAGCGCCATCGCGTTCGATGGCGCGGCGCGGGTTTCAAGCTTGAACATGGGCCACCTCCTTGGTTTGTGCTGCGGTGTCGCCGGCATCGAACAGCCCGGCCATCCACTGGCCGATGCGCTCGATGGTGGCCTCGCGTGCCGGTACGCTGGGTGAGAGCTTGCCGCGTGCGATCACGACCATGCGGTCCGACAACTCGAACAGTTCGTCGAGTTCTTCGCTGACCACCAGCACCGCGCAGCCGGCGTCGCGCAAGGCCAGCAGCTCGCCGCGGATCTGGGCCGACGCGCCGACATCGACGCCCCACGTGGGTTGGGCCACGATCAGCACCTTCGGCTTGGCGTCGATTTCGCGGCCAACGATGAATTTCTGCAGGTTGCCGCCCGACAGGCTCTTGGCCGCGGCGTCAGGGCCGCCGGCCTTGACCTTGAAGCGATCGATCAGGCTGGCAGCCAGCGCGCGCGTGGCCGCCACATCAATCCAGCCCAAGGCGCGCAGCGGCTCGCGCCGCGTGAGCAGCGTGTTGGCCGCCAGCGACTGGGTCGGCACCGCGCCGCGGCCCAGGCGCTCTTCAGGCACGAAGTGCAGCCCCAATGCGCGCCGCTGGGTCGGGCCTGCGCGGGCGATGTCGTTGCCGAACAGCGTGATGCTGCCGGGGCTGGCACGGCAGTCTTCGCCCGAAAGGGCGGCGAGCAATTCCTGCTGGCCATTGCCCGAGACGCCGGCAACGCCGAGCACTTCGCCGGCCCGCAACTGCAGCGAAATCCTGGTCAGCGGCACGCCATAGGCGCTGTCGGGCGCGAGCGAGAGGTCTTTGAGTTCGAGGGCGACGTCGCCTAAGGTCACTTCGCGGTGCACGAGCGTCGGCGGCTCGGCGCCGATCATCAATTTGGACAGCGAAGCGTTGGTTTCTTCGCGTGGATCGACGGCACCGGTGACGCGCCCGCCGCGCAGCACGGTGCAGTGATGGCAGAGTTCGCGGATCTCGTCGAGCTTGTGGCTGATGTACAGGATCGAGCAGCCTTCCTGCGCCAGCTGACGCAGGGTGTTGAACAGGCTCTGCACCGCCATCGGCGTCAGCACCGACGTCGGCTCGTCGAGGATCAGCATTTTGGGCTCGGACAAGAGCGCACGCACGATCTCGACGCGCTGGCACTCGCCGACCGACAGGCTGTGCACCGGCCGCGAGGCATCGACCTGCAGGCCGTAATCGCCGGCCTTCTTGTTCATGCGCTCGGTCACCTCGGCCAGCGTCTCGCCGGTGTCCAGGCCGAGCCAGACGTTCTCGGCCGCAGTCAGCGTGTCGAACAGGCTGAAGTGCTGGAACACCATCGCGATGCCATGCGCCTTGGCGTCATGCGGGTTCTTGATGCGCACCACCTTGCCATCGACCTGGATCTGGCCCTCGTCGGGCTGCACCGCGCCGAAGACGATCTTCATCAAAGTCGATTTGCCGGCGCCGTTTTCGCCGAGCAGGGCGTGGATTTCGCCGGGCTGGACGCTGAGGCTGATGTTGTCGTTGGCTTTGACGGCAGGGTATTGCTTGCTGATGCCGGTCAGTTCAAGTCTGGGTGCGGTCATTGGGAGTCGCTCCTCGTCATGTTCTTCTTGAGGCTGTATGGGATGACGTCACGCGGCATACAAACACCGCCCCGCCACATACGTCGACACCAGGTTGCGCTCATCGCCCAGTGTCATCAACGCAAACACGCGGTCGTGCAACGAAGCCGCCGCGGCATCACGCACCGTCGCCACCGGCCCCACCGCGTACTGCCAGAGCGTCAAGTCCGCAACGCACCCGACGTCGAAGGACCCGATCTCGTGCTCAAGACCGAGCGCCGAAGCCGCGCCACGCGT
>JANMSS010000287.1:0-1764 GCA_031389585.1 Burkholderiales bacterium | reverse complement strand
TGGCCCGTTCAATGCGCGGTAGGCGCGGATGACCTGGCTGTCGTCGGCCGCGCCGTGGCCCAGGCCCGAAGCGGCCAGGAACATCTGCATCGCCGCCGACGCCAGCGGCAGGCCCTGGCGCGCAAGGGTGCCCTGGTCGAGGACGATGCCGAGGTCCTTGACGAAGATATCGACCGCGCTGGTGACGGGCGGATCGTCCTGCATCATGCGCGGCCCGCGGTCGCCCCACATCCAGCTGTTGCCGGCCGACACCGAAATGATCTCGTGCATCGTCGCCAACGGTACCCCCGCGCGCTCGGCGACATGCATCGCTTCGGCAGCCGCCGCGATGTGCACACCGCAGAGCAGCTGGTTGATCATCTTTGCGGTCGAGCCCAGGCCGGCTTCGGTGCCGACATGGAAGATGCGCTTGGCCACCGCCTCGAACGCTGGGCGCGCGGTGGCGACCGCGGCGTCGGGGCCCGAGCACATGATGGTCAGCGCGGCGGCTTGCGCGCCGGCCACGCCGCCCGACACCGGCGCGTCGAGCATCACCAGGCCGGCAGCGGCCACGCGCGCGGCCAGCGCCTGGGCCTGTGCCGGCGCCTGGGTGCATGCAGCGACGACGACGGCGCCCTTTGGCATCGCTGCGGCGGCAGCCGCCTCACCGAAAAGCACACCTTCGGCTTGCTCGCCATTGACGACCATCAGCCACAGCAGGTCGGCGCCACTCGCAGCATCACGCGCCGAAGTCGCAGGCTTGCCGCCGTGCGCCGCCAACGCCTCGATTGCCGCCGGTCGCATGTCGAACCCGCGCACGTCGTGTCCGGCAGCGACCAGCTTGGCCGCCATTGGCGCGCCCATCGCGCCCAGGCCGATGAAACCTATGCGCATGGCAGGCCGGCGCTGGGCCGGACCGGGGCGGCCAGTCCCAAGGGCAACGAAGGGGCCCCTACGGATCCCAGTGGACGCGAACAGAGCGAGCTCCGATCCTTCACGTCATTCCTTGACCGCCCCCGTCATCGCCGACACATAGTGCTCGACGAAGAAGGCGTACAGCACCACCAGCGGCAGCGAACCCACCAGCGCGCCGGCCATCAGCGACCCCCAGCGGTACTGGTCGCCGTCGGTGAAGGCCGACAGGATGGCCACCGGCACGGTCTTGTTCTCGGTGCTGTTGATAAAGGTCAGCGCGTAGATGAATTCGTTCCAGCACAGCGTCAGGCAAAAGATAGAGGCCGAGATCAGCCCCGGCACCGCCAGCGGCAGGATGACCTTGGTCAGGATCTGCCAGCGGTTGGCGCCGTCGATCAGCGCGCACTCCTCGAGCTCGTAGGGGATGGTCTTGAAGTAGCCCATCAGCAGCCAGGTCGAGAACGGGATCAGGATCGTGGGGTAGGTCAGGATCAACGCGAACGGCGTGTCAAACAGGCCGTACTGGTAGACGACCGTGGACAGCGGGATGAACAGGATCGACGGTGGCACCAGGTAGGCCAGGAAGATCGCACCGCCGACCCATTGAGCGCCGCGGTAGCGGATGCGCGTGATCGCGTAGGCCGCGAAGACGCTGGCGACGAGCGACAAAATCGTCGCCGAGACGGCGATGAACATCGTGTTCCAGAGCCACAGCGGGTAATCGGTCTTGAACAGCAGGTCGGCGATGTGCTCGAAGGTCGGGTTCAGCGTGTAGAACGGGTTGTGCGCGTCCAGGTCGAGCAGGTGCTCCTTCGGCTTGATCGCCGTCATCGTCATCCAGTAGAACGGGAACAGCAGCACGACCACGAT
>JANMSS010000249.1:0-23015 GCA_031389585.1 Burkholderiales bacterium | reverse complement strand
CGCCCGCCGTCACCGACAGGCTGATGTCCTCGACCGCGTAGGTGCCTGCGGCCTGCAACTCGTCGCTGTAGGCCAGCCAGACCTTGCGGAAGTCGACGAAGGCCGTCATGCGGCGGTCAGGCGGGAACCCGGACGCGGCTGTCGCGGCGACACTTACTTCTTCTTCAGCGGCGGCAGGATGTTGAGCTCGGCGGCGCTGGGCAGGAAGGCGCCGTTCCACACCGCCGCGGCGTCGACGCGGCTCTTGGTGGCGAAGGCATCCGAGACCTGTGACGCCATCAGCGACAGGCGCGGGCCATGCGCCAGACCGAAGCCTTCGGCGCGCGCGTCGGCGCTGGCCACGACCGAGTCGATCGCCAGTCGCAGCCGGCGCTTCTCGAGGTCGACGTTGATGATGCCGTCGCGCTGCTTGACATACTCGATCGCGGCGTCGGGATTGGCCATCACCTCCTTGGCGCCCTTGCTGAAGGCCACCAGGAAGGCGCGCACCGCTGCCGGGTTCTCCTTGATCATCTTGGGCGTGGCGATGATTACGTTGCCGTAGAGCTTCACGCCGTGGCTGGCGTAGGGCAGGATGACCACGTCTTCGGCCTTCACGCCGCGCGCTTCCAGGTTCAGCAATGACGTGAACGAAAAGCCGGTGATGGCGTCGATGTCCCCGCGCACCAGCATGGTCTCGCGCAGCGGTGGGTCCATGCTCGTCCAGGCTACGTTCTGCACGCTGTTGGCCTGGGCAAAGATCGGGAATGCGCGTCGGCCGGCGTCGAACACCGGTGCGCCGAGCTTCTTGCCCGACAGGTCGGCCGGCTTGGTGATGCCGCTCTTCTTCAGCGCCAGCACCGCGGCGGGCGTGTTGTTGTAGACCATCATCACCGCCACCGGCTTGTTCGGCGCGTCGGGGTTGTTGGCGTGGAATTCCATCAGCGCGGCAAGGTCGGCGAAACCCATGTCGTAGGTGCCCGAGGCCACGCGCGTCACCGTGCCACCCGAGCCGTTGCCGGCGTCGATGCTGACGTCGAGGTTGGCGTCCTTGTAGTAGCCCTTGGCGGCGGAGGCCAGGAACAGTGCGGCCGGGCCTTCGAAGCGCCAGTCGAGCTGGAACTTGATGGGGGTGGTCTGCGCCAGCGCGGCAAAGGGCGCGGTCAGCAGGGCCAGCGCGAGCGCTGTGCGGCGGGTCAATCGGGAAGGGGCAAAGGACATGGGCAGCTCCGGTGGCGTGGCGCGGGGGGACATTGAGGATCACGGCATTGTGCAAGCTCCGTGCCCAGTTCGAACTACGGTTTTGCACCAGCCTGGCGCCGCCGATTCGGTCGAAACCCTGTCTTGACGCCCCGGATAAAGTGTATACAGTTTGTCGACCCCAGCTCCTTGGCCCTGCCCACGATGGGACACCTCAGCACCCATGTGCTCGACACCGCCAACGGCTGCGCGGCCGTCGGCATGCAGGTCACGCTGCAGCGCATCGACGCCAGTGGCGCAGTCACGCTGCGCCAGTTGACGCTCAATCACGATGGCCGCGGCGACGGCCCGCTGCTCGATGCGGCAGCAATGGTTGTCGGTCGCTATCGCCTGTTATTCGAGGTGGCGCCGTACTTCCGCGCCCGCGGCGCGGCGCTGTCTGACCCGCCATTCATCGATGTGGTCACGCTCGACTTCGGCATTGCCGACGCCGCCGGTCACTACCACGTGCCGCTGCTGGTGAGCCCGTGGAGCTACAGCACGTACCGCGGCAGCTAGGCAGGCTTTTTGCGTACATCGTCAGTTCGTTCACTCCAGAAGGAGATCAGCATGTCAGTTCGTCGTTCGACACTCGCGGCCGCCGCCGTTGTCGCCCTCGCGGTGCCACTGGCCGCTCAAGCGGCGTGGCCCGAGAGGCCGATCCGCATCGTCGTCACCTTCTCGTCGGGCGGCGCCAGTGACATCGTGGCCCGCGTCATTTCAGAGCCGCTGGCCAAGGCGCTTGGCCAAGCGGTGATCATCGACAACAAGCCGGGTGCCGGTGGCACCATCGGTGGCGCCGATGTGGTGCGTGCTGCTCCCGATGGCTACACGCTGATGCTGTCGAATTCGACACCGACTTCGATCGGACCCTTCACGGTGCCCAAGTTGCCGTACGACCCGGTAAAGCAGTTCACCCATGTGGCCATGCTCGGCGTGGCACCGGTCCTGCTGATGGCCAATCCGAAGACCGGCCCGGCCACGCTGAAGGACCTGCCCAAGGCCGCGGCCGCCCCCGGCTACACCTTCGGCAGCGGCGGGCCGGGATCGATCGGCCACATCGTCGGCGAGATGACCAAAAGCGCGATGAAGATCCAGATGACGCATGTGCCCTATCGCGGTGGTGCGCCGATGACCACCGACCTGATCGCCGGCCAGATTCCGGTCGGCATCGACGTCATCACGGCGTTCGTGCCGATGGTCAAGGCGGGCCAGATCCGGGCCCTGGCGGTGACGACCCGCGTGCGCTCGCCTTTGCTGCCCGAGGTGCCGACGGTCGTCGAGCTCGGCTTGCCCGAGCTGGTCGCCGAAAACTACTTCGGCGTCTCCGGCCCGGCCGGTCTGCCCAAGGACGTGACCGACAAGCTCGGCAAGGCCCTGGCCGACATCGTCGCCGACCCGGCGATCGTCAAGCGCTTCGAGGAGCTCGGCGTCACCACGGTCAAGATGGGCAGCGCCGACTTCACCCAGTTCGTCGCCAAGCAGGTGGCCGACTGGGGCCCGGCAATCAAGGCTGCCGACATCAAGCCTTAAATCATGGTGCCCCAAGGCGCCTGCGGCGTTGCCTGAGGCCATGCCCCCATCGCTGATCGACGCCTTCGTCGAGCCGCTGGGTCGCGAGCCGGCGGTGCTGGTGAGCGTGGTCTCGACGAAGGGATCGGCGCCGCGCGAGGTCGGCGCGTGGATGGGCGTGTTCACGAATGCCATCGTCGGCACGGTCGGCGGCGGTCATCTCGAGTTCGAAGCCATTGCGCTGGCGCGGCGGGCGCTGGCCGGCGAGGCGATAGAACCGCAGCATCGCTTCGCGCTCGGCCCGTCGCTGGGCCAGTGCTGCGGCGGCGTCGTGCATCTGGGCTTCGAACGCGCGGGCCCCGGAGACGCAGCCGCCATTCGGCAACGGCTCGAAGCCGAGGACGGCGCCCGGCGCATGCCGGTGGTGCTGTTCGGCGGCGGCCATGTGGGCCGCGCGATCGTGCAGGCGCTACAGCCCTTGCCGGTGCGCGTGCACTGGATCGACAGCCGCGACGAGGTCTTCCCTGACGGCTTGCCGCGCTGGGTTCACCCCGAGCATTCGGCGCCGGTGCACGCAGCGGTGGTCGACCTCGCTGCCCATTCGCGCGTGCTGATCATGAGTTTTTCCCACGCCGAGGATCTCGACATCGTTGCCGCCTGCCTGCAGCGCCAGCGCGAGCGCGCCGACCTGCCGTTCATCGGTCTGATCGGCAGCAAGAGCAAGTGGGGCAGCTTTCGGCACCGGCTCGAGGCGCGGGGCTACAGCGAGGCTGAACTGGCCTGCGTGACTTGCCCGATCGGCGTGGCCGGCGTGGTCGGCAAGGAGCCCGAGGTCATCGCCGCGGCGGTGGTGGCACAGCTGATGCAAGTCCGCGCAGTCGCAGGCTGACTCAGGCCAGCGCCGGGCCGCTCCCAAGCCTGTCCTGAGCCCTGCAATTCCGATCGCCCTGAGCTTGTGTTTCCGGTCATCCTGAGCTTGTCGAAGGAAGGGAGGGCGGACCGAGCTCCCCTCGGGGAGCGCGAGCGCAGCGAGCTTGGGGCGGTCATCTCAGCTCTCGTTGTGCGCCAGGTCGACGCGGCGGCGCGTGCCCGCGGCGACGTCATAGGTGTTGAAGCTGTTCATCATGCAGCCGTACAGGTGCAGGCTGACGGCCCGCGGTCGCTGGGGCGGCACGCCGGTGACGTGGATGTGGTCGGGGTTGGGCACGAAGCTGGTGACGGCGCCGCGCCCCAGCAGAATCACGCCGCCGCGGACCAGATCGATACCCGCGTCGGCACCGCGGTCCGCGGACAGGCGCACGTAACTGCGCTCTTCCAGTACGCCTTCGAGCACACCGACGACGCCCCAACTGCCATGGTCGTGCACCGGGGTCCACTGCCCCGGCAGCCAGACCAGTGTGTACAGCGACAGGCTGGCGTCCGCAGCGTCGTAGACCAGGTTGCGCGCGTAATGGTCGGGGTCGCTGCGGTAATGCTGCGGCTCGAGAAAGGCATCGGCCTGGTCGATCAATTCGAGCATCAGCGGCGCCAGCGCAAGCACGCAATCGGCAGGGGCGCTGTGATCACGGCTGAGCGCGGTGGCGCGTGAGATGAAGTCAGTCAGGGTCGGGGAGCTCATCAGGCAACTTCCGTGCTTCGCACTGCGGCATTCGCCCCTTCGACCAGGCTCAGGACAGGCCACTTCGACAGGCTCAGGACAGGCTTGGGAACGGCCCGGCGGGCTCGTGGGTGCGCCAGGACGTGAGGGCGGCTGCTGAGCCTGCCGATGCGCGAGTCGCGTGCCGCCATGCGCTACAGCTGCCGGTTGCGCGCCAGAGGCGGGTTCTTCGCGAAGTAACGCCTGATGCCCACCGCGAGTGCCTCGACGAGTTGCTGGCGGTACCCGGGATCGGCCAGCTTGGCTTCTTCGTCGGGGTTGGATATGAAGGCCGTCTCGACCAGGATGCTCGGGATGTCGGGGGCTTTGAGCACGGCGAAGCCGGCCTGCTCGACACGCGGCTTGTGCAGGCGGCCGACGCGGTCCAACTGACCCAGCACCTCGTGGCCGACGCGCAGGCTGTCCTTGATCTGGGCGGTGGTACTCATGTCCAGAAGCGCGCGCATCACCTGCACATCACTGCCGGCCTTGACATTGACGCCGCCGACCACGTCTGCGGCGTTCTCCTTGTTCGCGATCCAGCGCGCCGCCGTGCTGGTGGCCGCACCCTGGCTCAGCGCAAAGACACTGGCCCCGCGCGCGCTCGGCGTCATGAAAGCGTCGGCATGGATCGACACGAACAGATCGGCCTGCACGCGGCGGGCCTTCATTACCCGGTCTGCCAGTGGCACGAAGTAGTCGGCGTCGCGGGTCAGGAAGGCGCGCATGCCGGGCTGGCTGTTCAGGCGATCGCGCAGCTGCAGTGCCACGGCCAGGACCACGGTCTTCTCTTTCAGGCCGCTCGGGCCGACAGCACCGGGGTCTTCACCGCCATGACCGGGGTCCAGGGCGACGATGATCAGGCGCTCGACCTTGCGCATCAGTTCCGGCGAGGGCGGCCTCGGCGCAGCGGTCTGCATTGGCGCCGATGCGGCGCGCGCCCTGGCAACCTGCCCGCCTTCGACGCGGTCGATGAACTCGCCAAGTGCATCGCGTACGGCCGTCGCGGCTTCGCGCTCAGCCTGCTCCTTCTCGCGGATCAGAGCCAGCAGCGGGTCGCGTGCCTCGGTCGGGTAGAGGTCGAACACCAGGCGGTGCTTGTAGGCCGCCACCGGTTCGAGCGTGAAGATCTGCGGCGCAGCCGCTTGCTTCAAGTCGATCACCAGCCGCACGACGCGCGGCTGGAACTGGCCGACGCGCAGGCCGGCGATATACGGGTCATCGGCGCGCACCTTGCCGACGAGTTCGCGCAGTTGCGCGCTGAGCTCGAGCCCGTCGACATCGATCACCAGGCGGTCGGGCGCGCTGAGCAAGGTGTGGCGGGCCACGAGCGCGCTGTCGGACTCGATCGTGATGCGCGTGTAGTCGGCAGCCGGCCACACGCGCACGGCCACGATCTCGGCACCGAAGGCCAGTTGCGGCGCTTGCAGCAGCAGCGCCAGGCTGCCGAGCTGCTTCAATGCGCTGCGTCTGGTCATGCAACGCCCGCCAGCAGGCGTCGGCCGTGGTCGGTGTGGGCATGTACGGTCACGCGGCGTTGGTTGCCCTCGAGGGGCTCGAGTTCCATCTGCCAGTCTGCCTCAGGCAATACGGCCTTGGCGTTGCCTGGCCACTCGGCCAGTTTCAATCCTGGCGCCGCAAACACATCGCGAAAACCGGCATCGAGCCACTCGCGCGGGCCGCTCAGACGGTAGAAATCGAAGTGCGAGATTGCCAGGCCATTGATTACGTAGGGCTCGAGCACGGCGTAGGTGGGGCTCTTGATGCGGCCCTCGATGCCGAGCGCGCGCAACAGGTGGCGCACAAAGGTGGTCTTGCCGGCGCCGAGCGGGCCTTCCAGGGCGATGAAGCTGTCGGGGAGCAGAGACGGCGAGGCGGCAAGCCGCTGCGCGAAGGCTGCGCAGGCCGCTTCGTCAGGCCAGGTGAAGATGCGGGTTTCTAGAATCGGCAAATGCGTCATCAAGACCATGCTTCGATCGACGGCACGCAGTTGCTTGAGCAACTGCGCGGCTGGGCCGGGGAACTTGGATTCTCCCAGATCGGTGTCGCCGGCGTGGATTTGGCCGCCGCCGAACCAGGGCTCGTCGCCTGGCTGGCCGCCGGCCACCACGGCACGATGGACTACATGGCGCGCCACGGCCTGAAGCGTGCGCGGCCGGCTGAGCTGCGGCCCGGCACGCTGTCGGTGATCACGGCGCGCACGGACTACCTGCCGCGGCGCAACGTCGAGGGCTGGCAGGCGATCGAGTGGCAATCGATCGCCAATTCGCGCGCGGCCAGCGTGTCGATCTACGCGCGGGGCCGCGACTATCACAAGGTGCTGCGCGCGCGGCTGCAATCGCTGGCCGATCGCCTGGCGGCCGAGATCGGCCCGTTCGGCCACCGCGTGTTCACTGATTCGGCGCCGGTGCTCGAGGTCGAACTTGCGGCGCAGAGCGGCATTGGTTGGCGCGGCAAGCACACGCTGGCGCTGTCGCGCGAGGGCGGCTCGATGTTCTTTCTCGGCGAATTGTTTGTTGACCTGGCCTTGCCGCCGACGCTGCCCGCCGAGGCGCATTGCGGCAGTTGCAGTGCCTGCATCGATGTCTGCCCGACGCAGGCCATCGTGGCGCCGTACCGGCTCGATGCCCGGCGTTGCATCTCCTACCTGACGATCGAACATGAGGGGCCGATCCCCATCGAGCTGCGGAGGGCGATGGGCAACCGCATTTATGGCTGCGACGACTGCCAACTGGTCTGCCCGTGGAACAAGTACGCCCAGCGCGCAACGCTGCCCGACTTCGATGTGCGCGACGCATTCGCCGAGCCGACACTGCTGGCCCTCTGGGCCTGGAGCGAAGCCGACTTCCTGCTGCGTACCGAGGGCAGCGCAATCCGCCGTGTCGGCTTCGAGCGCTGGCAGCGCAATCTGGCCGTGGCACTGGGCAACGCACTGCACGCCGGCGAAGACGCCGCGATCCGCGCTGCGCTGCAAGCCCGCCGCGACGCGGCAACGCCGCTGGTGCAGGAGCACATCGACTGGGCGCTGGGTTGACTCAAGGCCACGCCGCGTGCAGCGCCAGCGCCAGCGGCACGCTCAACATGCCGAGCAGCGTCGACACCGTGACCAGACCGGCGACGTACTCGCCGCGCCCGCCCATGCGGGCCACCAGCACATAGGCGCTGGCGGCGGTGGGCAGCGCCGCGAACGCAACCGCCACGGTCTGTTGCGTCGTGTCCAGCGCCGCCCAGCGCACCAGCACCAGGGCCAGCAGCGGCAGCGCGGCGTGACGGATTGCGAGCAGTGCGACGGCCAGCCCCGGCGCTTCGCGCAGCGCGCCCAGTCGCAAGCCGGCGCCGACTGCCATCAGGCCGAGCGGCAGCGCGGCCGAACCGAGGCGCTGCAGCGTGATCGACGCCAAGTCCGGCAGTTGCAGTCCCAGCAGGTTGGCCGCCAACCCGGCTGCGGTGCCGATGATCAGCGGGTTGCGCAACAACTCGCGGCCGTAATGTTGGCCACCGGCTCGGGCCAACGGCCACACCGCGGCCACATTGCACAGGGGCACGACCAGCACGATCAGGACGGCGATCGCAGCCACACCGGCGCTGCCGCCAAGCCGCTCGGCCAGGGCCAGGGCAATGTACGAATTGAAACGAAAGGCCACCTGCGCGCCCGAGGCATGGGCGACGCGATCGACCCCCGGCCAGCGGCCCAGCGCAAAGGCCAGGCCAATGCCGCTGGCGGTTAGCGCGAGCCCGACGACACCCAGGCTGGCCAGCGCGTCGAGCGCAATCGGTTGGCGCAGGATGGCGACAAACAGCAGAGCCGGGAACAGCAGGTAGTACACAAGGCGCTCGGCGTGGTTCCACAGCGGCCGGTCGAACGCGGTCCAACGGCACAGTGCGTAACCGAGTGCAATCAGCAGGAAGTCGGGCAGCAACAGCCAGGCGGTGCTCACACGCTCGAGTGTGCCTGTGGTGGCGATGCGTAATCGCCACAGCGCGGCCGGTCGTCCAAGCAGGCAGACTGTGCGTTGTTGGCCGATCCGCCACACTTGCGCCTGTCATGTCCCCACCCATCCACTTTCCGCGCCGCCGTTTGCTGGCCGCCGCCGCCCTGATGGTCACCGCGGTGGCGCAGGCGGCAGCGCCGGTCAAGGTCGAGGGCTATACCTTTGCCGGGCAGGCCACCGTGGGCGGCCAGAGGCTCGAGCTCAATGGGGTCGGCTTGCGTGCTGTGGCTTGGCTCAAGGGCTATGCCGCGGGCCTGTACCTGAGCATTCCTGCGCGCACGCCGCAACAGGTGTACGCCGCCGCAGGCGCCAAGCGGCTGCAGCTGCGCATGCTGCTCGACGTCGATACCGAAGAGTTCGTGAAGGCGTTCCACAAGGGCGTCGATCGCAACACGCCAGAGGCACAACGGCCGCCCTTGACCGAGCGCATGGCGCGTTTCGACGCTGTGCTGCGCACCATCGGCAAGTTGAAGAAACGCGACGTGATCGATCTTGACTGGCTGCCCGATCGGGGCCTGCAACTGGCGCTCAACGGCAAACTGCGTGGTGAGCCGATCGCCGGCGATGATCTCTACGCCGCCATGTTGCGCATCTTCGTCGGCGACAAGCCGGTCGATACCGAACTCAAGATCGGCCTGCTCGGCGGCCCGATCGCATGAGGCCATCGCTGCGATTTGACGTTTACCCCAACCCGAACTGTCTGGAGACTGATCGATGAAGAAACGAATCCTCGGCACGAGCGCTGTCGCCGTCGCGTTGGCGGTATGGGCGCCGTTGGCCGCCGCACAGGCCGCTTCGACGGGCTCAGGACAGGCCGCTTCAACGGGCTCAGGACAGGCCTACCCGACCAAGCCGGTGCGGCTGGTGGTGCCCTTCGCGCCCGGCGGCACCACCGACATCGTGGCCCGCGTGGTTGCCGAGCGCGTGAACCTGGCGCTGGGCCAGACGCTGGTGGTCGAGAACAAGGCCGGCGGCGGTGGATCGATCGGTGCCCTCGAGGTCATCAAGGCCACGCCTGACGGCTACACGCTGGGTATGGCGACAGTGTCGACCACGGCCGCCAACCCGGCCATCAACGCCAAGATCGGCTACAACCCGACGACCGACTTCACGCCCATCATCAACATCGCGGCCACGCCCAACGTGATCGCGGTGCACCCGAGCTTCCCGGCGCGCGACTATGCGGGCTTCCTCGCCGAGCTGAAGAAGAACCCGGGCAAGCACAGCTTCGCCAGCTCGGGCACCGGCGGCATCGGCCACCTGCAGATGGAGTTGTTCAAGAGCCTGTCGGGCACCTTCATCGCGCACATTCCTTACCGCGGCGCGGGCCCGGCGCTGAACGACACGGTGGCCGGCCAGGTGACGATCATCTTCGACAACATGCCCTCAGCGCTGCCGTTCATCAAGGACGGGCGCCTGATCCCGATCGTCGTCGCGGCACCGCAGCGGCTGACGCAACTGCCGAACGTGCTGACCTTCAAGGAAGTCGGTTTGGAGCCGGTGAACCGCATGGCCTACTACGGTGTGCTCGGGCCGAAGAACCTGCCCAAGGACGTGATCGACAAGGTGCATGCGGCGGTGAAGAAGACCGCCGAACTGCCCGAGGTGCGCAAGCGCATCGAAGACACCGGCTCGCTGCTGATCCTGAACACCCCCGAGCAGTTCGCGGTTCAGATCAAGGCCGAGTTCGAGGTCTACAAGCAGGTCGTCACCAAGCAGAACCTGAAGCTCGATTGAGCAAAGCAACCGCGCCCGGCCCAACGCTCGTCGAGCGTTTCCTCGAAACCCTGTGGATCGAGGACGGGTTGGCTGCCAATACGCTGGCGGCTTACCGGCGCGATCTGGCGTTGTACGAAGCGTGGCTGGCGCGCGAACAGGGCCTGACGCTCGAAGCCACGCGCGAGAGCGATCTGCTGGCCTACGCCGCGCATCGCCACGCCGGTTCGCGCGCCACCAGCGCCAACCGGCGACTG
This sequence comes from Burkholderiales bacterium, assembly GCA_031389585.1. Taxonomy (GTDB): domain Bacteria; phylum Pseudomonadota; class Gammaproteobacteria; order Burkholderiales; family Burkholderiaceae_C; genus CADEEN01. The sequence continues at coordinate 12,684 of JANMSS010000249.1, read as the reverse complement.
ACCGTGTTCAAGCGTTTCTTTCACTGGGCGCTGCGCGAGCAGGTGGTGCGGGCCGACCCCAGCCTGCGCCTGCGCAGCGCCAAGCAAGCCTTGCGGATTCCGAAAACACTGTCAGAGGCCCAGGTCGAGGCCCTGCTCGCGGCGCCCGATGCGGCCCTGCCTCGGGGCCTGCGCGACCGCGCGATGCTCGAGCTGATGTATGCCAGCGGCCTGCGCGTCAGCGAGCTGGTGGGCCTCAAGACCATCCAGGTCGGCCTGGCCGAGGGCGCATTGCGCGTCACCGGCAAGGGCGCCAAGGAGCGCATGGTGCCGTTCGGTGAAGAGGCGCATGGCTGGCTGATGCGTTATCTGGGCCAGGCGCGTGCGGCGATCCTCGGTGGCCAGGCCAGCGATGCCCTGTTCGTCACCGCACGCGGCGGCGCGATGACGCGGCAAATGTTCTGGAAGCTGATCCGGCGCCATGCCGCCGCCGCCGGCATCGATGCGCCACTGTCGCCGCACACGCTGCGCCACGCCTTCGCAACGCACCTGCTCAACCACGGCGCCGACTTGCGCGCGGTGCAGATGCTGCTCGGCCATGCCGACATCTCGACGACGACGATCTACACCCATGTCGCGCGCGAGCGCTTGCGCGCCCTGCACGCGCAGCATCACCCGCGCGGCTGAGGGCCATGAAAATGGCCGGTCTTGCGACCGGCCTTGCTGTCTGTGCAGCGGCCTCGCGGCCGCGGCAATCAGAAGTTGTGGCGAACGCCGACGGCCAGCGACTGGAAGTCGCCGTAGAGCGTGCCCTTGTCGGCGACCTTGGTGAAGAAGCCGTAGACCTTAGTGCGCTTGCTCAGATTCTGGTTGACGCCCAGGGTGTACTGGTTGGCCTTCTGGCTGCCAGCGAGACCGCTGTAGTCGCCAGCACTACCGAAGTTGGCGTGCAACTCGGTGTTGCCCATCGTGTACATGCCCGACAGGCGCAGCGTGGTGCGGTTGCCCGCCGCGTAGCCGTTCTTGTCGCGCTGGACATAGCCGCCGAAGGTGAAGGCGCCCATTTCGTACAGGCCGCGCAGCGCGTACTGGTTGGCAGCGCCGTTCTTCTCGTAGCCCGCACCCAGGTGCAGCGGGCCTGCATGGTAGTTGGCCGCCAGGTCGTAGGTGCGGTCGGGGTTCGTGCCGGCCTCGGTCACGGAGCCTTCGATCGTCACGCCGCCGAGCGAGGGCGTGCGGTAGGCGACCTTGCCGGTATTGCGGCCGAGGTACGCGTAGAACGCATCCGACGAGGTGCCGGTCTCGTGGTTGTGCATGCCGATGTAATCCGACGTGGCGTAGTACGCCTCGCTGGTGAAGTTGCCCAGGCGCACCATGCCCCAGCTGTTCGAGGACAGGTTGACTTCGCTCTGGCGCGCCCAGAAAGCCGCTTGCGACGGCTGGCCGGTGGCCGGATTGAAGCCGTGTTCGATCTGGAAGCCGGCCTTCATGCCGCCGCCGAGGTCTTCGCTGCCCTTGAGGCCGAAACGCGACGAGCTGTTTTGCATGACCCAGTTGTTGGGGCCGTTGCCGACCTTCTGGCGCTCAACAGTGAGGTTCAGGCGGCCGTAGAGGGTGACCGTGCTTTGCGCAAATGCGCCGGCGCCGACGCTGGCCAGGGCGGCCGCGATGATCAGTGAGCGTTGCATGATGGGTATCCTTTTAGATGTGTCTGGGAAGCCCGTAAGTTTAGCGACGAACACAGGTAAACCCTGACGCCCCCCAACTTTCCCAGCCGGGATGCGGCGCGAGCGCAACAGTCTTGCGGCTTGGCCAGGCAACGATGCGCGGGCGGCATGGGCCGACAATCGGCTTCGATGGATCACACCTTCCTGTCCGCCCTGGTCCTGCTGCTCCTGGTGCTCGATCCCTTCGGCAGCCTGCCGATCTTCATTTCGGTGATGCGCAACGTGGCTCCCGAGCGGCGCACCCGCGTGGCCTTGCGTGAGTCGGCACTGGCCTTCGGTGTGCTGGCCGTATTCATGCTCACGGGTCAGGCGTTTCTGTCCCTGATGCGGTTGTCGGAGCGATCGCTCGAGGTGGCCGGCGGGGTGATTCTGCTGATCATCGCGATCCGCATGATCTTCGCCTCAGGCGGCGAGGTCTATGCGTCCGAAGGCAAGGACCGCGAGCCGTTCATCTTTCCGCTGGCCGTACCGCTCATGGCTGGACCGTCGGCGATGGCCACCGTGCTGCTGCTGGCCTCGCGCCAGCCGGACCACCTGTTTGCCTGGTTCGGCGCGCTGACCGTGGCGATGGCCGTCAGCGCGATGGTCCTGCTCGGCGCTGATCGCATCCGCAAGTGGATCGGGTCGTCGATGGTCAGCGCGATCGAGAAACTGATGGGCCTGGTGCTGACCGCGATTGCGGTCGAGATGATCCTGGCCGGCTTGAAACGCTACTTCTTCGAGGCGTAGCCGGGCCGAAATCGCGCGATGAACGCGCGGTCGATGCGGTCCTTCCACCAGCCCATCAGGCGGCCCTGAAAGGCCCACTCGCCCCAGCTGGCGATGGCTGCGCCGTCGCCGGTGGCCAGCAGGTTGAGCGCGCGGCGCTGCGGGTTGTCGCTGCTGACGAGGCCACCGGAGATGAAGCGGCGCAGGTTGGCGGCCAGCACCGGGCCGGCGCGCACGGCATCGACGCCGCCGCTCGGGCGCGTCGCGTCGTCACGCACCATCACGTCGCCAGCGGCAAAGACATTGGCGTGGCTCGGGCTCTGCAGCGTGGCCCCGACACGCACGAAGCCACGCTCGTTCAACGCCAGCCCGGAGTTGGCCAGCCATGCCGGCGCGTCGGTGCCGGTGGCCATGATCGGCGCATCGCAGGCGACGCGCATCGAACCGGCGACCACATGTCCCGGCTCGATCGCCGTACATTGACCCGGTAGCAATTGAACGCCGCGCCGCTTGAGCGCGGCCAGCGCGTGCCGGCGAACGTCCTCGGAATAGGTCGGCAGCACGGGGCCGTCGGAGACCAGCGAGACGCTGTGGCGTTCGCCCAGCACATGGCCCACGGCGAGTGCGATCTCGACCCCCGCCGCGCCGCTGCCGACCACGACGATGCGCATCTCCTGCTCGTCGGCCAGCGCACGGGTGCGGCGCCACAGCTGCACGAAGGCGTTGATCGGACGCAGGAACAACGCGTGGTCGCGCGCGCCGGGGATGAGGTCGCGACTTTGCGAGGGCCCGGTGTTCAGGCTCAGCACGTCATAGTCGACGGTGCGGCCGTCGGCCAGGGTCACGGTCTGCGCCGCGGCGTCGAGCGCCACCGCCGGCTCGCGCAGGAAGCTCACGCCGGCGGCCGCGGCCAGCGGTGCGATCGGAATGCTGCAGTCTTCGTCGACATAGCGCCCGCTGACCAGGCCGGGCACCATGCCCGAGTACATCAGGCGTTCGCCCGGCGAGACCAGCAGCACTTCAGTACCGGGCACGCGCTGGCGCGCCAGTGCGGCCAGCACCGCCAGTTGCGCGTGGCCCGCGCCGAGCAGCAGCAGCCGTTTCATCGTTTTCTCACCGATCGCTCACGGCGCGCCCAGGCGCAGCGCATCGACGTAGGCCACGCTGTGCGAGTCGGTGTTGTCGCTGTCCGCGGCGACAACGATGGCCGTGAGGGCCGGGACGCGGGTCGTTTCGTCGCCGAATGCGCGCAGAAAGTCGGCGCCGAGGTCGCGCCGCTCGCTCGTCCACTGCGCCAGCGCCGCGCCGACTCCGCGTACGACGATGCTGCGAACGCGCTGGGTGTGTGGGTTGACCACCAAGGTACCCGGCGGCAGCGTGGCATCCCAGACATAGCACAGCGTGGCCGTCGGCAGCTTCTCACTGCTGCGGCTGGCGGCGATGCGAAACAGCGTTCGCTCGAACAGCGGCACCTGCGACAGCGGCATGTCGAACATGGCGCAGACACGCAGCGCGACGTCATCGCCGTCCTTGCGCAAGAGATCGCCGCCGCGGATCGGCCGGTCGACACGCCAGCGCCAGCCCAGTGCTGCGGCGGTGTTGCCGCCGGCTAGCGGGTGGACTAGATTGCCGTAGGAGCGTTCGGCCCGCACCCGCAGCACACGATCGGCATCGAGCTCGACGACATCGAAGCGCGTGTGCGGCAACTGCTGGCGCGGCAGGCCGGTCCACTGCCACGGCGCCGGTGGCTGCACCCCGGGGCCGGCCAGCGGCGCGAGATCGGTAACGGCCGCCGCGGCAGCGAGGCCGAGCAGCCCACCGACAGCCGCCGCGGAGATAGCGGCAAGTTGCCGCGGCAAGTGCATTGCTTTCGCTGCCCACCGTCGCCTGATCAATCGCAGGACTCCATGGTCATGAGCGTCGCCAGGCGTGAAACCTCTCCACCCATTCGAGCAGCTTGACCGGCTGGTGTGCGCGTTTCCATTCTCCTGCGGCGTATTTGTTGGCCTCTGCCAGAGTCGGGTAGGTGTGAATGGTTCCGAGGATCTTGTTCAGGCCCAGGCCATGCTTCATCGCCAGCACGTACTCGGCGAGCAGGTCGCCGGCGTGCACGCCGACGATCGTGACCCCGAGAATTCTGTCCTTGCCGGGCACGGTGAGCACCTTCACCCAGCCATGCGCAGCCGAGTCGGCAATGGCGCGGTCGAGGTCGTCGATGCCGTACCTCGTGACCTCATAGGCGACGCCCTGTTCCTTGGCCTCCTGCTCGTTCAGGCCGACGCGGGCCACCTCGGGGTCGATGAAGGTGGCCCAGGGGATCACCGAATAGTCGGCCTTGAATTTCTTGAAGCTACCGAACAGTGCGTTGACCGCGGCATACCAGGCCTGGTGTGCGGCGGTGTGGGTGAATTGGTAGGGCCCGGCCACGTCGCCGGCAGCGAAGATGTTCGGATAGTTGGTCTCTAGGAACTCGTTGACTTGCACAGTGCGGCCAACCGCAATGCCGAGTTCTTCCAGGCCGAAGCCCTTGAGGCGCGCACTTCGGCCCACGGCGCAGAGCAGAACGTCAAAGGCAATCGGCAACTCGACCCCGCCAGACTCGACGACGATGAACCTGTCCGACGCGGTTTCCTCGCAGCGCAGCGCCTTGTGGCCGGTGAGCACCTTGACGCCGTCGGCTTCGAGCGCCGCTCGCGCACAGGCCGACACCTCTTCGTCCTCGCGGATCATGATCCGCGGCAGCATCTCGATCTGCGTCACCTGCGAGCCCAGTCGCGCAAAGCTCTGCGCCAGCTCGCAGCCGATCGGCCCGCCGCCGAGCACCACCAGCCGCCGCGGCAACTCGCGCAGGCCCCACAGCGTGTCGCTGGTCAGGTAGCCGACGTCGTCCAGCCCCGGCAGCGGCGGCACGAACGGCGCGGCGCCGGTGGCGATGACGATGTTCTTCGTCGTCAGTGTTTGCGTGCGGCCGTCGTCCAGTTTGATCTCGACCGCCCATGGGTTCGTGATCTTCGCGTGCCCCTCGACCACGTCGACACCCAGGCTGCGATAGCGTTCGACCGAGTCATGCGGCTCGACCGCACGCACGATCCCCGCCACGCGTTCCATCACCTGGGTAAAGTCGATCGATGCGTCGGCCTTGGCGATGCCGTAATCCGAGGCATGGCGGATCTGCTTCATCAAGGTGGCCGTCTTGATCAGCGCCTTGCTCGGCACGCAGCCGTAATTCAGGCAATCACCGCCCATCTTGTGGGCTTCGACCAGCGTGACCTTGGCCTTTACGGCTGCGGCGATGTAGGCCGTGACCAGGCCCGCCGCACCGGCACCGATGACCACCAGGTTGCGATCAAAGGTCTTGGGCTTGAGGCGGGCCCAGCGCGCATAGACCTGGCGCGCCTTGACCGCAGCGACGATCTTCTTGGCGATCAGCGGAAACAGGCCGAGAAGAACCAAGGAGCCGACCAGCGCCGGCGACAGGATGCCCTGGAGCGAGTCGAGTTTCGCCAACTGTGTGCCGGCATTCACATAGACGATGGTGCCGGCAAACATTCCCAACTGGCTGACCCAATAGAAGGTCAGTGCCTTCATCTTCGTCAGGCCCATTACCAGGTTGATGACGAAGAACGGGATCAGTGGCACCAGGCGCAGCGTGAACAGATAGAACGCGCCTTCCTTCTCGACCCCCTTGTCGATGTCGGCCAGCCTGGCGCCAAAGCGCGACTGCACGCCCTCGCGCAGCACATAGCGTGAGGCCAGGAAGGCCAGCGTGGCGCCAATGCTTGACGCAAACGACACGATCACGGTGCCGGGCACGAGGCCGAAGATCGCACCGGCGGCCAGGGTCATGATTGCGGCGCCCGGCAACGACAACGCAGCGACGGCCACGTAGATGGCGAAGAACGACCCGCCCATGAGCCAGGGTTGGGCCTCCGCAAGGGCAGTCAAGTCGGCCTGGCGCGACTTGATGTAGTCCAGGCTCAGGAAGCGCCCTAGGTCAAAGGCGAAGAACGCCACCACCAACGCCACCAGCAGGCCCACGATGAGCAGTTTCTTTTTCGACACGGGCCTCCTCCATTTCGGCAACTGGTCGCGTGACCGTCGCGCACCTTACACCGCGCGATTTTTCAGCGGGAGAGCGTTTTGGCGCCGCCGACGATGCGTGTGGCGATCGTCAGCGCACACAGCACCGCGAAGCCATAGGCCCACCAGGCAAAGTGCTCGGGCCACAGGCACATCAGGGCAAAGCAGATCAGCGTCTCGGTGGCCTCGGTCAGGCCGCCGAGATAGAAGATGCCCTTGCCTGGATAGGCGGCCTTGGCCAGGCCACGTTTCTCGGCCAGCACGGCGAAGGCCAGAAAACTCGACCCGGTGCCGATGAAGGCGGCCAGCAACACCGCCGCCGGCAAGGCATTGGCGCCGGGCGCGGCGATGGCGAAGGCCAGCGGGACGCTGGCATAGAACAGAAAGTCCAGCGTGATGTCGAGGAAAGCGCCGCGGTCCGTGGGCTGCGTGAGCCGCGCGACGGCGCCATCCAGGCCGTCGGCCAATCGACTGGTCAGCAGCAGCGCCAGGCCCCAGTGGTAGGCATTGAAGGCAATTGCCACAGCGGCAGCGATGCCGATCGCAAAACCCGCCAGGGTGACCGCATCGGCACCGATGCCGCGGCGCACGAGCACTTGCGCGCCGGCATCGAGCATCGGTTTCAGCAGGCGGGTGGCCGCGCGATCAAGCATCGTCGAGCCGGATCAGTTGTGCGCCCGCGGGCACGTCGGCCCCGTCATGCGTGACCAGCAGCGCCGGCACCCGGTGCGCGGCCAGGGTGGCGAAGGTGAACTGGCGCATCTGCTCGCGCAGGGCGGCATCGAGCTTCGAGAACGGCTCGTCGAGCAGCAGCGCCGCAGGTGCTGCCAGCAGCGCGCGCAACAGCGACACCCGCGAGCGCTGACCGCCCGACAGGCTGGCCGGCATGCGCGGGCCAAAGCCGCCCAGGCCGGCTTCCTCGAGGGCCTGTTCCGCCGCCTGCAGGCGCGTCGCGCGCGTGCCGCGTGGCAAGGCGAACAGCAGGTTGTCGTGCACCGACATGTGCGGGAACAGCAGGTCGTCCTGGAAGAGAAGGCCGATGCGCCGTTGCTGAATCGGCAGTGCCGTGAGGTCCTGGCCGTTCAGGCGCAGCGAGCCACGGGCCTCGAACGGCGCTTCGAGCGTGCCGGCGATCCAGGCCAGGAGGCTGGACTTGCCCGAGCCGCTGGCGCCCATCACGCCGAGCACGCGGCCGGGCTCCAGCGTCGCACTCAGATCGTGAATCAGCGTGCGTCCGTGAACTGCGATCGTGACGTGGTCGAGAGAGAGTGTCATTTCAGATCATTCTCAGGCGTTGGCGGCGGCCAACCCAGGCCGCGAGGCCAAAGCCGATCGCCGGCAACAGCGCCTGCAAGACCGCGAACGCCGCGGCGGTGTGGCGCTGGCCGCCGGAAGCCAGGGTCACGGCTTCGGTGGTCACGGTGGCGTGGCGGCCGGCGCCGATGAACTGCGTGGGCAGGTACTGCGCGACGCTGACGGCAAAGCCCACCGCCAGCGCGGCGGCGATCGGCGCGGCCAGCAAGGGCGCCTTGACGCGCCACCAGAACGCGGCACGCGTGCGACCCAGCGCCAATGCCGTCCACTCGAAGCGCCGGTCGAAACTGCGCCAGGCCGGTGCCAGCGCGACGAAGACATAGGGCAGGGTGACGAGGGTGTGGACCCAGGCCAGGCCGGCCAGCGTGCCGTCAAGGCGCAATGGCAGGGCCAGCGTGTACAGGCCGGTCATCAGCAGCAGCGGCGGCACGACCAGCGGCGCCAGTACCAGCGGCATCGCACGGTGGTCCCAGGCCAACGGCGTGGCCTCGAACCAGACCACCACCAACGCAAGGGCAGCGGTCGCGGCAACGACACCCAGGCCGGCCGACAAGCAGACGGCTTCACTGCTGGCCTGCACCTGCTGCCAGGCCGAGGCCGCCCACAGTTGGGGCTGCAACGAGGGGAATGTCCACACGCCCACCCACGACGACGCCACAAGCAGCACGGCGATGACCGCATACAGGGCGAGCAAGCCGCGCCACAACGCGCGCGCGGCCACGCCGCTGTGGCGCTTGTGCGCGCTGCGGCGCCCATCGACGGCCACGCGTTGCCCGAGGCGCAACAACGCTCGGCCGCCAAGCGCACCGACGAGCGCCGATGCAACCACGGCCAACCCGAGCCACAGCGCCGCTGCGGCGCCCATGGCATTGCGTGCGGCGTTGCCGGCCTGCAATGCCTGCCACGCGATCACGGCCAGCGTCGGTGGCGAAGCCGGCCCGACGATCAGAGCCAGATCGACAACCGTCAGGCCATAGGCTAGTACCGCCAGCAGCGGCCAGGCCAGCCGCGGCAGCAGCAGCGGCCACAGCACGCGCCACCACAGGGCAGATGGGCGGTAGCCGAGCGTGGCGCCGCTGGCCAACCAGCCGCGCAGCGACAGCGCGACATCGGGCCTTGCCAGCAGGGCCATCGCGTTCCACAACAGGAACGGCAACTCCTTGCCAAACAGCACGGCAGTCAGGCCGATGCCGTACGGGTCGTTGACGGTGGGCCAGTCGGGCGGCGCACTCCACCCGGCGATCGGCGCGATCAGCCGCGCCAGCAGGCCCGCGGGCATCAGCAGCAGCGCCAGGCCGATGGCGAACGCGGCATGGGGCATGGCGAGCATCGGACCCAGTGCATGCGTCAGGCGCTGCCACAGCGGCGTGCCCCAGAGGTGCGTGACCAGCACAAGACAGGCCAGCAGCGCCAGCGCGGTGCTGAGCAGTCCGGTGCTCAACGACAGCGCCAGCGCACGCGGCAGCTGCGGGTCGGCCAGCAGTGCGCGCCAGGCGGCGCCATCGCCCGCCTGCAGCAAGGCCACCGGTAGCGCCAACGCCAGCGGCAGCGCAAAGATCAGCAGCGGCGCCGCGAGCGCCGTGCGTTCGGCGGCCGTCATCGCAGCACTGATGCGATCAACCCTGACCGTATCGGCGCAGCCATTCGCGCTCTAGGGGGTCGACCCATGAGCCGTGCGGTTCTGGCAGAGTCGGTGCCGGGTTGGCCACCTGGCCCGGGGCACCGACTGCGGTGAACAGGGCACGGTCGGTCGCGCTGAGTTTCTCGAGCGCAAGCACAGTCGGGTCGCCCCAATGCCGAATGTCGGCCTTGCGCGCCTGCGCCGCGGCCGAGAGCAGGAAGTTGGCCGCCACTTGCGCGCCTTGGCGGCCGCGGCTGTTGAACGGGATGGCCAGGAAATGCGTATTGCCGATCGTGCCGCCCGCATGCTGGTAGCTCACCACCGTCGCTGGCAGTGTTTTTGCCGTAATTTGATTCGCCACCTCGTTGGGGTTGAAGGTCAGCGAAATCGCCAATTCGCCGTCGGCCAGCATTTGCCGCATCACCGTGTTGTTGGCGGGAAACTGCCGCCCCTGCTTCCACAACTGCGGGTGCAGCGCATCGAGTGCGGCCCACAGCGGCGCGGTGACGCGCGCAAAGGCCTCGGCGTTGAGCGGCGCGTAGAGGGGCCTGCGGTCAGTGCTGGCCTCGACCAGCACCTGCTTCAGGAACGTGGTGCCATGGAACTGCGGCGGCTTCGGGTAGGTGAAACGGCCCGGATTTTTCTTCGTCCACTCGGCCAATTCGACCAGGTTCGTGGGCGGCGTCGGCACGCGCGCGCTGTCGGCATAGAAGGTCAGTTGGGCCATGCCCCAGGGCGCTTCCATGCCATCGACCGGTTCGGAAAAATCGATCCGCGTGGTCGGCTTGCCCAGGGTGTCGACAAAGGCGTAGTTCGGCAACCCTTCGCTCCATGGGCCGTACAGCAGGCCCTCGCGCTTCATGGCCAGGAAATTCTCGCCATTGATCCACACCAGGTCGGTCGAGCCGTCGCTTGCGCGGCCGGCGGCCTTCTCGGCCCGCACGCGCTTGACCACTTCGGCGGTGTCGCTGACCTTGACATGCTCGAGCTTGACGCCCCAGCGTTGCGCCAGCTCGGCCGCCGCCCACTGCAGATAGATGTTGATGCGCTCGCTGCCGGCCCACGCATTGAAGTACACCGTCTGACCGCGGGCCGCGGTTTCGATTCGTGCCCAGTCGGTGGCCTGCGCGATCGAGCCCCGTGGCAGTGCGAGCGCGGTGCCCGCAAGCATCAAACTGCGGCGGCGCAAGTCAGGGGTCATGGCTGTAATTCTCCGGGTTCAGATTCAGGCGCGGCGAGTGTAGCCAGAGGGCTGAACAGTGACCGGCGCAGGCGGGCACAGGCGTTTGTCGACGCTGTGCTTCATTGCTTACACTGCGCCGCAACGTCACGCCCATACCGATGAACGATTTCGCCCAAGCCGTCCAGGCGCTGCGCCCTCAGTTGATTCGTTTCGCCAACGCCCAACTCCGTAATGACGCCTGGGCCGAGGACGCAGTCTCCGACACGCTGCTGGCCGCGCTGGCCAAGCCGCAGACCTTCGGCGGCCAGTCGCAACTGAAGACCTGGCTGGTGGGCATCCTCAAGCACAAGCTGATCGACCAGATCCGCCGCCACAGCCGCGAGGTATCTGTCACGACCCGGGAAGACAACGAAGACATCGACGGCCTGGTGTTCAACGCCGACGGCGGCTGGCGTGAGGCGCCTGCCGAGTGGGGCGACCCGGAGGCGGCCTGTGGGCGGCGCGAGTTCTTCGAGGTGCTCGAAGTCTGCGTCGAACACCTGCCCGGCCTGCAGGGCCGCGTCTTCATGATGCGCGAGTGGCTCGAACTCGACACGGCAGAGGTCTGCAAGGAACTGGGGATCACGGCGACGAACCTGTGGGTCCTGCTTCACCGTGCCCGCTTGCGCTTGCAGATATGCCTGCAGGAGCGCTGGTTCGGTAACGCGGCTGCCAAGGCTGCGGCATGAAATTCCTACAACGCAACTGTCAACAAGTCACGGCGCTGGTTCTGGCCGGCGAAGACCGTCGCCTCGGTCCCATCGAGCGCTGGGCGCTGCGTGCCCACCTGAAAGTTTGCACGGCCTGCCCGGCCTTCAACCGACAGGTCGCGTTGATGCGCGAGGCGCTGCCGCGCTGGCGCGCCTACCGCGAGAGCGCCGAGTAAGGCAAGCAAGCGCGCCTCGAGGGCCGCCACCGGATCGGCGTGCAGGCCGTGGCCACTGCCAACACCAAGGCCAACACCTGCACGAATGACTCGAATATCGGAGCCTTTCAACGTCGGCGTCGTCGGCCTTGGCGTCATGGGCCAGCGCATGCTGGCGCGCCTGGCGGGCCACGCGCGCCTGCGCGCCACCCATGCCTGGGACGCTGACGCGCAGGTCGTTGCGCGCACGCTGGCCGCCTACCCGCAGCTGCAGAGCGCCGCCAACGCCGAGGCGCTGATCGACGCGCCGGGGCTGCATTGCCTGTACATCGCCACGCCACCGGCGCCGCACCTGGTGCTGAGCAACCGCGCCTTCGACGCCAAGCTGGCGGTGTTTTGCGAAAAGCCGCTGACGGTGGACTTTGAAGCCGCGCGGCGCACCATTGCGCGCATCGGCCGCGAAGGCCACCGCGCCGCGGTGAATTTCTCGCTCGCTTCGTCGCCCGGGCTGGCAGCCTTGCAGGCCGCGTGGCAGGCGCGCCCGCAAGGGCTGCTGGGCCAGCCGCAGGGCGTGCGCATCGAGCTCGCGTTTGCCGCCTGGCCGCGCCCCTGGCAGGCCGCGGCCGGCGCGTGGCTGCGCGAGCGCAATGAGGGCGGCTTAACGCGCGAGGTGTTGTCGCACTTCATCTTCGTGCTGCAACGCGTGCTGGGGCCGGCGGTAGTGCGCGGATCGATGCCCCTCTACCCGCCCGACGGGCGCAGCGCCGAGACCGCGCTGACCGCGCAGCTCGAGGCGGGCGGCATCCCGGTGGCGATCGAGGCGCGCATCGGCGGCGAGGTGGACGACTTCAATCGCATGGCGCTGCACGGGAGCGCCGGCGAGATCGAATTGCGCGAGTGGTTCGGCGTGTGCCGGCACCGCCACGGCGCGCAGTGGGACAACCTGGGCGGCGCCGCCGAGCTGCGTGCGCGCGGCCAGGTCGATCAGCTGACGCAGTGGGTGGCGATGATCGAAGGCCAAGTGCACGGCCTGCCCAGCTTTGCCGAGGCGCTGGCGGTGCAGGAGACGATCGAGGCGTTGCTGGCTGGTGCTTGAATGGCGCCTGGTGCGCTCGGGCTTGCGTTCACGGACAGGGCAGTGGCCGGCTGCAGACGGCCAACAGTGGTC
>JANMSS010000190.1:0-11335 GCA_031389585.1 Burkholderiales bacterium | reverse complement strand
GGCGGGCAGGGCGGATAGCAGGCGCCGCAGCACATGCACTTCTTCTCGTCGATTTCCAGCGACGGCTTGCCGTTGACCAGGGCCGGGCGGATCGCGGCCACCGGGCAGCGCGCCACCACCGCCGGGCGCTCGCAGATGTTGGCCACCAGGTCGTGGTTGATCTTCGGCGGCTTGGTGTGCTGGACGATGATCGCGATGTCGGCCTGGCCACCGCAGTTGATCTCGCAGCACGAGGTCGAGAGGTGCACGCGGTTGGGCATGTCCTCCTTGATGAACTCCTCGTACAGGTCGTCCATCAGCGCCTTGACCGCGCCCGAGGCGTCGGTGCCCGGGATGTCGCAGTGCAGCCAGCCCTGGGTGTGGGCGATCATCGACACCGAGTTGCCGGTGCCGCCGACCGGGAAGCCGCTGCTGCTCAAAGCCTCGATCAGCGGTGCGACCTTGTTCTCGTCGGAGACCATGAACTCGATGTTCGAGCGGATCGTGAAGCGCACATGGCCGTCGGCGAAGGTGTCGCCGATGTCGCACAGCTTGCGGATGGTGTAAACGTCCATCTGGCGCTGCGTGCCGGCGCGCACGGTCCAGATCTCGTCGCCGGTGTGCGACACATGGTGCAGCACACCCGGCCGCGGCCGGTCGTGATAGCGCCAGTTGCCGTAGTTCTTCAGCATCGTCGGATGCATGTACGGCTTGGGGTCGGGGCAGCCGCTTTCGATGGGGGCGCGTTGAGCCATGGTGCTTGTCTCCGGGGGCGGTCAGGCTGCCAATTTCTTGGCGTTGATCTTGGCGACTTCGTCGTCCCAGCCGTCGGCGCGCACATAGGGATTTGTGCGTGGCGTCGACACCATGTTGGCGTCGATGTCCACGCCGATGCCTTCGAGGAAGTTGACCAGGCCGATGCGCTCGATCATCTCGCCGGTGCGCTCGTGCTCGAGCGCGTTCTCGGCGAAGAAGTCGATCACCTTCTGGCCCAGCTCGACCAGCGCGTCGTAGTCTTCGTCGGTCTTCAGCGGCAGGAAGGGCACGATCACGGTGCCCATCAGGTCGCCGATCTTCAGCGTGCGCTTGCCGCCGATCAGGATCGTCGCGCCGGTGTCGGTACCCTTGGCCAGCGCGCCGGTCATGACGTTGACGCAATGCATGCAGCGCACGCAGTTGCTGTTGTCGATTTCCAGGGCGTGAGTGTCGCTGACCGCGACGCTGGAAATCTTCGGGCCGGTGGCAACGTCCTTGATCTCCTTCAACAGGATGGTCTTGGTCGGGCAACGCGCGATCACGTCGTTGACCAGCTCGTTCATGCCGTGCTTGGAAAACCACTTGCGCGCCAGTTCCTCGTCGGTGCGCATGTTGTCGCGCCAGGTGCCGATGACGGCCATGTCGGAGCGCTGGATCGAGTTCATGCAGTCGTTCGGGCAACCCGAGAACTTGAACTTGAACTTGTAGGGCAGGGCCGGGCGGTGGATGTCGTCGAGGAAGTTGTTGATCACCTGCCGGTGGGCGCGCGATTCGTCGTAGCAGCTCTGCTCGCAGCGCGAGGCGCCGACGCAGCTCATCGAGGTGCGCACCGCGGGGCCGGCGCCGCCGAGGTCGAAGCCCAGTTCGTTGAGCGCGTCGAAGGCGTCCTGCACCTTGTTGGTCTTGGCGCCCTGGAACATGATGTCGCCCGACTGGCCGTGGAAAGCGATCAGGCCCGAGCCATGCTCTTCCCAGATGTCGGCCAACTTGCGCAGCACGTCGGTCGTGTAGTGCATGCCGGCCGGCGGCTGCACCCGCAGGGTGTGGAATTCGGCGGCGTCGGGGAATACCGGCACGCCCTTTTCGTCCTTGAGTTCGGTGAAGCGCGGGATCACGCCGCCGCCGTAGCCGAACACGCCCACCGTGCCGCCCTTCCAGTAGCCCTTGCGCGTGCGGTACGAGGTCTCCAGTTGACCCAGCAGGTCGACCATGTAGTCCTTGTCGTTGGCCAGGCGCTTCAGGCCCGTGACAAAGCTGGGCCAGGGCCCGGTCTCAAGCTCGTCGAGCATCGGCGTGGGGTACTGTGGCTTGGCCATGGGCATGGTCTCCTGTTCGGCGCCTGTGCGTGTCAGGCAGAATTCCGGGACGAGGTCGCAACGAAACGAGGTAGCGCAATGACCTACGCACTGCGATGCGGTCAGGGTCCGACGATAGACCGGATCGTCGCTGGTGCCACTACCCGTATGGGTTATGCGCCGCCCACCCGTACCGGGTATGGACGCTGTGAGCACGCCCGCGCTCAATGCCACTTTCCGAGGTCCGAATGCCGCGCCTGACACCCCTTGCCAAGTTGCGCGCGCCGTTGGGCGGGCAGGACATCGAGTTGCAGCAGGTCGATCACGAGGCGGGCGGCATGAGCCTGTTGCGCACGCGCATTCGTGAGGGCAGTCGATTCACGGTGTTCGACATCGACCCGCAGACGGCCGACGAGTGGGGTCGCGAGCTACTGCGATGGGCTGATTCGCAACCCAAGAACTGAGGACATGACCGAGACCGCTGCTTCGATGGTCGATGTGATCTACCCGCTGCAGGGCCAATCCCTGCCGCGGGATCACCGCCGCGCGCTGGCTGAAGCCCTGGAGCGGCGACTGCCCTGGCTCGCTGAGCCGGGTCAAGCCGGCGTGCACCGTGTCAACAGCGTGGCCGGCATTGGCGCAACGGCCTTGCTCTCGCTGCGCGCCCGCCTGGCGCTGCGCGTCCGGCGTGAGAGAGTTCGTGATCTGGCGCCGCTGCAAGGGGCGGTGCTCGATGTCGGTGGCTTCAAGTTGCAGGTCGGCGAGGTCGCAGTGATTCGCGAGCTGTTGCCCCACACCACCTTGTATGCGCACCTCGTCACGACCGCCGATGACGACGAGTTGGCCTTCCTGGACAGCATAGAACATGAGCTCGAGGCCCTGGGCGTGCCTTGTCGCCGCATCTGCGGCCGGCGCCAGGTGATCGACAACGCCGGTGCTCCGCTGACCGGCTACAGCCTGATGCTCGACGGCCTGTCACCCGCCGGTTCGCTGCGCATACTCGAGTCCGGCCTGGGTCGGCATCGCCGGCTGGGTTGCGGCATGTTCGTGCCGCATAAATCGGGTGCGGCGGTGCGCGCTTAGCGCGCCGCGAGAACCAATTCTTGGACAGGAGGAATGATGGGGTACACGGTTGACGGCAATGAGCTCGAGACAGACGACCAAGGGTTCCTGGTCGAAGCTGACTTCGGCGACGAGGTCGTGCGCGTGATCGCGGCGGCCGAAAGCATCGAACTCACCGATGCGCATTGGAAGGTCGTGGCCTATCTGCGCGACGAGTACCGCGAGCAGGGCCACACGCCGAACTTTCGCAACATGCTCAAGGGCCTGGCCGACGTGCTGCCCGGCTGCGACAGCAAGGCGCTGTACGACCTGTTCCCCGTCGGCCCGGCCAAGCAGGGCCCCAAGGTCGCCGGCTTGCCGCAACCGCTGGGCAAGGGCGGGTACTGAGTCCCGCGATGTCCACCCGCCCCCAGCACCGCCTGCCGGCGATGCGCATCAAGAGCCAATGGTTCAAGTCCGACGGCCCCAAGAGCGCCGAGCAGCAGGCCAGCGCGATGGCTTTTATCGTCTGGCGCACGGCGCTCAACATGCTAAAGCGCATGCGCGGCGCGGACTTCGATGTCGATGCCGGCACGCCGTACTTCGCCTTCATGCGCGAGGTGTTGGTGTTCCTGATTGCCGTCGTCGACCGGATCGCCTATCTGCGCATGATTGATGCCGAGCGCGTCGCCTTCACGACCGCCATGGTGCGCCATTGCGCCGACACGCTGGCCGACAACGAGAACGACCTGTTGGGTCCCCGCGCCGACGGCCAGTCGTCGCAGGACAGCTTCATCGACTTGGTCAACGAAGTCGTGAACCACTATGCCGAATTCGGCGCCGACGCCGTGATCGTCGAGCCCGATGCCAGCTTCACACCCAGCTTCGGATTCATGCGCTACCTGGGCAGCCGCCTGGCGCCGACGCTGCCAGCCAAGGATCAGCATTGGGTGCTCGACCAGGTGATGGCCAGCGAAGCACCCGAAGCGGTCGAGGTGGTGCAGAGTGCCATGCGCAACTTGTTGTCGACCGAGCCGCGCAAACCGCGGCGCGCCGGCGTGAGTGGGGATTGAGGCGATGAACGCCCTCGTCGATCCCGCCCGCCTGACGCAGCGCGCAAGCCCGTTCGATGCTGGCAACGAGGCCGGCTACCAGCGCTGGCGCAGCGAGAAGCTCGCGCGCCGGGCGCGATGTGTTGACGACCTGATCGTCGATGTCGCCGATCCCAAGGCCTTGACCGCCACCGAGCGCCAGGCGCTCCTGCAGCGCTGCGCCGACTGGAATATGGCCGTCTACCGCAGCGGACACAGTGCGCCCGACAAGGATATCGCCCGGGCCGTCGGCCACCAGCTCGGCCTGCAGCGTCTGGACGCCAACTGGCTGGCCGACGAGGACGGCATCTCGAGCATCGCGGTGGGCCAGGACAGTGACGGCCGCGGCGGCTTCATTCCGTACACGGACCGGCCGCTCCAGTGGCATACCGATGGCTACTACCACCCACCGGCGCACCGCATCCATGCAACCTTGTTGCACTGTGTGCGGCCGGCGGCCAGCGGCGGTGTGAATTCACTGCTCGACCACGAACTGGCCTACATTGCGCTGCGCGACGCCGCGCCGCGCTGGGCGCAGGCCCTGATGGCGCCGGATGCAATGACGATCCCCGCGCGCGAAGACGGCGATGGGGTTGCCCGTGCCGCGCAGGCCGGGCCCGTGTTCTCGGTCGACGTGCAGCGCGGCTCCTTGCACATGCGCTACACCGCCCGCACGCGCAGCATCGAGTGGAAGTCCGATACGGCGACGCTGAAGGCGGTGGCCTTCCTCGAGCGCTTCCTGCGCGAAGACAACCCGGACGTGCTGCGCCTGCGGCTGCAGGCCGGGATGGGCATCGTTGCCAACAACGTACTGCATGATCGCAGCGCCTTTGTTGACGACCCGGCGCAGCCACGGCTTCTCTTCCGTGCACGCTACCTGGATCGCGTGGCCGAACAGGATCTGCTGTGTCGCAATGGGTGACCGTCTGGCGCGCGGCGCAACTGGTTGGCGTGCCGCGCGGCGTGCTGCAGCAGCGGGTGCGCGCCGGAGAAATCGGTTTGTGTGACGGCCTGGTTTCGACCGAGACCCTGCTGGCGCTGTACCCACAAACCGAGCTGCAGAAGACCGGAATGCTCGAGCGCGTCACGCACATCAAGGAAGATGCATTCGGCCGGCGCGTGCGCGAGCGCCTGCTGCCGAGCCAGGAAGTCTTGGCGCAGCGGCTTTTCCGGCAGAGCCAGGAATTGGCCGATGTACAACGCCACCTGCAGCGCTACCACGCGCTGGTGATTGCGCTGCGCGAGCAGATGCACGAGAGTCTGGGGCAGACGGGCGGCGACGATCCGCGCCTGCTTGCCTTGCAACGCCAATTGAACGAGGGGCTGGCGCGTGCGCTGGCCACCGAATCAGTCGATGTACTGGACGTCATGGATGACCTGTTGAAAGTCATGTCGGCTCAAGTCACGCTGCGCCCGAGCGGGCATCAGTTCGTGGTCGAGGGCCACGACACGCTGCTGCAGGCCGGCCTGCGCGCGGGGCTCAAGCTCAACTACGGCTGCGGCAACGGCACCTGCGGAATGTGCAAGGTGCGGGTGATCTCGGGTGAGGTGGTCAAGACCATCAACTTCGACTATCCGTTGTCCGAGGCCGAGAAGCAGCAGGGCTACACCCTGATGTGCGCCCACACCGCCGCGAGCAGCGAGATTACGCTGGAGTCGTTGGAAGCTGGTGGTCCGGCCGATATCCCACCGCAGCAAATCGTGACCACTGTGCGCGCCATTCGCGAGCTGGCGCCGGACACCCGCTTGCTGCATCTGCAGACGCCGCGAAGCCACCGCCTGCGCTTCCTTGCCGGCCAGTCGGTGACGCTCGGCCGCGCCGGTTCGGTCGACACGGCTGGCGACGATGTTCGGGTCACCTACGCGGTCGCGAGCTGCCCCTGCGACGATCGCAATCTGCATTTCTTCATTGCGCGCGAGTCCGACAGCGCATTTGCGCGCCTGGTATTCGACGGTACGCTGAGAACCGGCGATGCGATCAATCTGTGGGGTCCGGTCGGCGAGTTTGTGCTCGCCGACAGCCCGCGGCCGCTGGTCTTTGTCGCTTGCGATACCGGGTTTGCGCCGATCAAGAGTCTGATCGAGCATGCCCTGTCGCTTGACGTTGCACCGTCGCTGTCACTGTTCTGGCTGGCCACCCGTAGCGATGGCCACTTCCAGGCCAACCAGTGCCGCGCCTGGTCGGAGGCGCTGGACCCGTTCGAATACGCGCTGTTCACCGACACCGACGCCGCGGCCGGTGCGCAACAGGTTGTGGCGGCGATCCGGGCCGATCTGTTCGACATCGAGTGCGATTTTTACGTTGCCGGGCCCGACGCCTTTGTCACTGCGCTCGGCGCTGCGTTGCTCGAAGCCGGCGTGCCGGCAGCGCAACTGGTCGCGGAGGTGATGTGAACAGTCCGATGTCTGCAATCGACAACCCGGACGCCGACCCAGGCTGCAGCGGCGGCGAGTCGTTTGCGCTGCGCGTGCTGGGCGACAGCATGGCGCCGGAGTTCACCGAAGGCGAGGTCATCATCATCGAGCCCGATGGTGCGCTGCGCGACGGCTGTTTCGTGCTCGCCCAACAGGCCGGCGAATGGACCTTCAGGCAGTTGCAGCGCGCGGGCGATGCCTGGCGTCTGCACGCGCTCAATCCGGCCTACCCCGATCAAGCCCTGGTTGATCTAGGCGCCATTCATGGCGTGATCATTCAGAAGGCCGTGCCCGGCCGTCGGCGGCTCAGCAAACACTACCTCTGATCGACAAGCCATGCCGTACTACGTGTTCAGTGTCCGACCCTTCGCACAGGTCAAGCAACTCGCCGAGTTCGCAGCGTTCAAGGAAGCCTCGGTGCACGCCAAGTCGCTGCGCACGACACCGGCCACCGACGATGCAAAGATCAAGGTCATGTTTGCCGATAACCCGCAACTCGCCGAAGACCTGCTGTGCCAGGTTCGCGAGCCGGGTCCGACGGGTGACGAATGACGCGATGAGCGGCCTTGCTGCGCCTGCAAGCCAGTCGTGCTGCGACACCGACCCCAGCGGCACGGCCTGCGTATTCGCCAAGGCCGTGCTGGCCCGCACCGCCTGCTGCGAATGCGCGACACGCCGCACCGCGGGCGAGCGCGACCTGATCGCGTGCACTTCGCCGGTCGCCCACACCAATTGCACCACTCTGGCCGCATTGCTGCATGAGCGCGCGCGTTTCGCACTGCGTCTGCCAAGCCCTGGACACCCGATCGTCCACGCCCAGGCGCTGCGGCTGCATTGCGGCGGCTTGCTCGGCCTGCAGCAGGCCTTGGGGGCCGCCGAGGTCGACGTGCACCGCATGGTCGGCCTTGCCCACGAGCGCTATGGCAGCCTGACCGAACTGCCCTGGGACGCGATCGTTTCGACAGTCAAGCAATGGCAAGCCCTTCGTCCGCGCCGGCCGCAACCGCCGCCCGGGCCATGACGACCATCGAGCCGCGCACGATCGATGCACTCGTGCACGGCGTCCAGACCAATTGCCACATTGCCGACGCCCGCCACGCGGCTGACATGTCGCTGTGCATCTACTTGTTGCAGATGCGCGAGTTCTTTCGCTGGGAGCGCGGGCTTGCCTTCGGCGCCTCGCTTGACCGCCAGGCCGTCGGGCGCTGGCTGGCCGAGCGCGAGGCGTTGTGGGCCGAACTCGAGGCGCGGGACTTCGAATCGTTGCCCTTCGCCGGTCGTCACTTCGACCCGCTGGACAGTGACGCACTGAACGCCGAACTGGCGCCACTCGGACTGGTCTACGGCGTCGGGTTGGCCTCGGTCGATCGGCCTGGCTTTTTTCTGGCGCAACTCGAGGGGCAGCGGCCACGCGGGGATGGCCTGGTGCTGCAGGTCTGCGGCCGCGAATTGGCGCGCGGCCTGTTCGCCCCGCCGGGCGCGCTGGCAGGCGGGCGGACCATTGTGCTGCGGCGCGAGTCACTGGCCCGCTGGCTGTGGGAGAAGTTCGAAGCCTTCAGCTTGCGCCGCTTCGACGGGCCCTTCAAGGCCCTGGTCGATGCCTATGGCCTGCATGACGAAGCCGCCTTCATCGCTGCCATACCGCGGCTGGTCGACGATCAATGCGAAACCCTGGTGCTGCATGAACTGGGCGAGCACCGCGCCGGCCAGTGGCTGGGCCCCGCCTGGACCGCGATGCGGCTGGCGCTGGACCAACGGCGAACCGATCTGCTCGTGCGCGCGGTGCGCGACCATATCGCCGACCTTGAAGTGACGCTGCCGACCCTGCTCGACCACGGCGCCGGGCCGGCCCTTCATTTCTGGTTTGCCAACTACGAGGGGCAGCGCGAACGCCTGTTCCCCTCGCTCGGGAAGGCCTATGCGGCCTGGCGCGCAGGTGACGGGGGACGGACCCTGTCGGCAGCGACGCGCTCGGGCGCAATTCACTTTCGAGACCTGGCGCGTCGGGTACTGGCCTTGCACGCGGAACTCGGCAACCATGCCGATGCGGCAATCCAGAGCTTGCTCACGGCGCCGGACTCCGTCTACACCGCATCCGTTTGAGGCTCGCCGGGGCCGCGAAACTCCGCGCGGGCGATGGAACGGCGTCGTGATGTCCGGCCCCTGGGGATTACCCGCATGGCGATTTAATCTGTATACGCTAATATGCGTTTGTAATGATATTAAGTTAGCGCGACGCGCGAGTGCAATCGGGTTGCGTTGTAGGCTTTCCGTGTCGATGGCTTTGGTCGCGTCGCACAAGCCCGCAACGTCTCATCCTCTCGCGTTCATGCAGCCGTATCGCATGGCACCGACGTCCTCCCGACCGCAATGCCGCGAATCGGCAGCCATCGGGCGCTTGACGCAGCGGTCCGTCCCGAAGGAATCCCAGTGGATTTGCAGAACAAGGATCCTGGGCGCCTGATCAAGGCCCCGGAGAACTTCATTGATCCGGCCGGCGTGCGCCAGGTCTTCGCCGAGGCCAAGAAGGGCCGTCGAGACTTCATCCGCAATGCCTTTGCTGCGGCGGGTGCCGCAGCCGCGCCGCTCGCGCTGGCAGCGTCAAACCCGCTCGGCCCTGCCGGCGGCGACAAGAACATCCTCGAGTTGCCCGCACACACCACGGGGCTTGGTCAACCCGTGGTCACCGACGGCTACGGCAAGCCGTCCAAGTTCGAAGCCAACGTCCAGCGCCGCTTCAGCCCGGGACTGACGCAGACGACGCAGTCTTCCGTGTCGTTCGCGCCGCTGCAGTCGCTGTTCGGCATCGTCACGCCGAGCGGGTTGCACTTCGAGCGGCACCACCAGGGCTGGTGGGACATCGATCCGTCCAAGCACCGGCTGATGATCAACGGCTCAGACGACAAGATCCTGCGCCGGGCCATGGTCTTCACCATGGACGAGCTGATGCGCCTGCCGTCGGTGAGCCGCTTCCACTTCATCGAGTGCGGCGCCAACACCGGCATGGAGTGGGGCAATGTCGCGGTGCCGACCTGCCAGTACTCGCACGGCATGCTCAGCTGCAGTGAGTTCACCGGCGTGCCGCTCAAGATCCTGCTCGACATGGCTGGCGTGGACTACAAGCGTGCCCGTTTCGTGCTCGGCGAGGGCGCCGACGGCTCGTCGATGACGCGCACATTGCCGATGGAACTGGTCGAGAGCGGCGAAGTCATCGTTGCGTACGGCCAGAACGGCGAGATGCTGCGGCCCGAGCAGGGCTACCCGCTGCGCCTGGTGGTGCCGGGCGTGCAGGGGGTGAGTTGGGTCAAATACCTGCGCCGCATCGAGGTCGGCGACAAGCCCTACGCAAGCAAGGACGAGACGATCCATTACGTGGATCTGATGCCTGGCGGGCTGCATCGGCAGTACACCAGCACCCAGGAGTGCAAGAGCGTGATCACGACGCCGTCGGGCGGCCAGGTGCTGCTCGACAAGGGCTTCTACAACATCAGCGGCCTGGCCTGGTCCGGCAGGGGCAAGGTCAGCCGGGTCGACGTGTCGATGGATGGTGGGCGCAACTGGCGGGCCGCACGCCTGGAAACGCCTGTGCTGTCGAAGTGCCTGACACGCTTCAATCTCGACTGGGCCTGGGATGGCAAGCCGACGCTGATCCAGAGCCGCGGCATCGACGAAACGGGCCATGTGCAGCCCGGCTACAAGCAGCTGCGCGCGGTGCGCGGCTCGCGGTCGATCTATCACAACAACGCGATCCAGACCTGGCTGGTGCAGGAGAGCGGAGAGGTCAAGAATGTCCAGCTGTCGTGAGTTCCTGATCGCCACCCTGCTGGTTGCGGCCGCTGCGTCGCAGGCGCAGCCGGTGGCTTATCCGGGTGTCGGGCGAGCGGCCACGGCCAAGGAGGTGGCCGCATGGGACATTGACGTGCGGCCCGACTTCAAGGGCCTGCCCAAGGGGCAGGGCACGGTGGCCAAGGGCATGGAGGTGTGGGAAGGCAAATGTGCCTCCTGCCACGGCATCTTCGGCGAAAGCAATGAAGTCTTCTCGCCGCTCGTCGGCGGCACCACCCAGGACGACATCAAGACCGGCCGCGTCGCGCGCCTGACGGATCCGTCGTTCCCGGGACGCACGACGCTGATGAAGGTCTCGACCCTCTCGACGCTGTGGGACTACATCAACCGCGCGATGCCCTGGACAGCACCCAAGTCGCTGACGACCGAGGAGGTCTACGCGGTCACCGCATTCCTCCTGAACCTGGGCAATGTGGTGCCCGACAACTTCACGCTCTCGCACGAGAACATCGCCGAAGTGCAGAAGCGCCTGCCCAACCGCAACGGCATGACGATGGACCATGCGCTGTGGCCCGGCGCGCAATCCGGCAAGCGAAAGCCTGACGTGGTCGCCGCCGCATGCATGAAGAACTGCGGTGCCGAGCCGGCGCTGGCCTCGTTCCTGCCCGACTTCGCGCGCAATGCGCATGGCAACCTGGCTGAACAGAACCGCGCGGTCGGTGCGCAGCATGGCGCCGACACGTCCCAGCCGCCCGCCGCAGCCGCACAGGCCGCCGCCGACAAAGCCGTCGCGGTGGCCGCAGCACCGGTTATCGCGCCGACCGTTGCGGCGGCAGCTGCGGCGCCCAAAGCCCCCGCCGATGGCACTGCGGCGGCGATCGCGTTGACCAAGAAGCATGGCTGCGTGGCCTGCCATGGCATCGACAACAAGATTCTCGGTCCGAGCTTTCGCGACGTGGCCAAGAAGTACGC
>JANMSS010000180.1:0-13609 GCA_031389585.1 Burkholderiales bacterium | reverse complement strand
GATGCCGACCATGACCGCGATCTCCGGCTTGATCGAGCGATGCGCATTGACGGTGTACGCGGGCTGATCGGAGCGGCGCGAGCCCGGGTCGGCCAGCAGATCGTCGTGCCGGGCGAGCGAATCGAGCATCTCCGTCGACCGGCGCAACACGAACACCGGCTGCCCGCGCCATTCCACCGTGCACAGTTCACCGGGCCGGAGGCCCTGAAGTTCGACCTCGACCGGCGCGCCCAACGCACGCGCTCGTTCACTGGGCGCCATCGAGGCGACGAAGGGTATTGCGGTCGCTACCAGTCCGGCGCCGCCTGCGACGGACGTTGCCGTGAGCCACAGGCGCCGATCCGGATTGATGGGTGTGGTGATGGACATGAGCCGCTCCCGCGTGCGGTTGGGTCAGGATCGGTCAGTCGGCTCGGGCCTTGTCCAGATTCGCGCCGCGCAGGCGCAGTGCCTCCTTGTCGTCGAAGCCTTCGGCAGCCACCGCCTTCTCGAAGGCCGGTCGGCCTTCGGTCAGCGTGCCGGTCTTGTCGACGATCAGCGTATCGACCTTGCGCAGGTTCTCGATCGCCGCGGCGTCGCGGAACAGCACGCCACTCGTCGCGCCCTTGCCGGTGGCGACCATGATCGACATCGGTGTGGCCAGGCCGAGCGCGCAGGGGCAGGCGACGATCAGTACCGCCACCGCGTTGATGTGAAGTCGACCCGTTCCGGGTTCTCTTCGTCTCCCAGTGCCGGCAGCACCGGCTCCAGGGTCATGCCGCATTTGGGGCAACTGCCCGGATGGCTCTGGCGGATCTCCGGGTGCATCGGGCAGGTGTAGACGGTGCCGGCGGCCTGCGCCGGCATCTCTGCGGAAAGTGGCGCAACCCTGCGTCCCGCATAGCGCGCGGGCTCCGCGACAAACTGCGCCCGGCACTTCGCGCTGCAGAAGTAGTCGGGCCGGCCTTCGTGCTCGACGTGATGCGCGGACCGCTCGGTCACGGCCATGCCGCACACCGGGTCCTTCAGGCCATCGCCCTTCGCTGTCGATGGCGGGTGGTGATGCGCGTGTCCGGCGTGATCGTGGCCCGAGGGCATGTCCATGGCGTCATTCCTCCTTGTCGGCAGGCTTGTTGGGTGGCGCACCGTGGCCCCCATGTCCGCCATGTCCGCCGTGGAAGAAATGCATCAACGGGCAGGCCAGCAGCAGCAGGTAAATCCAGTTGCCGGCGACGTGGTTCCAGTGCTCGCGCAGCAGGTAGAAGGCGCCGATAGCGGCGATCATCAGCAGGGCGATCTTCAGCGGGCGGCCCATGCCGGACGAGCGAGACGAATCGGAGTGATGCTCGTGATGCGTTGTCATCTGGATTCGTCCTTTCTTGACAGATCGGCGCGGATCGCACCGGTCCCTATGCTCAAGGTAGTCCTTGACATCGGGTGAAGGTCAAGGCGACCGCCGAAATTGTGCGGCGTGGGCGCATGACTCATGTCTTGCTCCCGGCGTCGCGATCGAGCAGGGTCTTGCTCGCCTCGTATTCCGTAGACGAGACCTCGCCACTGGCGAGTCGCCTGCGCAACACCTGGTGCGGGGTCTCGCGATCGACGTCGCCGCGCCCGCCCAGGCGGCCCCAGGCCAGAAACACCAGCACGCCGATCAGCGCGAGCCAGAAAATCCACCACAGGCCGTGCATGCCGCCGACCATGTAGCCACCGTCATAGAACATGTGCATCTCCTTCAGGTCTTGCCAGCAGGGGGCGCGGCGCCGGTCAGCACGGCACGCACACGCTGCAGTCGATCGTGAACCTCATGGGCGACACGGGCGACTTCCGGGTTGCTCGTCATCTGCATCACGGCCACCGGATCCATGAAGCCGACCACAAGACGACCATCGGCCTCCTCGCGAACGACCACATTGCAGGGCAGCAGCATGCCGATGTCGGGCTCGGCAGTCAGCGCGCGATGCGCCAGCGGCGGATTGCAGGCGCCGAGGATTCGGTACGGCCGCCCATCGATGCCGAGCTTGGCCTTCATCGTGGCCTGCACGTCGATTTCGGTGAGCACGCCGAAACCTTCGGTCTTGAGTGCTTCGGTCACGCGCGTGACGGCCTGGTCGAACCCCGTGCCCTTGAGCTCACAGTGAAAGGCGTAGGCCGCAGCCGCCGGCGCGGCTGCAGTCGTGGATGTCTTCGCCATGATGCGCCCCTCACTTCTTGGCCGGGGCCGGCGGCATGCGGTCGATCATCATCTGCATCATGGACTGCATCATTTCCATGCGCTTTTCCATCATCTGCTGGCGCGTCGCCATGTCGGGCACCGAAGCCGCAGCGCCTGGCTTCGCGCCCGCGCCCATCCCACCCATGCCCATGCCGGCCGAGCCCATGGCGCCAGGGCCCATGCCCCCCATCATGTTCATGCCGCCTTGCATGAGCTTCATTTGCTCGGCCATCAGTGCGTTGCGCTCGTCGGCCGTGCGGGCACTCGCCATGCGGTCGTGCACGCCGCGCATGGCCGTCATGTGCTGATCCATCTTCATCGTCCAGTCGCCTGGACTGGCGGCGGGCGCCTGGGCATAGGCCGACAAGGCGGTAGCCAGCGCAGCGGTGATCGTGAGAGTGCGAAAGAAAGTCATGATGAACTCCTGGGGTGTGAATAAGCATTGAGTGAGAAGGAGCCGTGCCTCGGCAGTGACCGCGGGTCGCCCGAAGCATGCGGCGTGGGCTGCCGAGCGCGCGGACCCTGCCCGCGCGTGCGACAAGCCGGCGGAACGGCTAAAGGGTCAGCCGCAGAAAGAGGATCGCCACCGGAAGGCACGGCGGCGGTGTGGCCGAGGCCTGCCACACCAGCGGGGAAGGCGTCGCAGCGTAGACCCTCCACGGCGCAATGAGCCCGAGGGCGGGCACGTTGTCGGCGCCATCCAGGACCTTCGCCTTGACGAGCGCGCCCTGCTCCAGGTCGCGCAAGCTCTTGCAGGCTTGCTGGCCAACCGCTTGATCGCAGTCGTCGCCTGCGTCCGTCGCAGCCAGGGCCGTCGCGCTTGGCATTGGCAAATGGTCGCGCCCGGTGTCAATCAAACAGGCGTTGGCAATGCCGGCCATCAAGCCAAACAGCCACAGGCAGAGCGTCACTTTGGCGACGACTCTGGTGTGGGTGAGTGGATAGGTGAAGCTCATGGCATGTGCCTTCGGCGCGCAGCAAGATTCGCCGCGTGCCTGTCGATGGTAGGCAGCCCTGAAGTGAGCGCATTGATCGGCATCAAGGGCGCGCAGCGCCAGAAGTGCCGGGCCGGCCTATGCCTGCGAAACCGCAACAATGGCAATGCGCGGGCCACCGACGTGCGCGCGGGCCCGCAACTGGCCGCAACCGGCATCGACATCCTGCCCGGCGGACTGGCGCAGCTTGGTCAGCACGCCGCGCCGATTCAGAGCCCGGGCGATCGCCGCGGCGCGCTCGACTGAGGGGCGGCGGAACTCGAACCCTTCGACCCGGTTGTAGGGGATCATGTTCATCAACGCGTACTTGCCGGCGAGCAGAGCCACGATGCCGTCGACTTCGTCGTCGCCGTCGTTGATGCCTTCGAGCAGGGTCCACTGGTACTGGATCGGATAGCCGGTCGCGCGGGCGTAGTGCTCGCCCAGTTCGACGAGCGCGGCAGGGTCAATGCGCGGCGCGCGCGGCAGCAGCTCGGCGCGCAGTGCGGCCTTGGTCGTGTGCAGCGACAGCGCCAGCGCCGGTTTCACCGACCCGAGCGGCAGGCGCTCAAACACGCGCTCGTCGCCCACTGTCGAGAAGACGATGTTCTTGTGGCCGATCGCGCCTTCATGGCCGAGCAACTCAATGGCTTCGATCACGTTGTCCAGGTTGTGCGCCGGCTCGCCCATGCCCATGAAGACCACTTTCTTCACCGGGCGCAGCGTGCGCGCCAACGCCACCTGAGCCACGATCTCGACGCTGCCGAGCTGGCGCACAAGGCCGTCACGCCCGGTCATGCAGAACACGCAACCCACGGCGCAGCCGACTTGCGTCGACACGCACAGGCCGTCGCGCGGCAGCAGCACGCTCTCGACGCTTTGCCCATCGGCCAGATCGATCAGCAGCCGCGACGATCCGTCCTCGGCCGGGTGTTGCGAGCGCAGCCGGGCCAGCGCCGAGAGGTCGTCAATGAGAGCCGGCAACTCCGAACGCAGCGCCAGCGGCAGGTAATGCTCGATGCGGCGCCGGCCACTGTCTTGTGGCCGCGCCTGCAGCCACCGGCGCAGCACATGGCCCTGGTGGCCGGGCCCGGCGCCCAGGCCCGCAAGGCGCTGGCGGATTTGTTCGATGCGCATCGGTGACGGCCGGGCAACGACCTCAGGCGCCCGAGGCGGGCTTGCGGGTCTCGACAACCGCGGACATCAACGTGGCCAGCACCCCGATGCTGTAGCGCAGGATGCGCGCCCAGGCGTAGACGCTGCCCGAGGCGGCGGGTCGGTTGCGGGCCACGCGCCGCACCGCCATCTCGCAGCGGGCGGCCCCCCACCCGGCGCAGAACACGATCAATACCAGGCCGAGCATTCGGCCGCCGCTGACCGGCGTGCCACTGAAGTTGAACAGCGGCGTCTGCAGCCATTGCCACCAGGTTGTCAGGTCGTTCATGGTCAGGCTGTTCGCTGAAGTGCGTTGCCGGAAGAGTCAAGCGATTGGCGGGTTGATTGTCGCAGCGGCTTGCGCGTGCGCGGCTGGGAAGCTGGCAGACTAGCCACTGAATCCCAAGCGCTCTCGACGAGGTCAACCGATGCCGTCCCGCAACGTCCTGATGTTTCTCGCCGCCGCCGTGGCCGTCGTTGTCGCGGCGGTGGTGGCCGTCGATCCCCTCGCCGACAAGGCGGGTGGCAACGCACTGCAGCCCAACGACGCGAAGGTGCTGGCCGTGGGGAAAACCGTCTACCAGGCGCAGTGCGCGAGCTGCCATGGCGCCAGGCTCGAAGGCCAGCCCAACTGGCGCGAGCGCGACGCCAAAGGTGTGCTGCCGGCGCCGCCGCACGACGAGACCGGCCACACCTGGCACCATCCGGACGACGTCCTGTTCCGCATCACCAAGTACGGCGTGGCCAAGGCCGCCAACTTGAAGGACTACGCTTCAGCGATGCCGATCTATGAGGGTGTGCTCAGCGACAAGGAGATCATCGCCGTGCTGTCGTGGATCAAAGCCCAGTGGCCGGCGCAGATTCGCGAGAAGCACGATCAGATGAATGCGCTGGCTCAGCCTGCGGGCAAGCCTTGAGCCGGCCGCTCAGCCAGCCTGCACGCGCACCAGACGCTCCCCCAGCTGCACCTCGTCACCGGCGCGCAACTTGCGGCCGCGGCGCGTCTCGGGTTCGCCGTTGACGCGCACGCCGCCTTCGGCAATCAGGATCTTGGCCGCGCCGCCGCTCGACACCAGGCCGCTGGCCTTGAGCAGGGCGTCGAGCGTGATGTACTCGCCGCGAAGGGCGAAGTCGATGGGCTCCATGCGTGAGGCTCAGTAAACGACGACCGAGCGGATCGACTCACCGCGCTCCATCAGGTCGAAGCCGTGGTTGATCTCTTCGAGCTTCAGCGTATGCGTGATCAGTGGATCGATCTCGATCTTGCCGTCCATGTACCAGTCGACGATCCTGGGCACGTCACTGCGGCCGCGGGCGCCGCCGAAGGCCGTGCCTTTCCAGACCCGGCCGGTCACCAGCTGGAACGGCCGCGTCGCGATCTCCTGCCCCGCCGCCGCGACGCCGATGATCACGCTCTGGCCCCAGCCCTTATGGCAACACTCGAGGGCCTGGCGCATCGTGGTCGTGTTGCCGATGCATTCGAAGCTGTAGTCGGCGCCGCCGTCGGTGAGTTGCACGATCGCGTCGACGACGTTCGCATGCTCCTTCGGGTTGATGAAGTGCGTCATGCCGAAGCGCCGCGCCATGGCCTCGCGCGCCGGGTTCAGGTCGACGCCGATGATCTTGTCGGCGCCGACCATCCTCGCGCCCTGGATCACGTTCAGCCCGATACCGCCGAGGCCGAACACGACCACGTTGGCGCCGGCCTCGACTTTGGCCGTGAAGAGCACCGCGCCGATGCCGGTGGTGACGCCGCAGCCGATATAGCAGACCTTGTCGAAGGGCGCGTCGCTGCGGATCTTGGCCAACGCGATCTCGGGCACCACGGTGTGATTGGCAAAGGTCGAGGTGCCCATGTAGTGCAGCAGCGGCTTGCCGCCGATCGAGAAGCGCGACGTGCCATCGGGCATCAAGCCCTTGCCTTGGGTGCCGCGGATCTGCTGGCACAGGTTGGTCTTGCGCGAGAGGCAGAACTTGCACTGCCGGCATTCGGGCGTGTACAGCGGGATCACATGGTCGCCGGCCTTCAGCGTGGTCACGCCGGCGCCGACCTCGAGCACCACACCCGCGCCTTCATGGCCGAGGATCGCCGGGAACAGCCCTTCGGGGTCGGCGCCCGAGAGCGTGAACTGGTCGGTGTGGCAGATGCCAGTGGCCTTGATCTCGACCAGCACCTCGCCAGCCCGTGGGCCTTCGAGGTCGACGGACTCGATCGTCAACGGAGCGCCGGCCTTCCAGGCCACGGCTGCACGGGTCTTCATGGGCTTCCTTCGCGGGTTGTCCTCGCCAGGGTAATCCAACTCGTCAACTACGCGCCGCGCGCGCCGCTCCGTGGCGCTCAGAGCAGCAATGCGGCGATGAAGATGCCGATCATCATGAAAGCGATCACGACCTTGGCGACCAGGCCGGCCAGGATGCCGAGCCAGGTCGAGATACCGACATGGGCGGCGCGCCGATGGTCGCGCTGCGCGATGTACTCGCCGAGCGCAGCGCCCACCAGCGGCATGAACAACACGCCGACCAGGCCCATGAACAGGCCGGCCACGGTGCCGAGCACGGCGCCGATGATGGCCTGACGGCTGGCCCCGGCGCGGCGTGCGCCGAGCAGGCCGGCCACATAGTCCAGCGCCCAGGCCAGCACCGCCAGCACCGTCACGGTGGCCACGATGCCCCAGCCAACGCGGGTGAAGTCGTCGATCCAGGCGCCGAGCACGATGCCGGCCAGCACGAACAGGGTTCCGGGCAGCGCCGGCAGCACGATCCCGGCCATGCCGACGACGATCAGTGCCGCACTCAGGATCCACAGCAATGTGTCGGTCACGTCTGTCCTTGTGCAATTTGCGGGTCGCAGATGGTGGCCCCGCGCTCAAACTCAAGGGAGAACCCGAAGGCCGCTGGATTTTCGCTGCCCTCGCGCTGAAGGGGTTTGGAAATCGCGCACACTATGCGTCGCGCGCTACAAGCCGCCTGGAACTCTGCTTTGACCTTCTCGAGGAAATGATGATGAACAAAGTCTGGTTGATCGTGGCGTTGGCGACGGGTCTGGCCTTCACGCTGGTGCCCTCGGTTTCGGAGGCCAAGCGTCTGGGCGGTGGCAAGTCCACCGGTATGCAGCGCAGCACCCCCGACAAGCCCGCCCAGAGTACGCCGGCCACACCGGCAGCGCCGGCTGCCGCTGCGGCGCCGACAGCAGGCGGCGCGACCGCCGCAGCCGCGCCCAAGCGCAACTGGATGGGCCCGATCGCAGGCCTCGCCGCGGGCCTGGGTATCGCCGCGCTGTTCAGCCACCTCGGCATGGGTGAGGGGCTGGCGAACTTCGTCATGCTGGCCTTGCTGGCCGTGGTGGCGTTCGTCGTCATCCGCCTGCTAATGCGGCGCTTCGCCGGTGGCGGCGCGCAGGGCTCTTCGTTGGCGGTGGCCGGGGCAGGTGCCGGTGCAGGCGCAGGCGCGCAAATTGCGGCACCCCCGCGCTTCGTCGATGAGCGGCCCGGCATGCAACGCGAGGCACTGGCGCCGGAGATCGGCTCCAACCTGCAGCCGCCGCTGGCGGTGCCGGGCACGCCAAGCACGTCCGCGGTGTCACTGCCCGCCGACTTCGACAGCGAAGCCTTCGAACGCCTGGCCAAGATGATCTTCATCCGCCTGCAGGCCGCCAACGACACGGCCGACCTGAACGACCTGCGCACCTTCACGACGCCGGAGCTGTTCGCCTCGCTGCGCATCGACCTGCACGACCGCGGTGATGCCAAGCAGCACACCGATGTGATCGAGGTCCAGGCCAAGGTGCTCGACTTCGCGCAAGAGGCCGAGCGCCAGATCGTCAGCGTGCGCTTCACGGGCATGGTGCGCGAAGAGGCCGGCGCCGAGGCCACGCCGTTCGACGAGGTCTGGCACCTGGTCAAACCGACCGACGACAGCCGCGCCTGGGCCATCGCCGGGATTCAGCAGCGGCAATAGTCCCCCCCCCCACGCCGTAGCGTGGGGGTTGGATCCACAAGCGCCATCGTGACGTCGCGAGGTCGCGACGTCACTTCAGCGTCGCCGCGGCGACACGTTCAGGACCCCAGCGCCACCAGGATGAGGACCAGCGTCAAGGCCTGGAAGGCCACCCGCATCGCCATCCACTGCGAACTGGTGTGATGCGCGACCTCGCCATGTTTGACCATCGCCGCAATGCCCAGTCCGAGTGATCCGACCACGCACAACGCGGCGGCAATGATCAGCAACGTCATCATGTCCATGATGTCTCCTTGCTGCGGCCGGTGGCAGGGCGGGTCCGTTTTGCGCATGTTGGCTCCTGCCGCCGTTCGGATCTCCCCCCATCCATGCACAAGCTACGCCTCGCACGGCACGCCATGTTGATCTGCCGCAATGTCGCGTGCAGCACGCCTGAACAGCCATCACGAGTGCAAGATCGGGCACGCGTTGACCGTCAACGCAATGTTCGATAGCGCGCCGCAGTCTTGCAGCAGTCAGCCGCCCGCGCGCTTGACAGTCCATCCCTGGGCCTGCAGTAGCTCGATCACGCGCTCGGCGTGATCGCCCTGCACTTCGAGCAAACCCTCCTTCACCGCGCCGCCGGCGCCGCAGGCGCGGCGCAGCTGCTTCCCCAGCGCCGCCAGCACGCCGGCATCCAGCGCCAGCCCGCGCACGACGGTCACCGTCTTGCCGCCGCGGCCCTGGGTCTCGCGGCTGACCCGCACGATGCCGTCACCCTGGGTGGCGGGCGCGGGTTGCGAGCCGCAGGCGCAGTCGGCCAGCGGCCGGCGGCACGCCGGGCACATGCGGCCGCCCTCGGTCGAGTAGACGAGCCCGCCGCTGCCTGGCTTGCGCTGGCTCATGAGCGCCCCAAGGCCGGCCAAAGCCGGCCGTCCCCCGCGGGGATCAAGGAAAGTGGCAGAGCCACATTTCCTTGAGAGAGCAGTTGGTTCCAGGCCCGGCCCAGCGCCTCCGGGTCGGTCAGCACAACGAAGGCGACGCCGGCCAGCGCACCGCTCAAATGTGCGTCGTGGTTGATGCGGCCGCGGGCATGGCGCGACGCGTAGACCGTGTAGGCCAGGTAGGCCACGGCAAACAGCGGTGCCGGAATCGGCACCGGGAACGGCAGGATGAAGATCGACTGCGATGGCGTGTAGACAATCGACGCGAACAGCACGGCCAGGATCGCCCCCGACGCGCCCAGGCATTGGTAGTCCGGATTGCGGCGGTGCTTGAACCAGGTGCCTGCGTCGCTGACCAACAGCCCGAAGGCATACAACGCCAGCAAGTTCGCGCTGCCGATCGCCCGCTCGAGCGGGAATGCGAAGGCCCACAGCGTGATCGCGTTGAACAGCAGATGCCCCAGGTCGGCATGCAGGAAGCCGCTGGTGATCAGGGTGGTGTACTGGCGCCGCGGCAGCAGCCAGTAGGGCCGGAAAAGATGGCGTTCGATCATCGCCGGCGCGACGTACAGGGCGAGCAGGCTGGCGGCGACGGTCGCGGCGAGCAGCAGGGCCGCGACGGGGGCGCCGCCGCTGAGGGCCATCAGGGATTCCATGCACCGCAGTCTAGTGGGCAGGCGCTGCCGCAAAACGCTGGCATTGCGCCGCGCCGCACGGCAAACTGCAGGCATGAGCCAGGGCCCCCTTCGTCTGCATGTCCCCGAGCCGAGCGGGCGACCGGGCCACCCGACCGATTTTTCCTACCTGCATGTCTCGCGCGCCGGCGAGGTTCGCCGGCCGCCGATCGACGTCAAGCCGATCGACACCAGCGACCTGGCGCACACGCTGGTGCGCGTGCTCGACGACGACGGCCGCGCCGTCGGGCCCTGGGCGCCGCAGATCGACAGCGAACGCCTGCGCCACGGCCTGGTTTCGATGATGAAGACGCGCGCCTATGACGCGCGCATGTTGATCGCGCAGCGGCAGAAGAAGATCTCCTTCTACATGCAATGCCTGGGCGAGGAGGCGATCGCCACTGCCCATGCCATGGCGCTGCAGCCCGGCGACATGTGCTTCCCGACCTACCGCCAGCCCGGGCTGCTGCTGGTGCGCGACGACATCTCGATGGTCGAGATGATGTGCCAGCTGATGAGCAACGAGCGCGACCCACTCAAGGGCCGCCAGCTGCCGGTGCTGTATTCGTACAAGCGCGCGGGCTTCTTCACCGTCTCGGGCAACCTGGCCACGCAGTACATCCAGGCGGTGGGCTGGGGCATGGCCTCGGCGATCAAGGGCGACACGAAGATCGCCTCGGCCTGGATCGGCGATGGCGCCACCGCCGAATCGGACTTCCATACCGCGCTGACTTTCGCCCATGTCTACCGCGCGCCGGTGATCCTCAACGTGGTCAACAACCAGTGGGCGATCTCGAGCTTCCAGGCGATTGCCGGTGGCGAGTCGACCACCTTTGCCGCGCATGGCATCGGCTGCGGTATCGCCTCGCTGCGTGTCGACGGCAACGACTTCGTGGCCGTCTACGCGGCCTCGCAGTGGGCCGCCGAGCGCGCGCGCAGCAACCTCGGGCCAACCCTGATCGAATGGATCACGTACCGCGCCGGCGCGCACTCGACCTCGGACGATCCGTCGCGCTACCGCCCCGGCGACGACTGGCAGCATTTCCCGCTCGGCGATCCCATAGCGCGGCTGAAGCAGCACCTGATCGGCCTGGGCGCCTGGTCCGACAAGGAGCATGAGCAGACGCGCAAGGATCTCGAGGCGATGGTCGCCGCCGCGCTGAAGGAGGCATCGCAATACGGCTCGATGCTCGAAGGCCATGCGCCGCCGCTGGCCTCGATGTTCGAGGATGTCTACAAGGACATGCCGGCGCACCTGCAGGCGCAGTTGCGTCAGGCCCAGCAAGAGCATGGTTAGCCCCCACGCTCACCTTCGTTCGCTGCCCCCCAAGAGGGCGCGGCCTGCCCTTGGGACGGCCCCGCGGGGGGCCCCATGGCCAAGATGACCATGATCCAGGCCCTGCGTTCGGCGATGGACGTGATGCTCGGGCGCGACGACAACGTCGTGATCTACGGCCAGGATGTCGGCTACTTCGGCGGCGTGTTCCGCTGCACCGAAGGCCTGCAAGCCAAGTACGGCACCTCGCGCGTCTTCGACGCACCGATCTCCGAGGGCGGCATCGTCGGTTCGGCCATCGGCATGGCGGCCTATGGCCTGCGACCGGTGGTCGAGGTCCAGTTCGCCGATTACTTCTACCCGGCCTCGGACCAGATCGTTTCCGAGGCCGCGCGGCTGCGCTACCGCTCGGCGGGCGACTTCACCGCGCCGATCACGATCCGCATGCCCTGCGGCGGCGGCATCTACGGCGGTCAGACCCACAGCCAGAGCCCGGAAGCGCTGTTCACGCATGTCTGCGGCATCCGCACCGTGATGCCGAGCAACCCCTATGACGCCAAGGGCCTGCTGATTGCCTCGATCGAGAACGACGACCCTGTGATCTTTCTCGAACCCAAGCGGCTCTACAACGGGCCCTTCGACGGCCACCACGACAAGCCGGTCGTGCCCTGGTCGGCGCATGCGATGAGCGAGGTGCCCGAGGGCCACTACGTGGTGCCGCTGGACTCGGCTGCCGTGTTCCGCCCCGGCAACGACCTGACGGTGCTGACCTACGGCACGATGGTCTACGTCAGCGAGGCCGCGGCGATCGAGAGCGGCATCGACGCCGAGATCATCGATCTGCGCAGCCTGTGGCCGCTGGACCTGCCGACCCTCATCGAGTCGGTCAGGAAAACGCGCCGCTGCGTGGTCCTGCACGAGGCCACGCGGACCAGCGGTTTCGGCGCCGAACTCGTCGCGCTGGTGCAGGAGCATTGCTTCTATCACCTCGAGGCCCCGATCGAGCGCGTGACCGGCTGGGACACGCCCTACCCTCATGCCCAGGAATGGGCCTATTTTCCGGGCCCGGCGCGCGTGGCCGCGGCCTTCCGGCGGGTGATGGAAGCATGAGCCGCCGGGCCGCTCCCAAGCCTGTCCTGAGCCTGGTCGAAGGGGCGAACACCGCAGTGCGCAGCACGGAGGTTGCCTGATGAGCGCCGCCGGGCCGCTCCCAAGGCGCTCGCTCCCCCAGGGGGGGACGGCGCGCAGCGCCAAGGGGGCCCTATGAGCGTTCACATCATCAAGATGCCCGACCTCGGCGAAGGCATCGCCGAAGTCGAACTCGTCGCCTGGCACGTCAAGCCCGGTGACGCCGTGGCCGAAGACCAGCTGCTGGCCGACGTGATGACCGACAAGGCCACGGTCGAGATTCCGTCGTCGGTGGCCGGGACGGTGCAGGCGCTGGGCGGCGAGGTGGGGCAGATGCTGGCCGTCGGCGCGGAGCTGATCCGCATCGAGTTGGCAGGCGTGGCGCCTGCGAAGGAGCCCTCTACAGCGGCTGCAGCGCCCACCATGCCGGCCGCCTCGACGTCGGCGCCACGCGCCGCTGCGCCAGCGCCCGCCGCAGCGACGCCGCGCCGCGGCCCGGCCGTGGCGCCGGCACTGCGGCCGATCGCCTCGCCCGCCGTGCGCGCACGGGCCTGGGAACTCGCCATCGACCTGATGGACGTTGCGGCCAGTGGCACGGCAGGACGCATCGTGCACGCCGACCTCGATGCCCATGTCGCCAGTGGCGCGCGGCGCGCGCAACCCAAAGCCCCCCCGGCGCCACGTGCACCATCAGCGCCCGGCGCGACGCACAGCGAGAAGATCGTCGGCCTGCGGCGCAAGATCGCGCAGAAGATGCAGGAAGCCAAGCGCCGCATTCCACACTTCAGCTATGTCGAGGAAGTCGACGTCAGCGAACTCGAGGCCCTGCGTGCGCGGCTCAACGCCAAGTGGGACGCCGAGCGCGGGCACCTCACCTTGCTGGCCTTCCTGATCCGCGCAATCGTGCTCGCAGTGCGCGACTTCCCGCAGGTCAATGCGCGCTTCGACGACGAGGCCGGCGTGCTCACGCGGCACGAGTCGGTGCATGTCGGCGTGGCCACGCAGACCGACGCCGGCCTGATGGTGCCGGTGCTGCGCGACGCGCAGGCGCAAGACCTGTGGGCCTGCGCTGCCGAAGTGGTGCGGCTGTCCGAGGCGGCACGCAGCGGCAAGGCGGTGCGCGACGAGCTGAGCGGCTCGACGATCACGATCACCAGCCTGGGCCGCCTGGGCGGGATCATGTCCACGCCGATCATCAACCACCCCGAGGTGGCGATCGTCGGCGTCAACCGCATTGCGCTGCGGCCGGTGTTGCGCGAGGGCGTGGTCGTGGCGCGGCAGATGATGAACCTGTCGTCCTCGTTCGACCATCGCGTGGTCGACGGCGC
>JANMSS010000147.1:0-5827 GCA_031389585.1 Burkholderiales bacterium | reverse complement strand
CACGTACCACGCCGTGCGCGACGGCACCGCCTACCCGGCCGTGATGCTGGTCCACGGCGTCAACGACCCGCGCGTCTCGGTGTGGGAAAGCAGCAAGACCGCCGCCCGGTTGCAGGCCGGCAGTTCGAGCGGCAAACCCGTCCTGCTGCGGCTGGACATGCAGGCCGGCCATGGCATCGGCAGCACCCTGACGCAGCGCGTGGCGGAAACCGCCGACCAGTACGCCTTCCTGCTCTGGCAGATGGGCAAGCTGGGGCGGCGCGACTGAACGGCGGTGGCGCTGGCGAGGCCCTCCGATCGTGGCCCCTGCGCCGTGCCGCGCAGCGTCGGTCAAGCGCCGCCGCCGCTGCGCCCGATCGCGGGCGCGCAACGGCAGTCTTTGCCGCCAGGTCGCGTACTTCGCGCGTTCGGATCAACGCTGTCCGCGGGCGTTTGGTCGGCCCGAAAACTCGCTCGCCAGGGCCGGGGTTCGGCGCAATACTGCTGCATCGGCAGTTGGTGCCGGACGCAAATGTGCGGCCTACGCCGAGCCAGGCCGCACCCAACCACCACGGGAGACATCCTTGTATCTGCGCACTGGAGCAATCGACGTCTGGCCCTTCCGTCGTCGCGACGACAAACTCGAGTACTTGCTGCTCCGTACATCGCAGGAAAAGGCGGATCGCTGGTTCGGTGGCGGGCGCTTCTGGCAGGTTCCAGGCGACTTCATGAAAGAAGACGAGTCGGTTGTGTCGTGCGTCGAACGCGCTCTCGCCGCTGTCAACCTATCTGCGGCGTCAATCTGGGCCGTAGAACACACGTACACAATCTACAACCGTCGCTTCGACGAGATGCAGTTGTTGATGGTCACTGCAGCAGAGGTCCGAGGCGACTCGTCCGTTTCGCTCTCTTGGGAACACTCCGAGTCTCGCTGGTGTAGCGCAGAGGAGTGCAACCGGATTTTGGGCTTCCGCGGCTTGCTCGAGGGTCTGCACTGGACCAGACAGTACGTCACCGAGGTCTCTGCTCCACTGCCGGAGCTACGGCTGAAGTGACAATGCGGCCTAGCCACCGTGACGTGCGCGTGCGATTCGCGGTACGCTTGTGTATGTATGCATTTGATATGCATTATGATGCACGTCGATCGATACCATGCGTGACGAATACGACTTCAGTAAAGCCAAACGCGGGGCGGTCATTCCGTCCCCTGGCAAAACTCGCATCACCATCATGCTCGATGATGACGTCATCGAGCACTTCCGCGCCCAGGCGGAAGCTGAGGGTGTCGGCTATCAAACGCTGATCAACGCCCTCTTGCGCAAGGCGGCGGTCGGCACCAGCAAGGCGAAGCCCGAAGCCAAACCCCTGACGGTGGCAACGCTGCGTCGGGTACTGCGGGAAGAGCTTCACTCGTCCTGAGCGCCGTTGCGGGGGAACACTCCCTGCGCTCACGCCAACCGCCGTCGCAGCGCCATCGCTGCAGCCGGCGCCGTCTCCTTGGCGCCGCCGATGAAGAACATGAACACCTCGCGCGGCGGTGCCGGCGATGGCGCCGCTTCGATGCGGGGCAGACCTGAGGGCTCATGCCCTTCGCACCAGGCGCGCGCGCAGTCGGCGAGTTGGTCCAGGGCCTGCGACGTGCAACCTTCGGTCAGCCTGGCGTCGGTGCGCATCATGCGGGTGTAGATAAAGCCGCCGGTGACGTCGGCGAACGACGGCTGGTCGTCGGAGTCGGTGAACACGGTGGCCACCCGGTAGCGGCGGGCCAGCGCCAGGTACTCGACACTCCTGAAACTCGGGTGCCGGACATCGAGCGCGTGGCGCAGAGGCAGCCCGCCGGACTCCGCCGGCAGAAGCTTCAGGAAGGCCTCGAAGTCGGCGGACTCGAAGCGTTTGGTCGGTGCGAACTGCCAGACGATGGGTCCGAGCTTGTGCGCCAGCTCAGTGATGCCGCTGTTGACGAATCGCTGGATCGATTCGCCGGCCTCGGCCAGGACGCGCCGGTGGGTGGCAAAGCGCGTGGCCTTCAGCGAGAAAACGAAGTCATGGGGTGTCTCGTCGTGCCACTTCGCAAACGTGGCGGGCTTGTGCAAACCGTAGTAGGTGCCATTGACCTCGATCGCACTGAGCTGCTTGCTCGCATACGCCAGTTCGCGGCTTTGCGGCCAGCCGGCTGGGTAGAAGTTGTTGCGCCAGGGTTTGAAGGTCCAGCCACCGACGCCGACGCGAATGGTGACCGGCCTGTTCACGCTCAGCGCTCCGTCACACCCAGCTTGTCGAGCAAGCCGTTCAGCTCGTCGAGCGAGCCGAACGAGATTGCGATTTCGCCCTGTTCGCCGCGCTTGGTTTTGCGCAGCACGCGGATCTCGACCGATGCGGTGAGGCGGTCGGCCAACGCCTCTTCCAGGCGCACGATGTCGCGCGATTTGTCGTGCTTGATGCGCATCAGCGGCGACTGCCGGCCGGCGTTGCCGCTGGCCTGGCGGATGACCAGCTTTTCGGTCTCGCGCACCGAGAGCTTCTTCGCCGCGACCTGGTTGGCGGCCAGGATTTGTTCGGCGGCGTCGAGCGCCAACAGGGCGCGGGCGTGGCCCATTTCAATGTCGCCGGCAATCAACATCTGCTGCACCGGGGCGGTCAGGTTCAACAAGCGCAGCAGGTTGCTGGCGGCGCTGCGCGAGCGGCCGACGGCCTGCGCCGCCTGCTCATGCGTGAGCTTGAATTCATCGACCAGACGCTTCAGGCCCTGCGCTTCTTCGAGCGGGTTGAGGTCTTCGCGCTGGATGTTCTCGATCAGCGACATCACCGCGGCGGTTTCGTCGGACACCACCCGCACCAGCACCGGCACTTCGGTCAGGCCGGCCAGGTTGGCGGCACGGACGCGGCGCTCGCCAGCGATGATTTCATAGCGACCGGCAGACACCGGCCGCACCAGCACAGGTTGCATCACGCCCTGGCTCTTGATGCTTTCGGCCAGCTCGTACAGCGAGCCCTCGTCCATGCGCGTGCGCGGCTGGTACTTGCCGGGCTGCAACTGGGTGAGCTTGAGGCTGCTGGGCGTGCCGTCGTCGCGCGGCGCAGATGCCGCGTCGCTGACCTTGGGGCCGAGCAATGCTTCGAGGCCCATGCCCAGGCCCTTGGGTTTCTTGGTGACCATGGGGCGCGATTGTCGGCGATCAGGCCGTGCCGTTGCTGCCCGCCCCTTGCTGCCGTGCGCGCTCGAGCAAGAAAGCCCGCTCGCGGGCATTGCGTGTCAGCGCGGCCGCGCGCTCGAATTCGTGCCGCGCTTCACCCTGGCGGCCGAGCTTGGCCAGCAGGTCGCCACGCACGCTGGGTAGCCAGTGGTGCGCGACGATGTGTGGCCAATCGGTGGCATCGGGCGTGCCCGCGCAGGTATCGCAGGCAGCGATCGCGGCTTGCAATGCGCAGGGACCGCGCGCACCGCCGGCGCGCGCCAGTGCCGTCAGGCCGCGGCGGATCAGCAGCCGGTCCCAGCGCGAGCGGTCCTGATCGAGCAGCAACACCGGCCGGCCCTGCGCGTCGGTGCGGGCGTGGGTGCGCGAAGCCTGGATTTCCATCAGCGCCACCAGGCCGTGGACCTCGGGCTCGTTTGGCACCAGCCCGGCCAGCACGCGGCCCAGGCGCAGGGCTTCGTCGCACAGCGCCGGGCGCATCCAGTCGTCACCGGCGGTGGCGGCATAGCCTTCGTTGAAGACCAGGTAGATGACTTCGAGCACCGAAGCCAGGCGCGGCGCGCGGGCCTCGGCGGCCGGCACCTCGAACGGCACCTTGGCGGCGGCCAGCGTGCGCTTGGCGCGCACGATGCGCTGCGCCACCGTGGCCTCGGGCAGCAGGAAGGCGCGCGCGATCTCTTGCGTGCTCAGGCCGCCGAGCAGGCGCAGGGTGAGCGCCACCCGCGCCTCGGCGGCGAGCACCGGGTGGCAGGCGGTGAAGATCAGGCGCAGCAGGTCGTCGCCGATGTCGTCTTGCTGCGCGGCCGCCAGCGCATCGACGAAGTTCGGCACGACATGCGCCTGCAAGGCTTCGAGGTCGGCACCGATCTGTTCGTGCTTGCGCGCATGCAGCGCCGCCTGGCGCAGGCGGTCGAGTGCGCGGCTTTTGGCGGTGGCCATCAGCCAGGCGGCAGGGTTGTCGGGCACGCCGTCGCTGGGCCAATGTTCGAGCGCGGCCACCAGCGCGTCCTGCGCCAGCTCTTCGGCCAGGCCGACATCGCGCACCATTCGCGCGACGCCGGCAATGATCTTGGCCGCCTCGATGCGCCAGACGGCGTCGATCGCACGCTGCGTTGGCGACGGCGCGCCCACAGAGCAGCGCCTCAGGCCGCGCCGGGCCGCTCCCAAGCCTGTCCTGAGCCCTGCAATTCCGATCGCCCTGAGCTTGTCGAAGGGAGGGCGGCCTGAGCTCCCCTCGGGGGGCGCGAGCGCAGCGAGCTTGGGGCTGTCACTTCTGGTCCATGTGCATCAACTCCCAGATGTGGCCGTCGAGGTCTTCGAAGCCGTGGCCATACATGAAGCCGTGGTCTTGCGGCGCACGCGGCGCCGTGCCGCCGGCAGCCACCGCCTTGGCCACCAGGGCATCGACGTCGGCGCGGCTGTCGCAGGAAATGCAGACCAGCACTTCGGTGCTGCGCTTTGCATCGACGATCGCCTTGTCGCTGATGAAGGTCTGGAAAAAGGGCTCGACCAGCAGCATCGTGAAGATGTT
This sequence comes from Burkholderiales bacterium, assembly GCA_031389585.1. Classification (GTDB taxonomy): domain Bacteria; phylum Pseudomonadota; class Gammaproteobacteria; order Burkholderiales; family Burkholderiaceae_C; genus CADEEN01. Next base: position 1,123 of record JANMSS010000147.1, on the reverse strand, counting down.
CTCGCCGACGATCATGCAGGCTCCCTGCTCGTTGCTGAATTTCGGCTCGAAGCTGAAGCCGAGGGCCTTGAAGAAGGCCAGCGAGCGGGCCATGTTCTTGATGGGCAGGTTGACGTAGATCTGTTGGTGCATGGTGGCCTCCGGTGCCGGGGTCATTTGAGGGAGCGAGTCTCGGTCAGCGCCTTCAGGTTGGCCAGCCCGGCCTCGAAGTCGTTGCCGATCATGCGGTCCATGCTCATCACCACGCCCATCAGTTTGGAGATGAACGGCGAGGGGCCGCGCATGGCCCAGGTGACGATGGTCAGGTTGTCGCCTTGCGGTTGGAGCGTGAACTCGGCCGTGTTCTGCGCCTTGAAGGGTTTGAGGAAATCGAGCTGCATCGTGACCCGGCTCGGCGCCTGGCTGGCCGTGATTTCCATGCGCCCGGCGCCGACCTTGCGGCCGTCCCATGCATAGGCCGCGCCGACGCCGCTGGCCGCGCCGCTGTAGCTGCCCTTCACGCCCGGGTCTTTCTTCTCATACGGGTTCCAGTTGTTGAACAGGTGCAGGTCGTTGATGAGCGCGAAGATCTTCTGTGCCGGCGCCTTGATGACCGCGGTGCGCTGGACACGGAAGCGGTCGGGACGCGTGGCGGCGTAGATCAGCAGGAGCGCGAGTGCAGCGCCGGCCAGCAGGAGAGTGGTTTGCAGCACGTCGTCGGCTTTCAGTGGCTGCCGATCTTCATGTCTCGAAAGCGCTCGACGGCCGGTCCCTGCTCGAAGTCTTCCAGGCCGGCGCCATCGAGCAACACGCCGGCTTTGGCGAGCGCTTCGTGGTAGCTGGCCATTTCGGCAAGCAGGCCGTCGCTGGGCATCACGCCGGCTTCGCTGTCGCTTGTGGCTTTGACCAGGATCATGAATCGCATGCTGTTCTCCCCAGGGCTCAGAGCGCAACGATCTCTTTGAACCCGCCCCAGAACATGCGCTTGGCATCGAACGGCATATCCTTGGGGTTCATGTTGGCCATGCGCGGATCGGCCATGACCTTGGCGTTGACTTTGTCGCGGTGTTTGCGCGATTTGTAAACGATCCACGAGAAGACCACCGTCTCGTCGGCCTTGAGCTTCACGGCCTGGGGAAACGAG
>JANMSS010000101.1:0-6327 GCA_031389585.1 Burkholderiales bacterium | reverse complement strand
TTCCCTCCGACTGCGTGGCACCAGGCACCGGCCGGTTCACCGGTGGCGGAAAGCAGATTAGCGTGGGCAACTTGAGCGTGACGCGAGGCCTGACGATCCACTGCGACCTGCGGCTTTCCAACAACCTCGAGATCAACTGGGCTGGCAATCAGTTCCACATGACAGCGCACATGACCACCGTGTCGTGCTCGGACGATCCCACCATCGTTCAAGCGCCGCCAGGGGCTCCGCTGGATACGTTGATTGGCATGGGCAGGGGCCGGTACAACAATGTTGACGGGTACACCATTGAGTTCACCTTGATCGATGCCGGTGAACCTGGCGTGCAAGATCAAATGGCAATTCGAATCTACGAGACGGCAACCCCTACCACCGTGGTGCTGAGCGTTCCTCTGCAGAATCTGACAGGAGGAAATCTGCAGGCGCACTTCGATCAGCCACATAAGAACAGATAGGCTGAGCGGTACGGTTAGCAGTGTTACGGGGGGCGACCCGGCCGGTCGCCCCCCGATTCCTGTTGTCGGGGGGTCTGAGAACGGGCGTTGAACTGATCCGCTGACGCGGTGGTTGACGTCTACAAACCGGGGGGCTGTGCGAAGGCTGCGTAGTTTGCTGTTGGCCGCAGCTGCGGCGGGCGCCACGGCCCACGCGCCGGGATCGCAGCCGCTCAATGCGGCAGGATCTTCGACAGGAACTCCTGCGCCCGCGGCGCGCGCGCCGCCGGGTCGCCGAAGAACGCGTCCTTCTTACAGTCCTCGACGATCCTGCCCTCGTCCATGAAGATCACGCGGTGGCTGACTTTCTTGGCGAATCCCATCTCGTGGGTCACGACCATCATGGTCATGCCCTCTTCGGCGAGCTTGACCATCACGTCGAGCACCTCGCCGACCATCTCGGGGTCCAGCGCCGAGGTCGGCTCGTCGAAGAGCATCACGATCGGGTCCATGCTGAGCGCTCGCGCAATCGCCACCCGCTGCTGCTGGCCGCCCGAGAGCTGGCCGGGGAACTTGTCCTTTTGCTCCATCAGGCCGACGCGGTCGAGCATCTTCAGCCCGCGCGTGAGGGATTCATCGGCGCTGCGGCCCAGCACCTTGATCTGCGCCAGCGTCAGGTTGGCGCTGACGCTCAGGTGCGGGAACAGCTCGAAGTTCTGGAACACCATGCCCACCCGCGCGCGCAGCTTGGGCAGGTCGGTCTTGGGGTCGGCCAGGTCGATGCCGTCGACGACGATGCGGCCCTTCTGGATCGGCTCCAGGGCATTGACGGTCTTGATCAGCGTGCTCTTGCCCGAACCCGAGGGCCCGCACACGACCACCACGTCGCCCTTGTCGACATGGGTGCTGCAGTCGGTCAGGACCTGGAAGTGGCCGTACCACTTGCTGATGTTCTTGACTTCGATCATGGCCATGGGAGGCTTCCTTTTTTCTAGCGCGCGATGGCAATGCGGGCCTGCAGGCGCTTGACCCCGTACGACAGCAGCAGGCAGATGGCCAGGTAGACCACCGCCACGAAGACATACATCTCGATCAGCCGGCCGTCGCGCTGGGCGATCTTGCTGGCGATGGTGACGAAGTCGGGCAGCGAGATGATGTAGACCAGCGACACATCCTGGAACAGCACGATGGTCTGCGTCAGCAGCACCGGCGTCATATTGCGGAATGCCTGCGGCAACACCACCTGGGCCATCACCTGCCAGTAATTCAGGCCCAGCGCATAGCCGGCGCTGGCCTGGCCCGAGGGGATGCTCTGGATGCCCGCGCGCATGATCTCGCAGTAGTAGCAGGCCTCGAACAGGATGAAGGTGACCAGCGCCGACGTGAACGCGCCGACCTTGACCGGCGTGGGCGAGCCGATGATCCAGGCGCCGATGTAGGGCACCAGGAAGTAGAACCAGAAGATCACCAGCACCAGCGGGATTGACCGCAGGCCGTTGACATAGCCGGCCGCCGCCCACGACAGCGGCTTGATCGACGACAGCCGCATCATCGCCAGCAGCGTGCCCAGGATGATGCCGCCGACCATGGCCAATACCGTCACCTGCGCCGTGAACGCCAGGCCCTGGAAAATCAGCACCTGCCAGGTGCGGGCGATGACGTCGAAGTCGAAGTTCTCGAGCATGTCAGTGGCCGCACGGCCGCCCGAAGGGCACTGGCGCCCCCTTGGGGGGCAGCGAAGGTAGTGAGCGTGGGGGCTTCATGTCAACGCGACTTGCCGCCGATGTAGCCCGGAACCGCGACCCAGCGCTCGACGCCCTGCATGGCCAGCACGACGACGCCGTTGACCAGCAGGTAGATCAGCGTGGCGGCCGTGAAGGCCTCGAAGACCTGGAAGCTGAACTCCTGCATCGAGCGCGCGCGCGCGGTCAGCTCCATCAGGCCGATGGTCAGCGCCACAGCGCTGTTCTTGATGATGTTCAGGAACTCGCTGGTCAGCGGCGGCAGGATGATCCGAAAGGCCATCGGCAGCAGCACATGGCGGTAGGTCTGCGGCAGCGTCAGGCCCAGCGCGGTGCCGGCGTCCATCTGCCCGCGCGGCAGCGAATGGATGCCGGCCTTGACCTGTTCGGCCACGCGCGCCGAGGTAAAGAACGACAGCGCGACCACGGCGGTCCAGAAGCTGGCGTTGGGCATCTGCTTGACCCAGTTGCCCATGTCCTTGGGCAGCAGTTCGGGCACGACGAAGAACCACAGGAACATCTGCACCAGCAGCGGGATGTTGCGGAACAGCTCGACATAGGCATTGCCCAGCCGCACGGCCCAGACCAGCGGCGTCGTGCGCACGGTGCCGACCAGCACGCCCAGCGCCAACGCAAAGACCCAGGCGGTCAGCCCGGTGGCCAGGGTCCAGCCCAGGCCGTTCAGCAGGGTCTGCAGGTAGGTGCCGCTGGCGTCAGGCGACAAATCCCAGAAGATGCCCCAGTTCCAGTGGTAGTTCATGCCAACGCGAGCCAGGGTGATGCAAGCGGCCCCAGGCAAAGCCAGGGGCAGCGGGGGGCAGTGAGATTACTTGTAGGCCGCGGGGTCGGGCGAGTCGATCGGGTTGGCGACCACTTTCTTGAAGGCGTCGGCCATGGGAAGGTTAAGGTTGATGCCCTTGGGCGGGATCGCGGCCTGGAACCACTTGGCGTAGATCTTGGTGAGCTCGCCGCTCTTGTAGGTGGCGACCATTGCGGCGTCGACCACCTTCTTGAAGGCCGGGTCGTCCTTGCGCAGCATGATGCCGTAGGGCTCGGGCAGAGACAGCGCCTCGCTCGAGATGCTCCACTGGCCGGGGTTGGCGTGGCTGGCGGCCAGACTGGCCAGCAGGATGTCGTCCATCACGAAGGCCGCCGCGCGGCCGGTGTCGACCATCAGGAAGGCCTCGGCGTGGTCCTTGGCGGCCAGGATGTTGATGCCCAGATTCTTCTCGGCATTGAGCTCGGTGATCTGCTTGATGTTGGTCGTGCCCGAGGTCGAGACCACGGTCTTGCCCTTCAGGTCGGCCAGCTTGTCGAGCTTGTCGGCCTTCTTGGAGACGAAGCGGTTGGCGGTCAGGAAGTGGGTCATCGTGTAGCTGACCTGCTTCTGGCGCTCGGTGTTGTTGGTCGTCGAGCCACACTCGAGGTCGATCGTGCCGTTGGCCAGCAGCGGGATGCGCGTGGCCGACGTGACCGGCTGCAGCGCCACCTTCAGGCCCGGCATCTTCAGCTCGGCCTTGACCGCGTCGACGATGCGCGCGCACAGGTCCATCGCGTAGCCGATCGGCTGCTGCTTGTCGTCGAGGTAGGAGAACGGGATCGACGCGTCGCGGTGGCCGACCGTGATGCTGCCGGCGGCCTTGACCTTTTCCAGCGTGCCCTGCGCCATGGCGCCGGTGGCGACGCCGGCAACAACCAGCGCGCCCAGGATCTTGTACGTGAGAGTCATGAAAGTTCCTTCTTTCGGGGGTGGATGCGAACGCCGGCCTCGAGCCGACATTGCGCGTGGGGAAATTGTGCACCCTGCGGCCCGCGGGCAACCCCGCGAAACCACGTAGGCCGGCACGGGCTGCGCTGCGTTCAAGCCGTCTCGCCGGCCCAGGCCACGCAGGCGCGCGCCAGCGTCAAGGTCGGATCGACCAGCGGCACGCCGATGTCCTGCTGCGCCAGTGCGATCGGAATCTCGGTGCAGGCCATGATGACGATCGTGGCACCGCGCTGTACCAGTGCCTGCGCCGCCTGGCGCAGCCACGCGCCGCCCTGCTCCGCTCGCAAAGTCTTGACCGCGCGAATGCCCGGCGCGACCCACTCGGCCTGCTCGCGCTCGGTGCTGAGGACCCAGTCGATGCCCGGGCCGCCGCGCGCCGGGTAGATGCCGCTGTGCAGGGTGCCGGTCGTGCCCAGCAACCCCACCGCGCCGGCGATGCCCAGTTGCGAGGCGGCCGCCAGCGCGCTATCGGCAATGTGCAGCACGGGGATCGACACGCCGGCGGCGATGGCGTCATGCCAGGCGTGGGCGGTGTTGCAGGGGATGGCCAGGCATTCGGCGCCGCCACGTTCGAGCGCCTGCGCGGCAGCCACCAAGGCCGGTTCGGGCGAGGGGCCGCGCCCGAACAGGGCGTCGACGCGATCAGGCACCTCGGGGCAGAAACGCACCAACAACGGCACCTGTTGCTGATCGGTGCTCGCTGGCGTGGCCAGCACCAGCTTGTGCAGGAAGTCCACCGTGGCCAGGGCGCCCATGCCGCCGAGCACGCCGACCGTACGGTAGGCGATCGGAGATTCTGTCGAGGGCTCAGCCATGGCGCCACTGTAACCAGGGTCGCGCGCGGCCGGCGTTGCTGCCCGCACGCGGTGGGGGCACCGCGGGTGTCGCGGGTAAAGGCCCGCTACTTCTGCGTGTACTGCTCGGCCGGCCGGTCGTTCGGCTGCGCCCAGGCGGCCAGGGTCGCGTCGCTGGCCGGCAGGCGCAGGTTGATGTTGCGAGGCGCAGCCGGCTGCGTGAACCACTTGTCGTAGGCCTTGGCCAGCTCGCCGCGCTGGATCATTGACTTGAGGCTGTCGTCGACGGCCTTCTTGAACGCCGGATCGTCCTTCCGGAGCATGATCGCGATCGGCTCGACCGCCAGCACTTCGCCGACGATTCGGTAGTCGGCCGGTTTCTTGGCGCGGGCGATGAGCCCGGCCAGGACCTGGCCGTCCATCACGAAGGCGTCGGCGCGGCCGGTCTCGAGCAGCACGAAGCTGTCGCCGTGGCTCTTGCCGAAGACTTCCTTGAAATCGATGCCACGCGCGCGCTCATGCATGCGCAGCAGGCGCACCGAAGTCGAACCCAGGGTCGTGGCGACGTTGCGGCCGTTCAATTCGGCAATCGAATTGATGCCCGAGCTGGCCTTGACGGCGATGCGCACTTCGTCGACGTAGGTCGTGATGGCGAATGCAGCGTCGCGCTGGCGGCTGAGGTTGTTGGTGGTGGATCCGCACTCGATGTCGACACGGCCGTTCTGCAACATCACGATGCGGTTGCGCGGGCTAACTTGCTGGTACTTGATGTCGAGCTTGGCCAGGCCGAGCGACTTCTGGACATCGGCCAGCACACGCTGGCAAAGCTCCACATGAAATCCCACGTACTTGCCAGTGCCAAGCATGTAGCTCAGGGCGCCCGAGGCTTCGCGCACGCCCATCGTGACCGCGCCGCTGTCCTTGATCTTTCTTAGCGTGTCGGGGGCCTGAGCACAGGCGACGCTTGCAGCGAGCAGCGCGGACACGGCGACAAGCAGCTTCTTCATGCGCGGGAACTCCTACAGCAGTATTGCAGAAACCATTCGTGTGCAAATTGTAGGAAGGCCACTGAGCGCACGATTGACTGGCGGCAACGCGGCGTGCAAGAGGCCAGTAACAATTCGCTGGCGCAACCGCTGCCGTGGCATCAGTCGGCAAGCGAAGCCGCGGCAGGCTTCTCAGCCCGGAGATGCCAGGCCAGGATCGCCAGCACGATCGACCCGGAGACGAGCGTGACAGCGAGATTCGAAAACACCAGGCTCAGCGAAAACAGATTCAGCAACACGAAGGCCACGCGCCCGATCGGCCGGCCGCAGTAGCCGGTGTAAGCCGCACCCAGGCCGAGGATGGCGATCACGGTGCCCGACAGCGCGACCGTGAACGCCAGCCAGCTGAAATCGATGAACAGCAGCGAGGGCGCATAGACAAAGGCAAACGGCACCAGGGCTTTGCCCATCGACAGGCGGAATGCCGTATTGCCGGTGCCCATCGGTTCGCTGCGGGCGATGCCTGCCGCGGCAAATGCGGCCAGTGCCACGGGCGGCGTCACATCGGCCAGCACGCCGTAGTAGAAGACGAAGAAGTGCGTC
>JANMSS010000084.1:0-20209 GCA_031389585.1 Burkholderiales bacterium | reverse complement strand
TCCTTGTCGAAGCCGAGTTTTTGCGCCAGCTGGTACATGATCATGTGGTCGCTGCGGCTCTCCCACAGCGGCTCGATGACCTGCTCGCGCCACTGGATCGAACGGTTCGACGCCGTGACCGAGCCCGTGGTCTCGAACTGGGTGCAGGCGGGTAGCAGATAGACCGCCTGGTTCGGGGTCCTATCGCCTGTCTTGCCGGGCATGGCCGCCATCGCCGCGGTGGCTGACGGGAACGGATCGATCACGACCAGCAGCTCGAGCTTGTCCATCGCCGTCTTCATCTCCAACCCGCGGCTCTGCGAGTTGGGCGCATGGCCCCAGAAGAACAGGCCGCGCAGGTTGCTGTCCTGGTCGATCAGCTCGTTCTTCTCGAGCACGCCGTCGATCCAGCGCGAGACCGTCATGCCCGACTTGGTCATCATGCCCGGCGCGTACTGCTTCTTGATCCACTCGAAGTCGACGCCCCAGGTGCTGGCGAAATGCTTGAACGAGCCTTCGGCCAGGCCGTAGTAGCCCGGCAGTGAATCGGGATTCGGGCCGACATCGGTGGCGCCCTGCACGTTGTCGTGGCCGCGGAAGATGTTGGCACCGCCGCCGCTGACACCGATGTTGCCCAGGGCCAGTTGCAGGATGCACGAGGCACGCACCATCGCGTTGCCGATTGTGTGTTGCGTCTGGCCCATGCACCAGACGATCGTGCTCGGCCGGTTCTCGGCCATCGTCTTGGCCACCTTCAGGCAGGTGGCTTCGTCGACGCCGCAGGCCTCCAGCACCTTGTCGGGCGTCCACTTGGCCAGCACGTCCTCGCGCACTTTCTCCATGCCGTAGACGCGGTCCTCGATGTACTTCTGGTCTTCCCAGCCGTTCTTGAAGACGTGGTACAGCACGCCGAACAGGAACGGAATGTCCGAGCCCGAGCGGATGCGCACAAAGTCGTCAGCCTTGGCCGCCGTGCGCGTGAAGCGCGGGTCTACCACGATCATCTTGCAGCCGGCTTCCTTGGCATGCAGCATGTGCAGCAGCGACACCGGGTGCGCCTCGGCTGCATTGCTGCCGATGTACAGCGCGGCCTTGCTGTTCTGCATGTCGTTGTACGAATTGGTCATGGCGCCGTAGCCCCATGTATTCGCCACGCCGGCCACCGTGGTCGAGTGGCAGATGCGCGCCTGGTGGTCGGTGTTGTTGCTACCCCAGAGGCTCATCCACTTGCGCAGCAGATAGGCCTGCTCGTTGTTGTGCTTGGAAGATCCGACGACGAAGATCGAATCCGGCCCGCTCTGTTTGCGCAGGTCAAGCATCTTGGCGCTGATTTCGTTCAGCGCCACGTCCCAGCTGATCTTCTGGTACTTGCCGTTGACCAGCTTCATCGGCGAGCGCAGACGGAACTCGCCGTGGCCGTTCTCGCGCACTGCAGCGCCCTTGGCGCAATGGGCGCCGAGGTTGATCGGCGAATCGAACACCGGCTCCTGGCGCGTCCAGATGCCGTTCTCCACCACAGCGTCGATCGCGCAGCCGACCGAGCAGTGGCCGCAGACCGTGCGCTTGACGACCACCTTTTTGGCCGCATCAGCCGCCGCACCACCACCGGCCGCCTGCGCCTTCTTGACCAGCACCAGCTGCGAAGCGGCCATGCCGGCGCCCACGCCGAGGCCCGAGCGGCGCAGGAAGGCGCGACGGTCCATGGTGGAAATAGCGCGACCGAGGCCGCGCGAGAGGCTGGAAACCAGCGCGGACGCATTCGCGCCGCCAGCGGATACGGACTTGCGTGTGAGCAACATGACAGCTCCTCGAATCGGAATCAGGACGGGTCGGGCACGCTGCGCGCGCTGGTCAGACGCGGGTGGTCTGGTAGTAGTCGAGCACGTGCTGCGTAACGCGGTAGCCGCCGCCCTTGTCGGGCGCGGGCTTGGGTGCGCTCGCCAGTTCGGCGTCCTGCGCCGGTTTTAGCGCCGGCAGCGCCACAGCTACAGCGGCCAGGGCCCCGGCGGTTCCGGCGCCCGCGAACAGGCGGCGGCGAGACAGCAGATCAGACTTCGGATTATTCATGGATGTCTCCTGCGCCCGCGTCAACATAGGGGCGAGCATGTTTGATTAGGGTCGATCCCGATCGCGCCCGCAATAAGGTTTGCCCCTAGTCAAGACTCGCACAGAGCGCATTGCAGCGCTTGACACGGGCCATCGCCACCCGGCCACGTGCCTCGGACCGGCGCTGCTGCAGTGCAGCACCGAGCGCTCATCCGGCGCGGCGGGCGGCGGGCCCGCGGCTACTCGAGCATGTCGAATCCCTGCGCCTCAACCTGCACGAAGGTCCGTGTCAGCGCCGCCACCTCGCGCCACAGCAGCGCCTGCGGCTGGGCCTGGACTGCGTCGAGCAGCTGCTCGACCCAGGTCTGCACATGGGCGCGAAAGAAGCGTCGCTGCTGCTCGAGGTTGCTGACCGCGACGTCATCGCCGGCGATCAGGTAACGCATGACCTCGAACACGCAGGCGATATGGTCTTCAGTCTCGCCGCGGGTCTCGTCGCGGGTCAGGCCCAGCGCGGCAAGATCGTCACGCAGCAGCGCCAGGGGTTTCTCGTGCAGGAAGCCGGCCAGGTAATACGAACCGTAGAGAAACACTTCTGGCTTGCCGACGCCACCGAACAGGGCGTCGTATTCGGTGGCCGCAGCCTGTGCGGTGGCCGCGCGCATTGCAGCGACCAGCGACTGCCATGGCGCCTCGAGATGCCCGCCCGACTGCGGCGCCTCGGTCACGGCGACGCGAAACTGCGTCAGCAGCTCGTCGTCTGGCGGCCCGAGCCACAGCCGCGCCAGCAGGCCGTACAACTCGGCGCGCGCCAGTTCCTCGCTGTCGTCGGTACTGGCAAAGCTGACGGCTTGGCTCATAGATCCGTGATCTTCAGCTCGTTGGGGTTGGTATGGATGTCGATCACGCGGCAATCGCCGCACATCTTCAGGCGTTGCGCACCGGCGCCCTGGAACGCCGGGTGGTTGCCGATCTTGTTGATCATGTTCTCGATCGCCTTCAACGTGCCGAAGGGCTTGCCGCAGCGCACGCAGCAGAACGGCTCGGTCTCATGCAACACGCGCGCGGCCTTGCGCGCCTTGCCGCCGTCGGCCAGCCACAGGCGGGGCTGCAGGCTGATCGCCGCCTCCGGGCAGGTCGTGACGCACAGGCCGCATTGGACGCAGTTCTTCTCGATGAAGCGCAGTTGGGGCTTGTCGGGGTTGTCGGCCAGCGCGCCTTCAGGGCAGGCGCCGACGCACGACAGGCAAAGCGTGCATTTCTCGGTGTCGATGACCAGGCTGCCGAAGGGCGCGCCAGCTCGCGGCAAGGCGATCGCCTCGGGTGCCTGGGGTGCTTGGGCAAGCAGGTGGTCGATCACCATGTCGAGCGTGGCCCGCTTGTCGGCCTGGACGGCCAGCGGCGCGGCCTTGGCCACCCCTTGGGCCGGCGCCGCCTGCAATGCGCGATCAAGGGCAGGCAGGTCACGGGCATCGCTGGCCTCGATCAGGCGCAAGTGCTCGCCGCGATATCCCAGGCCCGTGAGAATCGCCTGGGCCACCGCCATCTGCTCGGCGAGCGCCTGCCGGTACTCGGGCGCTTCCTCCTGTGTCAGCAGCACCCAGACCTGGCTGGCTCCGAGCGCGATCGCCGCCAGCCAGAGGTCGATGCCCACGCTGGCGGTGTGCCACACCGCCACCGGCAGCACGCGCGCTGGCACGCCGTGAATGGCCTTGTCGACGCACGCCGCGCGGCCGAGTTCGCCGATCAGCTTGGCGCCGGCCCCCTCGCTGTGCAGCAGCAGCGCAGCGTCTTTGCCGCCCGCATTGCGATAGGCGCCGAGCAGCGTGCGCAGGCGCTTGCCCTGGTCGACCGTGCCCGGCGTGGCAAAGGCCAGCGCGCCGCTCGGGCAGACCGTGGTGCAGGCGCCGCAGCCGACGCACAGATGCGGCTCGACCACGATGCCGCCACCCTGGCCACCGGGCAGCGGCGCCGCCGGTGTGGTGGTGGTGGCGCCCCGCACGCGGCCCCCGGCCTTGCCCTTGAGCGTGGCCTCGCTGCGGATCGCTCGCGTCGAGCAGACGTCGATGCAGGCGGTGCAGCCGATCTGCTCGTTGCGGCTGTGCGCGCACAGCTTGGGCTTGTAGTGGAAGAACTTGGGCTTCTCGAACTCGCCGACGCGCTCGCGCAACTGCAGCACGGCGTCGAGCAGCTTCTTCTCATCGCCGCCGGCGTGGAAGTAGCCCTGCGGCGGCTGGTGCATGTCAAAGGCCGGCCCGCGGCGCAGGTCGAGCACCAGGTCGAATTTCTCGCTGCTGGTTTGCGCCTCGCGCTCGAAGTCGATCGCACCGGCAGCGTCGCAGGCCGCCACGCAGGCGCGGTGGCTCTTGCAGCGATCCATGTCGATGCGGTAGCTGAAGTCGATCGCGCCCTCGGGGCAGACGGCGATGCAGGCATTGCAGCGCGTGCACAACTCCAGGTCGATGGGGTTGTCGGTCACCCAGGTGGCCTCGAAGGCACCGAGCCAGCCGCTGAGCTTGGTCAGGCGGCCACTGTGCACCGCACGCTCGTGGCTTTGCGACAAAGCGCCGCCACTGCCGTCGACCAGCAGACTGACGTCGAGTTCGTTGCCCAGCATCGCTGCGGCGCGCTCGGCCGCCTCGGCGCCGCCGATCACCAGGCAGCGGCCGCCACTGCGGTACGTGACCGCGGCCACCGGGTCAGGCGGCGGCAGTTGCGCCGCAGCGATCAGCGCGGCAAGTTTCGGGGTCGCCGCCTTGGCGTCCTTGGACCAGCCGCCGGTCTCGCGGATGTTGACGAAGCGGATCGGCCGCTCCTGCAGGCGCGGCGCGCCCTCGGTCTGCTCGTTGAGGTCGAGGAACAGGCGCGACTCCTGGGTGCAGGCCACCAGCAGGTCGTCGCCGGCTTTCGCCGCGCGCTGGAAGGCACCGGCCTCGCGTCTGCACAGCAACGTGTGCGCGACCTCGATCCCGTCAGCGCTCGCGCCCGGCGTCTTGCTCAGTGCCGCCTGCAGTGCTGGGCGGTCCAGCGGCATCGAGCGGTTGCAGTCGCAGAGCAGTGTCTTGGTCATGGGCGATCGGGATAGCAGGTTCAGGGGGCGACTGTGCAGGGTCAGCGGCATACGCGCCATCGGGAGTGGCCCCGGCAATCGCGGCCGGCTCGCTCTCTTTCGGTTCGTCGGCGAACAGCCCAAGGGCGCGTGATTGCACCATCTGACGGAGCATCGACGCCGGAATCGGGTCGGGCTTGCCGTAGTCGTCAATATAGGTGTCCAGGCCGTCCATCACATTGAAGTGGGGATCGGTGAACAGCTTCTTCAGCGCCGCGTTCTTCACCTCCGGCGCCACATCGGCAGCGACGAAGCGGCGGTAGTCTGAGTCGCGGCCAAGCTGGGCGACATCGTCCAGCGTCAGTGGTGGCGGCCGCTGTTCGGCAACGACGGGCGTCTCTGGGGGCGCCGCGGCCACCGTGTCGGGCTCGTGCAGCGGCGGTGGCTCGACAACGGTGGCCGGCTCGGCCGGCGTCTGGCCTTGGCGGACCTTGACTTTGCGCTGCGACCAGCGCGACAGAAAACCGTCTGGCGCGTCGCGCGAAGCGCTCACTTTCGATCCTCCGGCTGCTGGAACGATGCCGGTCGCCTGCGCTTCTTGGGCTCGGGTCGGTAATGACTGTCGGTGAACTCCGCCAGCCAGCCAGCCACGTCGGGCGCCAGCGGCACGTTGTCGACACGCTCCTGCGCATCGAGCAGGCGCCCGGCTTCGTTGTAGGACAGGGTAACGACCTCGGGCCGTGCCGACGACGGATCGCCTTCGGTCTGGCGCCACATCACAAACCAGACCGGGGCGCCGCTGCTGAGGTTGAGGTAGTAGCCCTCGGCCTCATCGGCAAACAGCGTGACGTCAAAACCCGGGTGCAGGAAGCGCGCGGTCTGGCCGTCGTCGCGCAGCAGGCGCGGCGCGTCGCCGAAGCCGCCCTCGTCGGGAACCACGTCCGTCAACCGAAAACGCCAATCCTCCCACTGGTTGGGCGCCCGCTCGCGCTCGACAACCACGGCCACGCGGATCGATGGCCTGTCCATGCTACGTCCTACGTCGTCTTGGAGATCGAGATGGTCGGGAACTTCGAGCTGAAGTCCTTGGCCTTGGCGGCGATCTTCACCGCCATCTGCCGCGCCACGGTCTTGTAGATCGCGGCGATCTCGCCGTCGGGGTCGCTGACCACGCTGGGCCGGCCGGCGTCGGCCTGCTCGCGGATCGACAGGTTCAGCGGCAGCGCGCCGAGGTAGTCGACACCGTACTGCTCGGACATCCTCTTGCCGCCGTCGGCGCCGAAGATGTGTTCGACATGGCCGCAACTTGTACAAACGTGCACCGCCATGTTCTCGACGATGCCCAGGATCGGCACGCCGACCTTCTCGAACATCTTCAGGCCCTTCTTCGCATCCAGGAGGGCGATGTCCTGCGGCGTGGTCACGATCACGACGCCGGTCAGCGGCACCTTCTGGGACAAGGTCAACTGGATGTCGCCCGTGCCTGGCGGCATGTCGACGATCAGGTAGTCCAGATCGCCCCAATTGGTCTGCCGCAGCAACTGCTCCAGCGCCTGGGTGACCATCGGGCCGCGCCAGATCATCGGGTTGTCAGCGTCGACCAGAAAGCCGATCGACATCACCTGAACACCGTAGTTCTCCATCGGCTCCATGGTCTGGCCGTCGGCGCTCTCGGGCCGGCCTTCGATGCCCATCATCATCGGCTGGCTGGGCCCATAGATGTCGGCGTCGAGGATGCCCACGCTGGCGCCCTCGGCGGCCAGCGCCAGCGCCAGGTTCACGGCCGTGGTGCTCTTGCCCACACCGCCCTTGCCCGAGGCCACGGCGACGATGTTCTTCACCTTGGGCATCAACTGCACGCCGCGCTGCACCGCGTGGGCCACCACCTTGGTGGCCAGGTTGACGCTGACGTTCTCAATGCCCGGCAGGGTGCGCACCGCTGCGATCAAAGCCTTGCGCAGGCCGGCGATCTGGCTCTTGGCCGGGTAGCCCAACTCGACATCGAAGGCCACGTCGCCACCTTCAACCTTGAGGTTCTTCAACTGCTTGGTCGAGACGAAATCGCGGCCGGTGTTGGGGTCGACGACGGCTTTTAGCGCCTCGAGCAATTGGGGTTCCGTGAAAACCATGGCGCGGGGTTGCGGTTCAAGCGCAACTGTGTGAAGCAGTCGGCAGTTTAGCCGCCCGACGCGGTCGGCTAGCATTGCAGCCCAGGACCGACACGCGGACCATTGCTGACGGGCACGCCCTCACCCTTGCCAATCGAGGACCGCTGAATCCAATGATCGACGCGCTGATTGCCATCCAGGTGTTCGTCGCCATCCTGATCGTCATCTACACGACCCGCCACTACGCCTTCACCCTCAACCGCGTCTTCGGCAAACAGCGCCACCCCTACATCGACGTCGACATCGCGACCTGGCCCTCGGTCACGGTGCTGATCGCGGCGCACAACGAAGAAGACGTGATCGAAGGCTCGCTGCGCTGCCTGCTGGCGGTCGACTACCCGGCCGACAAGATCACGCTGATTCCCGTCAACGACCGTTCGACCGACCGCACGCGCGAGATCATCGATGCGATGGTGGCCGAGTTCCCGGGCCGCATCCAGCCCTTTCACCGCGAAGGGGGACGGCCCGGCAAGGCCGCCGCGCTGCAGGACGCGATGCAGTTCGTGCACACCGATGCGATCATCGTCTTCGACGCCGACTACGAACCCGCCAACGGCCTGATCCACCAGTTGATGGCGCCCTTGTTCGACCCCGAGGTCGGTGCCACGATGGGCCGCGTCGTGCCGCGCAATGCCGGTGCGTCGCTGCTGACACGCCTGCTCGACCTCGAACGCGCGGGCGGTTACCAGGTCGATCAGCAGGCGCGCATGAACCTGAGTCTGGTGCCGCAGTACGGTGGCACCGTCGGCGCCATCCGCGTCAAGGCGCTCAAGGCGGTGGGCGGCTTTCGCGTCGATGTCCTGGCTGAAGACACCGACCTGACCTACCGCCTGCTGCTCGCGGACTGGCAGACCGTGTACCAGAACCGCAGCGAGTGCTACGAGGAGGTGCCGGAAACATGGCCGGTGCGCATGCGCCAGATCATGCGCTGGACCAAGGGCCACAACTCGGCGATGGTCGCCTACAGCTGGCGCCTGTTGCGGAGCAGCCGCATCAGCCGCGTGGCACGTTTTGACGGCCTGCTGCTGCTGGGCGTGTACATGATGTCGCCGCTGCTGCTGCTGGCCTGGATTGCCTCGGCGGCGCTGCTCTTCGTCGAGCGCTCGCCGCTGATCGAAGGCGTGCTGGGCCTGTTCGCCTTCGCAGCCTATGCGGCACTGGGCAACTTTGCCGCCTTCTTCCAGATCGGCGCCGCGGTGCGCCTGGACGGCAACCAGCGCCGCGTGCGCCTGCTGCCGTTGAACCAGCTCGGCTTCCTGGTCAGCATGGTCGCGATCTCGCGCGCCACCGTGAGCCAGTGGATCGATGCCCTGTTCAAGCGCGAAATGCGATGGGACAAGACCCGGCGTTACCGCAAGCCCGGGGGCAAGTCATGACCGGCTGGGCCGTTGCCGTAGCCCTCGCGCCGGCGCGCGGCGCGCAGGAGGCACTGTGAGCGCGCCGGGCCGCCCCAAGCGCCACACCGCAGCGCGAAGCGCGGAGGTTGCCTGATGAGCGCCCTGCTGACGGGGATGTTGTTGCTGGCCCTGCTGCTGCTGGTGCTGGCGCCGGCACTGCGCGAGCTGTTCTGGCCGACCGATGTCGCGCCGCTGAACGTGCCGCGCAACCACGACAACGCGGCGGCGCGCTTCGCCGACAACTACCGCGCCCGCCTCGAGCAGGCCTTGAGCGCGCCGCTGCCCGCGGCCCTGCTGCAGCCCGACGCGGCGGCGCGCACGGCGCAGCTGGGCCTGCACTGGTGCCCCCCGGGGCACCAGGTGAGCCAGGCCAGCCTGCCCCTGGTCGGCGCTGGCGACCTGACGCTACCCCCCGACTTCCAGCACCGCCACGAGGTCTATGCCGCGGGCGATCTGGTGCTCGGCCGCAACGCCCTGGCCCGTGCCGCCTACGCCGAGGGCGATCTGCGCCTGGCGGCCGGCGCGCGCGTGACCCGCTGGGCCCACGCCCGCCATGTCGTGCTGGGCAGCGGCAGCCAGGTCGGGGCCCGCGTCACGGCCAGCCAGAGCATCCTGTTGGCGCCGGGCGCGCGGTTCCTGCGCGCCCGCGCGCCGACGATTGCCGCGGCGGCCGACGCGTCGACCGCCTCGCCCCTGAGCACGCCGAGGCAGACCGAAGCGCGGCAGCGTTTCAACGGCGGGCCCGGTGTGCACCGTGACGAAGCCTGCGGGCGCTGGCGCGTGCCAGGCACGCTCAGCCTGCCGCCGGGCACCGAAGTCAACGGCGACCTGATCGTACGGGGCGATGCCGATCTCGGCGCCAACTGCGTGGTCCACGGCAGCCTCAAGGTCCATGGTCGCCTGGCGCTCGGACCCGGCTGCGTGATCGACGGCGCCTGCGTCGTCACGGGCACAGTCCGGGTCGGCGCCAACGTCCTGATGGCCGGTCCCTTGATCGGCGAAGCCCTGGTCGACATCGGGCCCGCCGCCATCATCGGCCGTCCCGATGCCCAAACCTCCGTCAACGGCCAACGCGTGGCCCTCGCACCCGCCGCGACGGTGCACGGCAGCATCTGGGCCAAGGTCGACGCCGGGGCCTTGAAATGAACCACCCCCGAAGCGGCTTCGCCGCTCCCCCTCAAGGGGGCCACGCCGGCGGCCGGGCAAAGCCCGATCCGCGGCGTGCGCTTGGAGGCTGCTCTTTCATGCGTCGCGGGTCGCGCCAAGCGCGGTGGAGCCACTGAAATGAGCTCGTCACCACCATCGCAGCCGAGTCCTGCAGCGCACCGGCGCGGCTGGCGCACCCGGCTGCTCGGCGACACCCGCGGCGGCGCCGAGCTGCGCGCGGCCCTGGTGCTCGTGCTGCTGGCGCTGGCGGCGCTGCCGCTGTGGCGCGCTTGGCAGGTGCCGCCGGCGTCGACGGCCGTGTGCCTGGTGCAACCGGCGTCGCCCGGCGACGAGGCCCGCGCCGTGATCCAGGCCTGGCAGGCTGCGCTGGCGGAAGAGGGTTTTCAGGCCGCGTTGCTGAACGTCGAGCGCATCGGCCGCGACGGCCTGCCCGGGCGCCCGCGCGCCCTGCTGCTGCCCGACACCGCCCTGGTGGCGATGAGCGACAGCGCGGTGGCCGCGATCACGCGCTTTGTGCACGAGGGTGGGCGCGTGTTGCTGTGCTTCGATGCCGGGACGCAGCGCAGCGAAGACGGCAGCTACTCGGCGCTGCGCTCGCGCCTCTCTGTGCTCGCCGGCGTGAGCTACGCCCTGTACGCGCAGCGCGGCGCAGGCATGTTCAAGCTCGACACCGTGCAACTGAGCGATGCCGGCGTGCGCGCGCTGGCGGTGCAACCGGGCAAGGCCCAGGCCGGCGCCCACGGCCTCGAGCTCAAGGCCTATGGCTACTCGCAACTGCGCTACCCGCACCTGGTCACCGAAGGCAGTCCTGAGGGCGAGGTCCTGGCGCGTTCGCCCACGGGCGACGTGCTGATCGTGCGCCGCCGCGTCGGCGCGGGCGAGGTGCTGTTCGTCAACCTGCCCCTGGGCTACCTGAAGACGCGCTCCGACGGTTACGTGCTGCACCAGACCCTGCGCCTGTTCCTGGCCGACATGGTCGGCGCCCCGCAGCTGTTGGCGGTGCCCGGCGGCGTCGGCGGCATGGTCCTGAACCTGCACGTCGACTCCGGCGCTGCAGTCGCGCCGCTGCACGTGATCGAGCAGCGCGGCTTGCTCAAAGGCGGCCCCTTCTCGCTGCACTTCACCGCCGGCCCCGACACCTACCGCAGCGGCGACGGCGCCGGGCTCAATGTCGACGGCAGCGCGTGGGCGCAGGCCTTCATCCGGCGCATGGCCGCGCTGGGCCACGAGATCGGCAACCATGGCGGTTGGCTCCACAACGAGTTCGCCGAGCATGCCAACGAGAGCAACCGCGAGCGCTTCGAGCCGCTGCTCGAGCGCAACCACGCCAGCATGACGCGCGTGCTCGGTCGCGCGCCGACCACCTACTCGGCGCCGGGGGGCAACCAGCCGCTGTGGAGCAGCCGCTGGCTGAGCGCCAACGGCATCGTCGCCCACTACGACACTGGCGGCAGCGGCCTGGGCCCGACGCGCGCCTGGCGCGACGGACACCTGGTGCAGGCCGACCTGTGGTCGTTCCCGGTGGCCAGCTTCGGTGGCATCGCGACCTTCGAGGAGATCCCCTACGAGGCCGACCCGCACCCGCCCGACCCGGCGGCGCGAGCGCGCGAGATCGCCAGCTATCGCCAGGGCATGCTGGCCCTGATCGACCATGTGGCCGCGCAGCGCATTGCGCGCCTGAGCTACATGCATGCGCCGGCCGCAGCGCGTCACCTCGAAATTGTCGGCGAGTGGATCGAGCGGGCCGCGCAGCACGCTGCGGCCGGCCGTTTTCGCTGGTACCGCATGGAGGAGCTGGCGCAGTTCATGACCCGGCGCGAACAGGCGCGCTGGGACTGGGATGGCCGCACCCTGCGCGCCAGCCACCCGCAGTCGCTGGCCGGCCTGACCTGGCGCCTGCAGGGCCTGCGCGCCGAGCAGGTACGCGTCGAGACCGGCGCGGCCCGGCTGCACCAAGACGGCACGCAGTTGCTGGTCGAGGCTCAGGCCGGCTCGCAACTGCAGTTGTCGCTGCGCTGAAGGAGCCCGCACATGCCCAAGAAGCCGCAGAACAAGACACGCAGGCGCTCGACGATGTTCAAGAAGAAAGTGCTGCTGTGCATGGGCACGCGGCCCGAAATCATCAAGATGGCCCCGGTGGTGCGCGCCCTGGCCGAGCGCGAGATCGAGTCGGTGGTCTTCCACACCGGCCAGCACCGCGAGGTGGCCGAGCCCCTGTACCGCCTGTTCGGCATTCAGCCGGTGGTCAATGTCGATGGCCTGGACCGCAAGGGCGGCTCGCTGGCTGAACTGGGAGCGGCCCTGCTCGAAGCCGCGCACCATGCGATCGCGCGCGAGGCGCCCGACATCGTGCTCGTGCATGGCGACACCAGCAGCGCCCTGATGGCGGCCCTGGCTGCGTACTACCACGAGATTTCGATCGGCCATGTCGAAGCCGGTCTGCGCACGGGCGATCCCTACAACCCCTTCCCCGAGGAAATGAACCGGCGCCTGATCGGGCGCATGGCGCGCTGGCACTTCGCCCCGACGCGCGGCGCCCGCGCGGCCCTGGAGCTCGAAGGCATCTCCAGCAGTGCGATCCACATGGTCGGCAACACGGCTGTCGATGCCGCACTCGACGTTGCGCGCCGTTCGCACCTGGAGCCGGGGCTGACCGTCTGGCCGCCCGAACTGGCCGACCTGCAGGCCGACGACAGCCAGCGGCACCTGGTGCTGGTCACGGCGCACCGACGCGAAAACTGGGGCGAGGGCATCGCCGGCATCGTCCAGGCCGTCACCATGCTGGTCGACACCCATCCCGGCATCACCGTGGTCTGGCCGGTGCACCCCAACCCTGCCGTGCGCGACGCTGTCCACAGCGGCCTGGCACCGGCCGTGGCCCGCCATCCGCGCCGGCTGCGCCTGGTCGAGCCCCTCGACTACGCCTGCCTGGTCGCCTTGCTCGAACGCTCCTGGCTGGTGATGACCGACTCGGGCGGCATCCAGGAAGAAGCGGCGGCCTTCGGCACGCCGGTGCTGGTGCTGCGCGAGAACACCGAACGGCCCGAACTGGTTGCCGCCGGCGGAGGCATCGTCGTCGGCACCGATCCGCAGCGCATCGTCGCCGCCGCCGCGCCGATGCTGCACACGCCCGACCTGCGCGCGGCCCTGGTGCTGCACCGCAACCCCTTCGGCGACGGCGCTGCGGCGTTGCGCATTGCGCGCATCCTCGACAGCAGCGCCGTCGCCGAACCCGGCCACACCGTTCACGCCGAACTCGAGGACTACTGAGCATGCAGCCAACCCTCCTACCCCGCCTGGCCGTGTCGACGGCATGGGCCATCGGCGCCCTGTGTGGGGTCGCGCCGGCCGCCGCGCTCGAGCTCGAGCTGAGCAGCCAGCGCGCGAGCCTGTCGGCCGGCTTCGGCAGCCAGACCCTGCACAGCCTGCGCCTGGGCTGGCAGGGCCCCTCGGCGCGCGCGCTGCAGCTGACGCTCGAGCGCAAACAGGCTTTCGGCGAGAGCGCCACGCTGTGGATCGGTTCGTTCGCGCAGGACCTGTCGGCCGACGATCGCGCGGGCCTGGCGCTGGCGCACAGCGATGCGCCGACGATCGCCGCAAAGTGGCGCCTGGATGCGCACTACAGCCGCAAATTGTTGCCCGAGCGCAACTTGGTTGCCACCCTGGCAGGCTATGCCGCCAACGCCGCCGATGGTCACCGCGACCGCGGTCTGGTCGGCAGCGCGGCCTGGTACTTTGCCGAGCGCCAAGTCCTCGAACTCGGCCTGCGCGCGGCGCAGAGCAACCCGGGGGACAACACGGCGGGCCGCGGTTTCGTCGCCTACACCTGGGGGGCCGTCGGCGCCGACACCCTGGCGATCCGCCTGGAGAGCGGCCGCGAGGCCTACCAGAGCCTGGGCGCCAACGCCGCCGTGGCCGATTTCCGCAGCCACGAGGCCGCCGTGGCCTGGCGCCACTGGCTGCAGCCCGGCGCCGGTCTCCAACTCGACTGGGCGCATTACACGAATCCGAGCTATCGCCGCCGCACCTTGGGCGCGACGGCCTTCGTCTCGTTCTGAAGCCGCGCCGTGAATCCGCAGACCGACTTCGATTCCCAGTCCTCGATGATGTTGCCGGTGGCGCCGGCGCAGCCACGGCGCCTGCCAGGCCTGCACCGCGCGTTGGCACAGATCGAGTTCCCGCGCCGCCGCTGGCTGCACGTCGCGCTGCTGCCGGCCCTGATCTTTGCCGCCCTGCTGGGGGCCACCGATGCCTTGTTGCGCGCCTGGGCGGCCGCCCTCAACTGGGGCATCGCTGCGCTCGGCCTGCACGGCGTTGTCGCGGTACAGCCGCTGAGCTGGGCCCACCTGCTCGAGAGCAGGCTGGTCGTCGCCGACGTGCCCGCCGCGGCGCCCACGTCCGAGCAAGTGTGGGTCGGCGCCCTGCTGGCCGCAGCCCTCTGGCTGATATCGATGCTGATCCGCGCCGAGCGCACGCCGCTGCGCTATGCGCTGCGCGCGCTGTTGCTCGGCGAGGGCGCGGCACTGGTTTTCTTCGGTCCGCTCGAGGGCGTCCTGCCTTACACCCTGGGCGACCACATCGCGCCGGGCATCGTCATCGCCTGGATGTTCATGCTCCTGGTGCCCTGGCTGCATGCGGCGAGCTTCAACATCTTCGGCTTCGGCCTGTGGCGCAAGCTGGCCCTGACGCTGGTGACGCTGATGGCCCTGGCGCTGCTGGTGCCGCTGCAGTACCTCTTTCACATCGCCGTGATCCAGCCCTACTCGCTGCTGCACCTGCCCGTGCTCTACCTGTTTGCGGGCGTGCTGCTCGAGGTGCTGGTGTTCGTCAGCCTGTATGCCTGGGCCATGAGCTGGCAAGCCGTCGAGCGCGGGCGCTGAGCGCGCCGGGCCGGGCGCCGCGGCAGCGCTCCTAGACCCGCGCCGGGCCGCCCCAAGCGGGCGACGCCCCCTCGGGGGGCCGACGCCGAAGGCGTCTTGGGGGCTCCTAGAATCAGCCCATGCCGCGCAAGCTCTTCGTCACCACCGCCCTGCCCTACGCCAACGGGCCCTTTCACATCGGCCACATGATGGAGTACATCCAGGCCGACACCTGGGTGCGCTTCCAGCGCATGCTGGGCCACGAGGTGCACTTCGTCTGCGCCGACGACGCCCACGGCGCGGCGATCATGATCGCCGCCGACAAGGCCGGCAAGACGCCGCAGGCCTTCGTGGCCGAGATCGCCGCCGGCCGCCGGACCTACCTCGAGGGCTTCCACATCGCCTTCGACCACTGGCACAGCACCGACGCGCCCGAGAACCACGAGTTGGCGCGCTCGATCTACCTCGCGCTGCGCAAGAACGAGCTAATCGACGTGCGCACCATCGAGCAGTTCTACGACCCCGACAAGGGCATGTTCCTGCCCGACCGCTTCATCAAGGGCGAGTGCCCGACCTGCGGCGCGAAAGACCAGTACGGCGACAACTGCGACGTCTGCGGCGCGGTCTATCAGCCCACCGAGCTGAAGAACCCCTACTCGGCACTGTCGGGCGCCACACCGGTGTTGAAAACCAGCGAGCACTACTTCTTCCGCCTGTCGGACCCGCGCTGTGTCGAGTACCTCGAAGCCTGGACCCAGGACGGCAAGCTGCAGCCCGAAGTCGCCAACAAGGTGCGTGAATGGTTCAAGCCCGATGCCGACGGCAAGCCCGTGCTCGGCGACTGGGACATCAGCCGCGACGCACCCTATTTCGGCATCGAGATCCCCGACGCGCCGGGCAAGTACTTTTATGTCTGGCTCGACGCGCCAGTGGGCTATCTCGCCTCGCTCAAGGCGTGGTTCGGCAAGAACGGCTGGGACTTCGAGGCCTACATGGCCGATCCGGCGGTGGAGCAGATCCACTTCATCGGCAAGGATATCGTCACCTTCCACACCCTCTTCTGGCCGGCGATGCTGCACTTCAGCGGCCGCAAGGTGCCCAACTTCATCTACGTTCACGGCCACCTCAATGCGCTGGGCGGCGACAAGATGAGCAAGAGCCGCGGCACCGGCCTGTCGCCGCTGAAATACCTCGAAGTCGGCCTGGACGCCGAATGGCTGCGCTACTACATCGCCGCCAAGCTCAATGCCAAGGTCGAGGACATCGAGTTCAACCCCGACGATTTCATTGCCCGCATCAACAGCGACCTGGTCGGCAAGTACATCAATATCGCCAGCCGCGCCGCGGGCTTCCTCACCAAGCGCTTCGGCGGCCGCCTGTCGGCCGACCTCGGCGTCGAGGGCCGCAGCGTGCTCGACGCTCTGCGTGGCCACGCCAGCGCGCTGCGCGAGCTGTATGAGGAGCGCGAGTTTGGCAAGGCGCTGCGCGAAGTGATGCTGCTGGCCGACCGCGTCAACGAGTACGTCGATCGCCACAAACCCTGGGAGCTGGCCAAGCAGCAAGGCATGGACGCCGCGCTGCACGACGTGTGCAGCGTCTGCATCGAAGCCTTCCGCGTGCTGACGGTCTATCTCAAGCCGGTGCTGCCGGCGCTGGCGGCGCAGGTCGAAGCCTTCCTGAAAATCGAGCCGCTCGACTGGCACGACGCAACGCGCGCCCTGGGCGCGCACACCATCGACGCCTACCAGCACCTGATGCAGCGCGTCGACGCCAAGCAAGTCGATGCGCTGCTCGCGGCCCCCGCCGCGCCGACCACCCTGCCCGGCGGCGAGGCCCTGGCAGCCGAAATCAAGATCGATGATTTCGCCAAGATCGACTTGCGCATCGCCAGGATCGTCAACGCCGAGACCGTCGAGGGCAGCGACAAGCTGCTGCGACTGACGCTCGATGTCGGCGAGGGCCGCACGCGCAACGTCTTCTCTGGCATCAAGTCTGCCTACCAGCCCGAAGACCTGATCGGAAAGCTGACGGTGATGGTCGCCAACCTGGCGCCGCGCAAGATGAAGTTCGGCCTCAGTGAAGGCATGGTCCTGGCCGCCAGCCACGCAGACGACAAGTCGAACCCCGGCCTGTATGTGCTCGAACCGGGTTCCGGCGCGCAGCCCGGCATGCGGATTCGCTGAGGCATTACCCAGCGGCAAGCGCCGACCGCCGATGCTGCTCGAACGAAGCGAGGCCCTGCAGCGGCTGTCGGAGCTGCAGGCCCAGGCGGTGGCAGGCCCCGGCCGGGTGGCACTGATCGGTGGCGAAGCCGGCATCGGCAAGACCTCGCTGCTGCGCCGGTTCACGCAGTCACCGGCCTGCCCTGCGAGCGCGCCGCTGTGGGGCGCCTGCGACCCGCTCTTCACGCCGCGCCCGCTCGGGCCGCTGCACGACATCGCCGCCGAGCTGGGTGGCGGCGTGCCGTCGGCGCTGGCGCGCGAAGCCGGCCGGCTCGAAGTCTTCGTCGCCGTGCTCGACGCACTCGGCCGCGAACCCCGCTGCGTCGTGTTCGAGGACCTGCACTGGGCCGACGAGGCCACGCTCGACCTGCTGGCCTGGCTGGGCCGCCGCATCGAGCGCACGCACACGTTGTTGATCGCGACTTACCGCGACGACGAGGTCGGCCGTGCACACCCCTTGCGGCGCCTGCTGGGCCTGCTGCCGGGCGCGGCGCGCATCGGCCTGCCGCGGCTGTCGGCCGACGCGGTACGCCGGCTGGCCGGCGAGCGCCCGATCGACGCCGACGCGCTGCACCGGGTGAGCGGCGGCAACCCCTTCTTCGTCACCGAGTTGCTCGCCGTCGGCGATGCCCGCGGCGTGCCGCCGACCGTGCGCGACGCGGTGCTGGCGCGAGTTGCGCAGTTGCCCGTGGCCGCGCGGGGCCTGCTCGAGGCGGCGGCGGTGCTCGGCTCGCGCATCGAATCCGATCTTCTCCAGGCCATAGGCAGCGCCGTTGTCGCCACGCTCGACGCCTGCCTCAGCGCCGGCGTGTTGCGCGAAGCCGGCGCAACGCTCGAGTTCCGCCACGAGCTGGCGCGCCAGGCGATCCTCGGATCGCTATCGTCGCCGCGCCGCCTGGACCTGCACCGGCGTGTACTGCAGGTCCTGCGTGCCGCGCCGGGCATCGACGCGGCCCGGCTCGCCGAACATGCCGAAGCGGCGCAGGACCGCGAAGCCGTGCTCGAGTTCGCGCCCGCGGCGGCGCGCCAGGCCGCCGCGGTCGGCGCGCGCCGAGAGGCCCAGGCGCAGTACGCGCGCGCGTTGCGCTTCGCGCAGGCCCTGCCCGCGGCCGAGCATGCGGGCCTGCTCGAGGCCTTCGCGCTCGAATGCCTCGCGGTGGGCGCCGCGAAGGCCGGCATCGCCGCGCGGCAGCAGGCGAACGCGTTGCGACAGCAGCTCGGCGAGCCGGCCAAGCAGGCCGAGAACCTGTGCCGCCTGAGCAACCTGTTCATCGACATCGCGCGCAGCGCCGAGGCCGACGACGCGCTGCGCCGCGCTCTCGAACTGCTGGCGAGCTTGCCGCCTTGCCGCGAGCTGGCCTATGCCTGGCGCACGCAGGCCCACCTCTGCATGCTGCGCGGCGACAACGAGCGCGCCGTTGCCGCAGGCCAGCGCGCGATCGAGCTGGCCGAACCCTTTGGCGACGTCGAGACCGTCATCTCGGCCCTCAACTCGCAGGGTTCGGCGACGATGCAGTTCGACTTCGAGGCCGGCTGCGCCCTGCTCGAACGCAGTCGCGACATGGCGCTGGACGCCGGCCGCGGCCCGCAGGTGTTCAACGCCGAGATCAACCTGGGCGAGACGAGCGCCGACTTCTACCGCTTCAAACGCGCCGAGCGTCACCTGCTGGCCGCGATCGCCGTGGCCAGCGACTTGCAGATGGATGCGTCGATCCCCGCAGGGAACCTCGCCTTGTGCCGCTTGGCCCAGGGCCGCTGGGGCGAGGCCGGCGACCTGGCCCTGCGCGTGCTGGCCGAATGCCCTGAGCCGAGGGTGTCGCGCATCCTGGCCCAGGTCGTGCTCGGCCGGCTGCGCGCGCGACGCGGCGACGCAGGCGTCGCGAGCGCGCTCGACGAGGCGCTGGAACTCGCCCTCGCGTCCGGCCAGTTGATCTATGTCGCCCAGGCGCGGGCGGCCCGCGCCGAAGCCGCCTGGCTCGCGGGCGAGCCACAGCGCTGCATCGAGGAGGCGCGCGCCGCATTCCAGTTCGCGCTCCAGAGTCGCCATCCCTGGCATGTCGGTGAGCTGGCGTTCTGGCAACGCGTGGCCGGCTTCGAGGTCGATGGGCCCGACTGGGCCGCGCCGCCCTACGCCCTGCAGCAGGCCGGCTGCTGGCGCGAGGCCGCGGCCGCCTGGCGCGAGCTCGGCTGCCCTTACGAAGAGGCGCGCGCTTTGGCCGAAGGCGACACCGAAGGGCAGTGCGAGGCCCTGGCGACGTTCGAACGCCTGGGCGCAAGGCCGGCTGCCGAGGCCCTGCGCCAGCGACTGCACGATGCCGGCGTGCGCGGCCTGCCGCGCGGACCCCGCGGCTCCACCCGCGAGCATCCATTCGGCCTCACCGCACGCGAGTTGCAGGTGCTGCTACTGCTCTGCGACGGGCTGCGCAACGCCGAGATCGCGGCGCGCCTGCACCGCTCGGTGCGCACCATCGACCACCACCTCGCCGCGGTCTTCAACAAGCTCGGTGTCGATTCGCGCCTGGCGGCGATCCAGGCCGCGCAGCGCGCCGGACTGGCGGTCCATTCCGGGCCGACGTCGGCGCCAAAGTAGGCCGGTCCTACACTGCGGCGCGATGGACTTGGTCGAACGCGAAGCGGTTTTGCAGATGCTGACCGAGCGTTTGAGCGCGGTCGCTTCGAGCGGACGCGTGTTGCTGCTGGCAGGCGAAGCGGGCATCGGCAAGACCAGCGTACTGCGCGCCCTCGCGGCCCGCCACGACAGTGTCTGGTGGGGTGCCTGCGATGCGCTGCAGACGCCGCACCCGCTGGCGCCGCTGCTCGACATCGCGCGCGACAACACGACGCGCTTCGCCGCGCAGCTCGCCGGTCCGCGGCCTGCGCTGTTCGAGGCCGTGCTCGACGAGCTGCGGCTGGCTGCCACGCCGGTGCTGGTGGTGGTCGAGGACGCGCACTGGGCCGACGACGCCACGCTCGACCTGCTGAAATTCCTCGGCCGGCGCATCGCGCGCACGAAGGCGCTGCTGGCGATCAGCTACCGCGACGACGAGGTCACCGCCTCGCACCCGCTGCGCCGCGTGATCGGCGAACTGCCCACCGATGCGCTCGTGCGCGTGTTGCTGCCGCGCCTGTCGCCGCAGGCCGTCGAGGCGATGGCCCAGCGCGCCGCGCGGGCGGCAGCCGGCGTGTACGCGGCGACCAACGGCAACCCCTTCTTCGTCACCGAAGTGCTGCGCGACGACAGTGGCGGCGCGGTGCCACCCACTGTGCAGGACGTGGTGCTGGCCCGCTGCGCGCGCTTGGCCGAGCCGGCATTGGCGTTGCT
>JANMSS010000064.1:0-5647 GCA_031389585.1 Burkholderiales bacterium | reverse complement strand
ATTCTGCCCTGCGCCATGCCCTTGCTCTGGAAACCCTACCTCTCCGACGTGACCCAGTTCATCGCTGAACTCAAGGCCAGGAAGCCCACGCTCGAAGCCGAGCAGCGCGCCGGCCGCGCGTTGCTGTGGGATCGCGCCATCGACCGCCAGGCCCAGGCCGAGTGGCGTGACGCCGACGTGCCGCAGCAGCCCTACGTCTACCAGACCAAAGTCAAGTGAGCCGGGCTGCGATGGCAGTACACGGCGAGTTGCCGCCACCGCCTGATTCCGAGCTGGCGGCCAGGCTGCCCCCGGTTGCGATGGACCAGGTCGCGGTGGCGCGCCTGTACGGCGAGCCGCTGTTCGCGATGCCACAGGATCTGTACATCCCGCCCGATGCGCTCGAAGTCTTCCTCGAGGCCTTTGAGGGCCCGTTGGACCTGCTGCTGTACCTGATCCGCAAGCAGAATTTCAACATCCTGGACGTCCCGCTGGCCGACGTAACGCGCCAGTACCTGGCCTATGTCGAGCAGATCAGGAATTGCAACCTCGAGCTGGCCAGCGAGTACCTGCTGATGGCCGCGATGCTGATCGAGATCAAGAGCCGCATGCTGCTGCCGCCGAGGAAGAGCGCGCAAGGCCATGAGCCTGACGACCCGCGCGCCGAGTTGGTGCGCCGCCTGCTCGAGTACGAACAGATGAAACTGGCCGCCGCACGCCTGGACGCATTGCCGATGCTCGGCCGCGACTTCCTGCGCGCGCAGGTCACGATCGAGCAGTCGCTGGCGCCGCGCCTGCCCGAGGTGGTCGCCGACGATCTGCGTGAGGCCTGGCAGGCCATCCTTGCGCGCGCCCGGTTGGTGCAGCACCATCACATCGGGCGCTCGCAGTTGTCGGTGCGCGTGCACAGGAGCCTGGTGCTGACGACGCTGCAGGGCCGGCGCTTTGCGCTGTTCGAAGACCTGTTCGAGCCCAGCCGCGGCGTGCCGGTGGTGGTGGTGACGTTCATCGCCCTGCTCGAGCTGGCGCGCGAACGCTTGCTCGAAGTGACCCAGGCCGAGGCCTTCGCGCCGATCTACGTTCGCCTGGCGTACACGCCGAGTTGAGATCGAACGCGCCGCGTCACGGTGGCGCGGATGATGCCGCAGCGGCGGCTGGCCCATGCGTACGGACGAAGTCGGCAACGGCTGCGGCCGTCAGCGACCGGCTGAGCAGGAAGCCCTGCATGGGTCTCCGCGAAGCGCTGATTGCAGCAAACGATGCGGCGCTGCTGGACCCGCACGATGCCCACGCCCGCGTGATCGACGACCGTGCGCAGCTCGCTCAAGGCCAGGTCGAACCCACCCACGGCGGGCGGCTCGGCGGCATGCGGGGGCGTCGGTCTTCGTTCATGGTTCGGCGGCGCGGCTCTCGGTCGGGCGCAATTCTCAACGTCGCCCGAGTTTGAAGCCGATCATCGCGCGCAACTTGTTCGGCGTCACCGGCTTGATCAGCAGGTGAAAGTCATGCTGCTCGGCCTCGCCTTCATGGCCGCCCAGGCTGCTGCCGGTGATGACAATCGCCGGCAGTGCCGCCCACTGTGCCCGCAAGGCAATCAAGGCCTCGATCCCGGTGCGGCCCTCGCCCAGACGGTAGTCCACGATAGCCAGGTCGGGCGCCGCAGCCGGCGCGGCAGCGAGCCAGCCTTGCAGCGCGCCCATGCCCTCAAAGGCCAGCACCTCGGCGCCCCACGCTTGCAGCAGGACACTCAGGCCTTCACGTACGGCTGGCTCGTCTTCGACCACGACGACCGTGCGCTGCGCCAGGGTGATGCCCAGGGCGGCGGCGCGGTCGTGCGTGGACGCGGCGAGGCTGCGCATTTCGCGGCCAACCGGCACATCGAGCGCAAACACGCTGCCGCTGCCAGGGCGCGATTGCACGCCGAGCGGTGCCGCAAGCAAGGCGGCCAGCCGCTGGACAATCGCCAGCCCCAGGCCCAGGCCCTTGCTCTGGTGCGCCGCGAGCGGGCGGTTGGACTGCACTTGGTAGAACTCATCGAAGACATGCGCCAGGCTGTCCGACGCGATGCCGATGCCGCTGTCCCAGACCTCGAACCTGAGCATGCCGGCCCGCGGCCGGCAGGCGACCAACACGCCGCCGTCGTCGGTGTAGCGGATCGCATTGCTGACCAGGTTGCGCAGGATTCTCTCGAGCAGCAGGCCGTCGGTGTGGGCGAAGTGCTGCCCGCCGTGAAAACGCAGCGCCAGGCCCTTTTCGAACGCCGTCGGCTCGAAGTTCAGACGCAGCCGGGCAAACAGGTCCCCAACGCGCACCGGCGCCAGCTGCACGTCGACGCCGCCGCTGTCGATGCGGGTGATGTCGAGCAACTCACTGAACAGCCCCTCGAGCGCCTCGACGCTCTGGTTGATGCTGTTGACCAGCGAAGCCACTTCGGGTTCGTTGGCGCGCTGGCGCAGGGCCTCGGCAAACAGCCCCATTGCATGCAGTGGCTGGCGCAGATCGTGGCTGGCGGCGGCGAAGAACTGGGTCTTGGCGCGGTTGGCGGCTTCGGCAGCGCGGCGTGCCTCGTCAGCGGCCGCCTTCTCGATGCGCAGTTGAGCGGCCAGCTGCTCGGTGCGCTGCTTCAGGCCGATGGCCTGGCCGAGCGCACCGCGGTAAGCGCGGCCCATCAGCATGGCAATCACGAACACCATGCTGAGCACGCCAGCCAGTTGCCAGTGCCAGGGCTGCGACCCGTCGCTGGCCACGCGCGCAATCACCGGCAGAAAGACCAGGCCCGTGAAGACGATGAACAGCACGCGCTGCGGTGCCAGCAGTTGCACCGAGGCCAGCATGTAGCAGGCG
Organism: Burkholderiales bacterium; assembly: GCA_031389585.1. Classification (GTDB taxonomy): domain Bacteria; phylum Pseudomonadota; class Gammaproteobacteria; order Burkholderiales; family Burkholderiaceae_C; genus CADEEN01. The sequence goes on along the minus strand of JANMSS010000064.1, from coordinate 2,824 downwards.
GCAATGAGCAGCAGCGCCGTGGTGTGGAAGGGCGAACCCAGACCCCAGAACAGCCATACCGCCAGCGGCCACATCGCGCCCTGAAGCAAGACCAGCACACGCCAGCTGCGCCGCCAGTCAAGCAACGTGGGCGTGTCACTGTCGCGCGCGGCGCGGTAGCGCAGGTAGTGGCCCAGGCGCAGCAGCCACAGCGAGAGCGCCACGCCGAACCAGCCGATCATCAGGGTTGTGGCGGCCAGCGGCCAGAATGCCAGGCCGATCAGGCCGATGCCGATGGCATTGCCGCCCAGGCTGGCCGGGCTTTGCTCGAAGAGGGCGCGCAGTCCGTCGACATGCGGCTCACTGGCCGCGCTGTCGCGGGTGTGGCGGCTCGCCGCGCTGCGCGGGGCGGCCTCGGCCATCAGCGCTGTGAGCGCTTCCAGGCGGGCCCGCCGCCGCCTGCACGCTGCGCCATCTGGCTGACGGCCAGTACGGCCTGCGTGCGCGAGGACACGCCGAGCACGCGCAGCACCGCCGCGACATGGTCCTTGACCGTATCGACCGACAGATGCATCTCGCGCGCAATCATCTTGTTGGGCATGCCTTGCAGCAGATAGGCCAGCACATCGGCCTGGCGCTTGGACAGGCCCAGCGTGTCCAGCGAGGCCGGCGCCACCGGAGGCGGCGGGCGGGGCAAGCCGCCCGCAGCGCTGGTCATCTCACGCACGTCCTCGGTCGGGTGCGGGCGCATCACGTCGGGCACGGTATCGCCCTCGGTTGCCGCGACAGACGCCATCGGGCTCATGCCCAGCGTCATCGGCGGCACATAAATTCCGCCCGACATCACCAGGCGCAGGGCTTCGACCAGCGTGTCGTTGCTGGCCCGCTTGGGCACGAAGCCCATCGCTCCCGCGTCAATCGCGCGGATCACATCACTGGCCCGGTCGGACGCCGAGACGACGACGATCGGCAGCGCCGGGTACCGGCTCCGCAAGTCAGCCAGCAGGGCGAAGCCATCGCTGTCGCCCAGGTGCAGATCGAGCAACACCAGATCGTGGTCGGAGTCACTCTTGAGAGCCGCACGGGCCTCGCGCTCGCTACCGACGCCCACCACCGTGACGTCGTCGCCGAGGCCGCCGATCACGGCCTCCAGCGCCGCCAGGATCAGCGGGTGGTCGTCGATCAGCAGGACTTTCATGGCCTCAGACGTGCTTTCGCGTGACTATCTCGGCCACGCACACCGGCTTGACACCGCCCTCGCGCTCGAGCGTGGCCTCGAGCGTGAGCTGGGCTCCGTCCGGCAGCGGTTCGAATGCCTGCAACTTGAAGCGCGCACGCACGCGGCTGCCCGCCGGCACGGGCGCCGGAAAGCGCACGCGGTTGAGGCCGTAGTTCACGCTCATGCGCACATTGTCGATCGCATAGGCGCTGGCCAGCAATGCCGGCAACAGGCTGAGCGTGAGAAATCCATGCGCGATGGTCTCTCCGAACGGGCCATCGGCCGCTCGCACGGGGTCGACATGGATCCACTGGCGATCGGAGGTGGCTTCGGCGAACGCATCGATGCGGTGCTGGTCGACAGCGATCCACTCGCTGTCGGCGAGCGGCTGGCCGACGCGCGCCGCCAGCTCGTCGAGGGTCGCAAAGTGCTTCATCAGCGCCCGAGCTCTTCGAGGATCGGCTGCCACTGCGCCAGGTCGCGCTCGGCACGGCTGGGTGCGATGTCCCACAAGGTGGCGCCGCGCGCAGCGAGCTGCACGTAGAGCTGCGTGTCGCGCAGCATGGCCAGCACCGGCACGCCCAGCCCGTCGAAGAAGCGGCGCAGCTGATCGGTGGCGATCGTGCCCTCGCGCACACGCATGCCGATCACGCCGACGCGCACCTTGCTGCTGCGCTTGTGCGCGGCCAGCTGGCGCAGAAAAGTGTGGCTGGCCTGGATGTCGAACAGGCTCGGCTGCAGCGGCACGATCACCCGGTCGGCGATGCGCATCACGTCGTCGAGCTTGCTTCCGTGCAGCCCGGCCGGCGTGTCCAGGACCACATGGGTGGTGCCCTTGGGCGGCCGAACGACGTCGTCGTGGGCGACATCCCAGCTGCGGATCGTCGGCAATGCGGCCGGGCGCAGGGCCAGCCATTGCCGCGCCGATTGCTGACGGTCCACGTCGCCCAGCATCACGGCATGCCCGGCTCGCGCCAGCGCGCCGGCCAGGTTGGTGGCGACTGTGCTCTTGCCTACGCCACCCTTTGGGTTGGCGACAACGATCACCGGCATCGAAAACCTCCTGCTCGTTGCTGGCGATGGTAGCGGCCACCGGCCGGGCGCAGCCTAGCGCCAACCCCGACAAGGCGCGGCGGCCTGCGCGAGCTCAGAGGCTGAGAGTTTTTCGAGCAGGTCCGAGCAGCGCGTCAGAAGGCGTCCGATCTAGGCGCAAAGCGCAGCCATAGCTCGGGCTATGGCGAGCATTTGCAACGACGAGCGGGCGTCTTCTGGCGTGATGAGCGGGCATGATTGAAAGACTCTCAGCCTCTCAACCTGCCTGTTCTGCCAGCAGCACCTCGACTCGCCGCTTCTGAGCGCGACCGGCGTCGGTGTCATTGCTGGCCACGGGTTCGCGTTCGCCGCGGCCATCTACGTGGATCCGGGTGGATGGGACGCCACGCCCCACCAGGTAACTGCGCACGGCTTGCGCGCGCTCCACCGACAGCGGCCGGTGCTGGACGAAATGGCGCGCAACCTGGACCCAGGTGTCCGCGTCTGGGTGGTGGGTCACACCGACAGCACGGGCAGCGAGGCCACGAACCGGCCGCTGTCGGTGGAGCGTGCGCAAGCCGTGCGCAGTTACCT
>JANMSS010000062.1:0-5382 GCA_031389585.1 Burkholderiales bacterium | reverse complement strand
CAGCAGCGCCTGCGCCTCGTGGCGCAGCAGGCTGCGCGCATCGGCGCGACTGGCCGCTCCCGGGCGCATCAGGCCGGCCGCGAGCTTGGACGCGTGCTCGCGCTGGAGTTCGCGGCGCGGCGACGAGATGTCGCCCTTGACACCGAGCTCGCTCCAGATGTCGCGCGACAGTCTGGCGTAGAGCTCGGACAACTGGAAGGCGTCGGCCTTCTTCTCGGCCTTGCCTTGGCTGTCGAGAATGCGCCCGGCGACGCCTTCGCTCATCAACTGGGCGAGCAGCGCGCGCTGCATCTCAAAGACCATCGCGTCAACCGAGAAGTCGGTCGCCACGCTGCCTTCGCCGCCGAACAAGGCATCACTGCGCTCGTTGTAGTCGGGCGCCAGGCGACGCTGCAGCGAGGCCGGCAGGACCACGCTGTCGTGCGCCAGCGCGCCGCGCGCCAGGATGTCCAGGGCCTCACGCTGGGTGGCCGCGGCCACCGGGACCAGCGGCTCGCGGCCGGTACCGGGGAAGTCGCGCAGGGTGCGAATGCCGCCGATCTGGCGCGCCACGATGCCGATCGCTCGGCCGGCATCGCGCACCGCGTAGCCGACGGCGCGGCGCAACACGGCGTAGTCCTCCGTCGGTTTGAGGTCGCGCGTTTCCTGGCGCTTGAGCAGGTCGCGCGCAATTGCCAGACGCTTCTTGGCAAACGCGAGCACGTCGTCGCCGAGGTCGAAGTGAAGCGACTCGGGGTCTATGCCCAGTGAGTTGTCCTCGTCGGTGCCGTAGGCCAGTTGCGGCTCACCGCTGCGACCGGCAATGCGCTGCAATTCGGCCTTCTCGTCGGCAGAGGCAATCGGCTTGTAGGCGTACTCGATGGCCCAGTAGTCGTAGGGCCCGAGCGCCAGCTGGAAAGCGGTGCCGCCCTTTTCCCCTGCGCGCGGCAGGTTGATCGGCGCGTACTCCATCACGGAGCCGGCCAGGCCATGGGCGCGCGTGAACTCCGGATCCGAGAGCTGCTTGTCGGTGTAGATCTTCGACGAGCGGAAGTTGTGGCGCAGACCCAGCGTGTGGCCGACCTCGTGCATCATGGTGTCGGTCAGGTAATCGAGAACAAAGCGCTCGGCCTCGGGGCTCGCCGGGTCGATGTCGCCGCGCGCCTCGAGCACATCGAGGGCGTAGCCAAGCTGCTCGGCCGAGTCGTCGGCACGGGTGCAGTACTCGTGGCCGTCGTGAGGCGCCGCGGCAGGCGTCTGGGCCGCTTGGTCGTTGCGGCCTTGCTGCATCAATGCCGACCAGTCGAATGCGCCCTTGGACATCAGGATCTGGCTGCGCAGGGCGCGCAGGCCGCGCGAGGACAGGCTCTCGAAGCCGATATCGGCGTCGAGGATCTCGCCGCTGCGCGGGTCGATGTGACTCGGCCCGATGGCACCGAACTGCGCACGCGAGTTGGTCATCCAGCGCACGGAAGCCACACCCAGGTCCAGGGTGTCGAAGTCGGCGTTGTCGGGCTGGACCTTGACCACGATGGCATTCTTGAAGCCGATCCTCTCGAACGCGCGATTCCATTCCAGGGCCCCCGCGGTGAGGGCTTCGCGGTATTTGAGCGGGACTGTGCGGTCGATCCAGAACGTGATCGGCTTGATCGGCTCAGATATCGCCGCGCTCGGGTCTTTCTTCTCCAGTCGCCAGCGGTTGACCAGGCGTACGCGCGGGCTGCGCGCGAGGTCGTCGCTGAAGTCGACCAGATTGGTCGTGAAGTAGCCGATCCGCGGGTCGGCAGCGCGCCCGCTCATTGGCGCCTCCGGCAGCCGGGCCAGAGAGTAGTGCAGGCCGAGCAGCATGCTGCGCGCGTCGGGCAGGGATCTCGGCGCTGTCGGCTGCGGCACGCCGGGCGGCGAGCCGGGCTGGGCAATGGCCAGCGAGGCGGCGGCGAAATGGTTCTGCGTCTCTATGACCAGCAACTCGGGCTTGGCGCGCACGCCGACGATCGCCGAATTGCCGCGGTCCAGCGCGTAGCTCTGGCGATAGCTGCGCTGCAGGTTCATGCCGATGCCGAGCATGTCGCCGAGGAACAGGCTGTTGGCCTCGACGAGGACTGACTTGTGCTCGGCATGCGGCTGGCTGGCGACCGGCGCACTCGCCAGCAGACTGGCTGCGAAGCCCGCCGCAACGGCGCGCGCCTCGGGGGTTCCGGGCTTGGCGACGAACTCGGGATTGGTCGCCACGAACTGAATCTGGTTGTGCACGCGGCGGAACTCGACCAGCTGCGGGCGGCCAAAGTTCGACCAGCTCGAGGCCATCGAGCCACCGAAGAAGCCGGCCTCGCCCATGCCCTGGGCGAGTTTGGGCGAGAGGAAGAAGGGCTTGCCGAAGTCCGCAGGCTTGAGCTCGAACCAGACCTTGTCGTCCTTTTGCCAGACCGCGATCAGGCCCTCGCTGCGCTTGGCATCCTTGATCACGGTGTCAAAGGCCGGCGGCTGCCCGGGAACCGGCGCAGAGGCCGCGCCTGCCGGACGCGAGGCACCCAGCGCTGGCGGCGCTGCCGCTGCGGCGGGGGCCGCTGCCACCACGGCAGGCTTGGGCGCCGTCGCGGCCGTCGGGGCCGCGGCGATCGTCGCGCAGCCGGCCAAGGCCAGTGCCAATGGCACCAGCGCGAAGTACTTCAGGAACGCAGGGGCGGCAAGGCGCATGGGGTCGGGCTCGATAGGTTGAAGCTGTCCAGCCAGACGCCGGCGGGACTGCCTTCGATTATCGAGCCGCAGTTCGCACTCGCCATTGGGGCCTCCCCTGCCGGCCGGCATGTGCGTCGCGGCGGATCGCACGCCTGCGCGCCCCCCCCAACAGCCCCGTTGCCGCGGCGCGGCTATCGGTATAGCGTGCGCCACCCCATTTGTCAGCCGTGGTTGGGACACATCAGAACAATCGATCGACGGCTAATAACAAGCTGAGGAGAGCTCCATGAGCAACTGGTTTCTGCGCATTGCCGTGCTGTATTTCATCGCCGGCGTATCCCTGGGCATCGGCATGGCCATGAGTGGCGATATTTCGCTGCGCCCCGTGCACGTCCACCTCAACCTGTTGGGTTGGGTGTCGATGACGCTGTTCGGCCTGTTCTACCGCGCGCTGCCTGCTGCCGCCGAGACGCGGTTGGCCAAGGCCCATTTCTGGATCTATGTTCCTGCGCACTTCGTGCAGATGGTGACGCTGGCGATGTACTACAGCGGCAACAAGGCGGTCGACCCCATCCTGGGGCTCTCGTCGATGGCGGTCGGCGCGGCCGTCCTGTGCTTCGCCGTGGTGGTCTGGAAACACACCGGCAAGACTGCCTGACGCAGGCTGCCGAACCCGCGACGGCAGGTGCGGCAGCCGGGTCTCAGCGGATCGGCTTGAAGCGCACGCGCTTGGGCCGCGCGCCTTCTTCACCGAGGCGCTTCTTCTTGTCGACCTCGTACTCCTGGTAGTTGCCGTTGAAGAAGACCCATTGCGAGTCGCCTTCGCAGGCCAGGATGTGGCTGCAGATGCGATCCAGGAACCAGCGGTCGTGGCTGATCACCATCGCGCTGCCGGCAAACTCGAGCAGGGCTTCCTCGAGCGCGCGCAGGGTCTCCACGTCGAGGTCGTTGGACGGCTCATCGAGCAGCAGCACGTTGCCGCCCTTGGCCAGTGTCTTGGCCAGGTGTAGCCTGCCGCGCTCGCCGCCTGAGAGTGAGCCGACCTGTTTCTGCTGGTCGTTGCCCTTGAAGTTGAAGCGGCCGAGGTAGGCGCGGCTGGGCATCACGAACTTGCCCACAACGATGTTGTCCAGTCCGCCCGAGACGTCCTGCCAGACCGTCTTCTCGTTGTCCAGGCTCTCGCGGCTCTGGTCGACGAAGGCCAGGCGCGCGGTCTTGCCGACCAGGACTTCGCCCGAATCCGGCTTCTCGACGCCTTGCAACATGCGAAAGAGGGTCGACTTGCCGGCGCCGTTGGGCCCGATGATGCCGACGATGGCGCCGGCCGGCACCTGGAAACTCAGCTTGTCGATCAGCAGGCGGTCGCCGTAGCCCTTGCTGACGTCCTTGAACTCGATGACCTCGTTGCCCAGGCGCTCGGCCACCGGAATGAAGATCTCGTTGGTGACATTGCGCTGCTGGTACTCGACGTCGCTCAGTTCCTCGAAGCGCGCCATGCGCGCCTTGCTCTTGGTCTGCCGTGCCTTGGCGTTGGAGCGCACCCACTTCAGCTCCTCCTTCATGGCCCTCATGCGCGCGTCTTCGGTCTTCTGTTCCAGCTCCAGGCGCTGTTCCTTCTGGTCCAGCCAATCGGAGTAGTTGCCCTTCCACGGAATGCCCGAACCGCGGTCGAGCTCAAGGATCCACTCGGCCGCGTTGTCGAGGAAGTAGCGATCGTGGGTGATCGCGACCACGGTGCCGGGGTAGCGCTGCAGAAACTGCTCCAACCAGTCGACCGATTCGGCATCCAGGTGGTTGGTCGGCTCGTCGAGCAGCAGCATATCGGGCTTGCTCAGCAGCAGCCGGCACAGCGCCACGCGGCGCTTTTCGCCACCGGAGAGCACGCCGATCTGGGCGTCCCAGGGTGGCAGGCGCAGGGCGTCGGCGGCCAGTTCCAACTGCAGATCGGTGTTCTCACTGCCCGCCACGGCAATCACCGCCTCCAGTTCGGCCTGCTCGGCCGCCAGCTTGTCGAAATCCGCGTTCTCGTCGGCGTACTCGGCGTAGACCTCGTCCAGGCGCTTCTTGGCCGCCAGCACGCCGCCGATGCCCTGCTCGACCGCCTCGCGCACGGTCTGGGCGGCGTCGAGCAACGGCTCCTGCGGCAGGTAGCCGATCTTCAGGCCGGGCATGGCCGTGGCTTCGCCTTCGATCTCGGTGTCCACACCGGCCATGATCCTGAGCAGCGTGCTCTTGCCCGAGCCGTTGACTCCGAGCATGCCGATCTTGGCGCCGGGGAAGAACGACAGCGAAATGTCTTTGAGAATATACCGCTTGGGCGGCACGATCTTGCCGACGCGGTTCATGGAAAATACGTATTGGGCCATTGCGAGTCTGATTTAGGGAGGGGAAGTCCCGCATTATCGACTGCGACAACCGCGACCAACAGTCGACGTTCAAAATGGCGTGAAAGCTAGGAACTTCCGCCCGATTTTTCCAGGTCATTGCGCAAGGCTGTCTGTGCGACCGCATCCAGCGCGTGATCGACCACACGACCATCGGATATCAATCGGATCAAACCAAGGCCACGCAAACGGTCCATGGTTCGTCTGGACATCGAATGGGCCATACCGCCCGCCGAAATGAACATAAACAGGGTCTTGTGCGGGCTCGCCCAAGTAAGCTGGGCGCGCACCCACTGGCCACCCAGGGCCAGATCCACCCAAGAGCCGGTGATCGGGTTCT
>JANMSS010000051.1:0-10589 GCA_031389585.1 Burkholderiales bacterium | reverse complement strand
CGCCCGCGGTCGTCGCGCGGCTGGCTGTTGATGGCCATGTTGCCGGTGTGCACGTCCTTGTAGCCGAGCTTTTTCGCACCGGCGTGCATGACCTTGAAGTTGTTGTTGCCGGGCAGGCCCGGGATGCCGTGGGTGCGCGTGACACCCATCTTGTCTTCGGCCTTGCCGTACCAGGGCTCGAGCTCCTTCAACGTGAGCGGCCAATCCTGCAGGTTGGCGCCCTTGATCTCGCCATAGGTGGTCTTGGCCTTGAACTCGTGCGCTTCCAGGCGCAAGGACGCGCCGGCCCAATGCGTCGTGGTGCCGCCCACCGTCTTGCAGATCCAGGTCGGAAGGCCGGCAAAGTCCTTCGCAATGCGCCAGTTGCCCGAGGTGGTGCGGGCGTCGAGCCAGGCCAGTTGCACGAACGACTTCCATTCATCGTTGATGAAGCTGGCCTGCGACTGCAGCGCGCCGGCTTCGAGCACCACCACCTTGATGCCTTTCTGGCACAACTCGTTGGCCAGCGTGCCGCCGCCGGCACCGGAACCGATGATGACGACCACCGAGTCGTCGCCCATTTCAAATTTCGCCATTGCCGTCTCCGGGTTGGGGTTTCGAGGTCAGCCGAACCAGGGCTTGGGGCTGGCGGCCAGCGACGGTGCGGGCAGCCACTTCAGGTCTTGAAACCCACGTGTGATGTAGCCGCCCTTTTCCCACGCCGAGCCGGGGTAGCCGAAGGTGGCGTAGGCCATGTCGTTGTCGTACAGCGAGGTAATGCACTGGCCGCGCACGCTGGCGAAGAAGGGTTGGCCTTGCATCGCCTTGACGATCTCGAGCTGCTTCTTCGCCGGGGCCTTGGCGAAGTTGCCGCCCGCCGCGCTGTTCAATGCCGCGATGCCTTCGCGCAATTGCTTGGCCGCCGCCGCGTCGCCGCTGGCCTTGGCGTCGAGGTCCTTGGCCAGCAGCGCGTACACCGCATCGGCCAGCTTCTTGTGCGGGTAGAGCACGCGGCCCATCTTCATCAGCGCCTCGCCTTCGGCGGTGGACAGTGTTTTCAGCTCCACCGCCCAGGCCGATGAAGGCGCCAGCGCCGCCAGCGCACTGCCGGCCGCGATGCTGCCCATCAGAATGCCCGAACCCTTCAGGAACTCGCGCCGGGCCAGCGGCAGATTGAGCCTCGGCACTTCACCCGTGCCTTCACTGCAGGCGTCGGTGGCGCTCGGGCTGGCGATCGGTATCACACGCATGGCGGGTCTCCTGAGGCGCGGCTCGGTGTCCGGACAGACTTAGTGTTGCACCGGGATTGGGCGCAAAGGTGATACACGGCTACCTACGAGACCCGAGGTTTCCCGCGTTGCCAACGCGCAAGAAACACCCCGGCAACAGAATGGGCACAGCGTCGCGGCACCGCATGGCAGCCGGCACCGACCGGGGTCGGCGCCATCGGCGTAGCATTTCCTATCCAAAAATGAGAAGGATCCCGTGATGCCCAGCGTTGCTCTCAACGTGCTCGATGCCATTGGCAACACGCCGCTCGTCGAACTGCACAAGGTGGTCCCGCCCGGCGCGGCGCGCGTGCTGGCCAAACTGGAGTTCGCCAACCCGACTGGGAGCATGAAGGACCGGATGGCCAAGGCGGCCATCGAAGGCGCCGAAGCCTCGGGCCGCCTGCGACCCGGCGGCACGGTGGTGGAGTACACGGCAGGCACCACCGGCATTTCACTGGCGCTGGTCTGCGCGGTCAAGGGCTACGCGCTCGAGATCGTTTTTTCCGACGCCTTCAGCGATGAGAAGCGCCGCATGATGGAAGGCTTCGGCGCGCACATCACCGACGTGGTCAGTGACGACAAGAAGATCAACGCGGCGCTGATCAAGGCCATGATCGCCAAGGCCGCCGAGCTCAGCCAGCGCCCGGGCCATTGGTACTGCGATCAGCTCAACAACAGCGACGCCAGCCGCGGCTACCGGCCTCTCGGCGAAGAAATCTGGGCGCAAACGGGCGGCAATGTCGACGCCTTCGTGCATGCGGTGGGCACCGCGCATGCGATCCACGGCGCCACGCATGCGCTGTGGGCGCACCGCCCCGGCATCCACATCGTGGCCGTCGAGCCCGCGGAGTCGGCGGTGCTGTCGGGCGGGCCCAGCGGATCGCACCAGATCGAAGGCATCGGCATCGGCTTTTTGCCGCCGTTGTGGGAGCCCGAGCGGGTCAACGAAATCCAGACCGTGAGCACGGCCGATGCCAAAGCCATGACGCGCCGCCTGGCCCGTGAGGAGGGTCTGTTCGCCGGCACCTCCTCGGGCGCCAACGTGGTGGCTGCGATCCGCATCGCGCAGCGCCTCGGGTCCGGCGCCACGGTGGTGACGATCGTTTGCGACTCCGGGCTGCGCTACCTCAGCACCGACGTATACCGGCGGCAGTAAAGCAAGAGGCAACAAGACGTAGCGCGTTATCCTCGCCGCCAAGGCCTTGTGCCGACTGCATTGAGGAGCCCTGATGCCCCTGACCCGCCTTGCCAGCCTGACGCTGCTTCTGGTCGCCACCGCGACGCCCTGCCTCGCTGACAGCCTGGCCTCCTCCGCCTCGAGTGCGGGCTCGGCCTCGCTCGGCAGCGCGTCCGACTCGAGTGCCGGTTCAAGCAACAGTTCGGAGCGCAAACCCACCACGGCCCAAGGCGACTACAAGGTCATCGAGGTCGCCGGGGTGGCTGAACGCCCGGGCATGTTGCGGCTGCACCTGCAGGCCACATTGAAGCCGGGCGGGGAAGGCATTCTCTGGCTCGAGCTCCCGCAGCAAGTGCTGGCGCAGCGTCCGATCGTGCCCGGCGACATCGTCAGCGCGCGCCCCCGCCCGTACGGGGTGGAGTTTGCGCGCGCCGATGCGACGAGTGGGCGCGAGGCGTTCTTCCTGGTGCTCGCCGACGACTGGCACCGAGAGCTCGAGCCGCGCGCCCTCAAGCTCTGAGCATGCGCGCTCTGTGGCTGGCGGTGGCCCTGTGGGCCTGCGCGGCCACGGGCCATGCGGCGTCGGCCTCACTGCGCGTCTGCGACCGCGCGTCGCCGATGACGGCGCAGCAGCAGGACCGCCTGCTCCAGTTCGCGGCCATCGTCAGGCGCGAGCTCGACGACTCCGGCCAGGCCCTCGCATTGATCTCACGCTCGGGCCTGGACCTGCGGCGCTTCAATGTGCGCTACTCGCATGCGGGCGTGAGCCTGAAGGCCAGCGAAAACACGCCCTGGTCGGTGCGCCAGCTCTACTACGCCTGCGATGAGCGCCGGCCGCGGCTGTACGACCAGGGCCTGGCCGGCTTCCTGCTGGGCACCGATGATCCGGCGACCGGGTTCATCTCGATCGTGCTGTTGCCGCGCGCGCAGGCCGACGCGCTGGAGCGCGCCGCGCTCGACAAGGCGCGCGCGCTGCGGCTGCTGGCCGCGACTTACAGCGCCAATGCCTATGCGTTCAGTCTGCGCTACCAGAACTGCAATCAATGGGTGGTCGAACTGCTGGCCACCGCCTGGGGCGCGCTCGGCGACACCGACGACTTGCGCGCCCGCGCACAGGCGTGGCTGGTTGAGCGGGGCTACGCGCCGCGGCCCTTCGAGGTCGGCTCGCATCTGCTGATGTTCGCCGCCGCCTTCGTCCCCTGGCTGCACCAGGACGATCATCCGCAGGAGGACCTGTTCGCGCTGCAATTTCGCATCACCATGCCGGCGTCGATCGAGGCCTTCGTGCGCGAGCGCGTGCCGGGTGCCGAGCGCATTGAGCTGTGCCACAACGAGCGCCAAGTGGTCATCCGCCGCGGCTGGCAGCCGATTGCCGACGGCTGCCGGCCGGGCGCCGGCGACCGCGTCATCGAGCTGGATTGAGGCGGGCAACCAACGCGAGAATCGGTGCACTGATGTCACCTCGCCGCAGCGTCAATGACTGAATCCCGCCGCGACCTTCTGCAGCGGCTTGCGCTGCTGGCCCCGGCACTGCTGTGTCCCGGCGCTGGCGCGGCGCAGACCGTCGCGGCCGTGGCCAGCAAGCCGATCCCCTCGACCGGCGAGGCGATCCCGCGGGTCGGCCTGGGCAGCTGGATCACCTTCAACGTCGGCAACGACCGCGTCGCGCAGGATGCCTGCGCCGAAGTGATGCGCGCCTTCTTCGAGAGCGGCGGCCGCATGATCGACTCGTCGCCGATGTACGGCTCGTCGCAAGCGACCATCGGCCATGGCCTGGCGCGCATCGGCAGCAAGGCGCCCCTGTTCAGCGCCGACAAGGTCTGGATCTCCTCCGGCGCGCGCGGCCCGGGCCAGATCGAGACCTCGCGCCGCCTGTGGGGCGTGCCGCGATTCGACCTGCTGCAGGTGCACAACCTGCTCGACTGGGAGGAGCACCTGCCCACGCTGCTGGCGATGAAGGCCGCGGGGCAATTGCGCTACGTCGGTATCACCACCTCGGAGGGGCGGCGCCACCGCGACATGGAAGCCATTGCACGCAGCCAGCCGATCGACTTCATTCAGCTCAGCTACAACCCGCTCGACCGCGAGGCCGAGCAGCGTCTGCTGCCGCTGGCCGCCGAGCGCGGCATCGCCGTCATCGCCAACCGGCCGTTCCGTGAAGGCGAGTTGCTCAAGGCGCTGCAGCGCCACCGTTTGCCGGCCTGGGCGGCGAGCGAACTCGGCTGCGATGGCTGGGCGCAGTTCGTCCTCAAGTTCATCGTCTCGCACCCGGCCGTCACCTGCGCAATCCCCGCCACCAGCCGCGTCGACCATGTGCGGCAGAACCTGGGCGCCGCGCGCGGCCCGATGCCGGATTCGGCGCTGCGCCGGCGCATGGCAGCGCACATCGCTGCGCTATGACAGCGGCACCACGATGACCGAGTGGTGGACCTACCGGCCGTCGGACTTTCTGCTGTTCTCGCCGCGCACCTACTACCGCCTGTTCGAGCTCTACAACGCCGAGGTCTGGCCCGGCCACCTCTTGGCCCTGGCCCTTGGGCTGGCCCTGTGGGTGGCGCTGTGGCAGCGCCGCGCATGGGCGCCGCGCGCGGCCTGCGTGCTGCTGGCCGCCGCGTGGCTGTGGGTGGCCTGGGCCTTTCATTGGCAGCGCTTTGCCAGCATCAACTGGGCCGCGACCTGGTTCGCCGCTGCGTTTGCGATCCAGGGCCTGCTGCTGTGCGCGGCCTCGATCGGCGCGCGTAGCGGCCAGGCCGCGCCGCCCGGCCGCACGCAACGGCTCGGTCTGGGGCTGCTGCTCTTTGCCCTGCTGCTGCAGCCCGCGGTCGGCCCGCTGCTCGGCCGGCCCTGGCAACAGGCCGAGTGGTTTGGCCTGGCACCCGACCCGACGGCGCTCGCCACCCTGGGCCTGCTGTTGCAGCGGCCGCGTACAGCGCCCGCTGCAGGTACAGCGCGCAAGCCGTCGATGGCTTGGTGGCTGTGGCCCATACCGCTGCTGTGGTGCGGCGTCACCGGCATGACGCTGGCGACGATGCAGGCCACCGATGCTTGGCTGATGCCTGCTGTCGCCTTGCTGGCCACCGCTGCCGCTGCATTGCGCGCCCGCGTGAATTGATTGCGTGCCACATGTCGCGCTTGGCGCCAGTGTTCTGCTTTCCTGACAGCGAACTCGCCGATAAAGGCGTTGAGCGCCCATCAGGCGTTCGCCGGAAAGTTTCAGATTGCGCCCTCGCGTGTTCAAACCTCTCGTTCTTGCACTGTGGCTCGCCGCCGGCTCCGCCTGCTGGGGCAACGGCTTTTCGTTTGGATCTGCGCGCGTTGTGGTGATCGACAACATCACCGGCGAGGTGCTGCTTGAAAAGAACGCGGCCACCGCGGCGCCGATTGCGTCGCTGACCAAACTCATGACCGCCATGGTCGTGCTCGACGCCGGGCAGGACATGAGTGAGCCCGTGCGCATCGACGACGCCGACCGGGACACACTGAAGAACACCCGCGCTGGTGTGCCCGTCGGTGCCTTCGTGGCTCGCGACACGCTGCTGGCACTGAGCCTGATCGCATCGGACAACCATGCGGCGGCCGCGCTGGCGCGCAGCTACCCCGGCGGGCCGGCGGCCTTTGCCGAGGCCACGAAACGCAAGATCGAGGCCCTGGGCCTGACCCAGACGACACTGGTGGAGCCCACCGGCTTGTCCCCCGACAATCACGCCAGTGCACTCGACATGGCCAAGGTACTGCAGGCCACGAACACCTACCCTTTGATTGCGCAGATCACCAGCCAGCGCACGCACGCCGTGCGGGTCAACGGACAGCCCTGGGCGGTGCGCAACACCAATGGCCTGGTGGGCAAGCCCGGCTGGGAGATCCTGTCGTCAAAGACCGGCTTCACCAACGACGCTGGCCGCTGCCTGACGATGAGCCTGCGCGCCGGGGGTCGCACGGTGAGTGTGGTGCTGATCGGCGCCCTGGCCCCGTCTGCACGCGCGCGGGACGCACTCAACATCCGTCGCTGGCTTGACGGCCAGGCCTCGCTGCAACTGGCGCGACAGTCGGATCAGCGCGTGCGGGCATCGACACGCGAGGCGCGGCCCTCGTCCATCGTGCGCGCGAGCTTCACCGAAAACGCCACGCCCTCGGCAGGGCACGACGACGCCAATTTGTGATCTCATCGGCCGGGCAGGCCCGTTGCCTGCGTCGACCAGAGGGGATCGGCATGTCTGCAGCCCGCACGGAGACCGACAGCTTCGGGCCCATTGACGTCCCGGGCGATGCGCTGTGGGGCGCGCAGACCGAGCGCAGCCGGCGTTACTTCGCCATCGGCGAGCAGCGCATGCCGCCAGCGATCGTGCGCGCGTTGGCCGAGATCAAGCGCGCTGCCGCCGAGGTGAATCGCGACCTGGGCCTGCTCGACGCGACCAAGGCGCAGGCCATTGCCGCAGCGGCTCAGCGCGTTGCAGCGGGTGAGTTCGAAAGCCAGTTTCCCCTGTCTGTGTGGCAGACCGGTTCGGGCACCCAGAGCAACATGAATCTGAATGAGGTCATCGCCGGCCTCGCGTCGCAGGCGCTCGGCGGCGGCCTGGGTGCTGCTCGCTGCGTGCACCCGAACGACGAGGTCAATCTCGGCCAGTCGTCGAACGATGTCTTCCCGACCGCGATGCACATTGCCGCGGTGCTGCACACCGGCCCGTTGCTGGCTTCGCTGAGCCGGCTGCGCAGCGCCCTGCTGGCCAAGGCGCGGGCGTTCGACAGCACGGTCAAGGTCGGCCGTACCCATCTGCAGGACGCCACGCCGGTCACGCTCGGCCAGGAATTCGGCGGCTACGACGCCCAACTCGCCATCGGCGAGGCCGCGTTGCGCCGCGCATTGCCCGCGGTGCATGCCCTGGCGATCGGCGGCACCGCCGTCGGCACCGGTCTGAACACGCATCGCGAATTCGGCGTTCGCGTCGCGTCGGCACTGGCCGCCCGGCTGAACGCCCCCTTCGTCGTCGCCGACAACCTGTTTGCCGCTTTGGCCGGCCATGAGGCGCTCGTGGGCTTGCACGGTGCACTGAAGATGCTGGCCGTGGCCCTGAACAAGATCGCCAACGACATTCGCCTGATGGGCAGCGGCCCGGCAGCCGGGCTCGGCGAACTGCGCCTGCCCGCCAACGAGCCCGGCAGTTCGATCATGCCGGGCAAGGTCAACCCGACGCAGGTCGAGGCGCTGACCATGGTCTGCGCCCAGGTGATGGGTCACGACGTGGCGATCGGCATCGCGGCAAGCCAGGGCCACTTCGAGCTCAACGTGTACAAGCCGCTGATTGCGTACGACGTGCTCGACAGCCTGCGCCTGCTCGCGGATGCGATGGCGAGCTTTGCGGCCCATTGCGTCGAAGGCCTCGAGGTCAACGCCGCGCGCACGCAGGACACGCTCGCGCGTTCGCTGATGCTGGTGACCGCGCTGGTCCCGCATATCGGCTACGACCGCGCGGCGTTGATCGCCAAGCATGCGCATACCGGCGGCCTGGGCCTGCGCGAGGCGGCGCTGGCCGTGGGTGGCGTCAGCGCGGCCGACTTCGACGCCTGGGTTGACCCGCAACGCATGCTGGCCCCCGATTGAGCCGTGCGCGACCCGCCCGCGCGGCCGGCGAATCGCTCGCGCTTAGCCGCCCCCAAGACGCCTGCGGCGTCGGCCCCCCAAGGGGGCGTCGCCCGCTTGGGGCGGCCCGGCGCGGGCTTAGCCGGGCTGCTAGCCGGGCTGGCGACGCGTCGGCGCGGGTCGTGAGGACGACCCGTCATCAAGAGTCAATCCGCCACGCCCTTGGTCAGCTTGTCGATGCGCTTGAGCACCGCGGGCGTCAGCTTCTCGAGCAAGGCCAGCGCGCCGAGGTTCGATTGCAGCTGCGCCAGCTTCGAGGCCCCGGTAATGACCGAGCTGACCCGCGGGTTGCTGGCCGCCCAGGCCAGTGCCATTTGCGCGACGCTGCCGCCGAGCTCGGCCGCGATCGGCTCCAACTGCTTGACCGCGGCGTTCTTCGCCGGGTGCGTGAGGCCCTCGCGCAGGAAGGCCATCGACGCCATCGCGCCGCGGCTGTCGTCGGGAACGCCAGCGGCGTACTTTCCGGTCAGCAGGCCCGAGGCCAGCGGGCTCCAGGTGGTCAGGCCCAGGCCGAGGCGGTCGCACAGCGGCGCGTACTCGCGCTCGACGCGGCGGCGGGCGAACAGGTTGTATTGCGGCTGCTCGACCACCGGCTTGTGCCACCCAAAGCGGTCGGCAGCCTTCCACGCGGCGCGGATGGCGTCGGCCGGCCACTCGCTGGTGCCCCAGTAGAGCGCCTTGCCCTGGCTGATGATGTCGCTCATCGCACGCGCAGTCTCCTCGACCGGCGTCTGCGGGTCGGGCCGGTGGCAGTAGACGATGTCGATGTGCTCCAGGCCCAGGCGCTGCAGCGAGCCGTCGATGGCCTGCATCAGGTACTTGCGGTTCAGCGTGTCCTTGCGATTGACGGCCTCGCCCTGGCGGTCCAGGCCCCAGAAGAACTTCGTCGACACGACGTAGTTCAAACGCGGCCAGGCCAGCGTTTTCAACGCCGCGCCCATCACCTCTTCGCTGCGTCCGGCGGCGTAGGCCTCGGCGTTGTCGAAGAAGTTGACGCCGGCGTCATACGCCGCGGCCATCATCTCTACGGCGGCCTTCGGGTCGACCTGGTTGTGGTACGTGACCCAGGAGCCGAGCGAGAGGGCACTGAGCTTGAGGCCGGTGCGGCCCAGGCGGCGGTAGAGCATAGTGTCGGTCTTATTGTCAGCTGTGAAGGAGCGACCCTAACCGATGCGCTGCGGGCGCCGCGGTGGTTGGGTTCGTTTCGTTTCTCGGCATCGCTGCGCTGTTCGCACCGATGCTGGTCGCGACGGTGCGCTGACAGGCGGCTCGCATTCGATTGAACGAGTGGCGCCGCCTGCAATCGGCTCGCTCGGAAACCCCGGATCGAGCGGCTTGAAGGTCAACAAACAAGTGCTGAGCTGACCGTTAAGTGGTGCGGTTCGGTGGCTGTAACCGGCCATCAGCCGTCGCCCACGGCCGGCCGCTTGCCGGCGGCTCAACATCATCGCCGCGATCCTGGCGGCGCCGGTCATCGAGCGCATCCTCACCCACCTGGGGCTACAGGCTCGCGCACCACCGCGCGCTCCGGCGCGTGGGCAGACACTGCTCCACGCGGCCTGATCGAGGCTCAAGCTTTGCGTTCAGGCGGCCCGGCGCCCGGGGCCGAGGGGGCCAGCTGCGTCTGGCGCTCTCCGGTACGGGCGGAAGCGGCCCGATCGCCCGGGTTGACCCGTAGACGACCCCACTGACTGGCCTTTGCGGCCAGGTTCACCGTCGCTCACCAGGCCGCTGTCGACTCCAGTGGCCGCGCCGAGAGCGTCGAGTCCTGTACCGGGCCCTGCCACGGGCAGGGAAAGGGCGTTTGAAATTCCTTCCTATCCTCCCGCACCACGTCGCCGTGGCCGTAGCTGAGCAGGGTGGGCCCCTCGCCCTCGGAGCGGCGCGCCACCAGCAACGGGCCACCCCGGGGGTCGGGGTTGTCGAAGACGCGGCACTCGAAGCCCAGCGTGTTCAGGCTGGGCGTCATTTCGTCGACGAGGTAGCGCTGCAGCGCGGACCGGCTCGCCGGCTCCTGGCTCTCGGTGCGGATCGCCACCCGTCGTGCCAGCTCGGTGAAGAACCCGCCGTCGTCGAAGAAGCGCTTGACGCGGGCGACGCAGGACAGGCGGCTCATCAGGCAACCTCCGCGCTACGCGCTGCGGTATTCGCCCCTTCGACCAGGCTCAGGACAGGCTTGGGGGCGGCCTGGCGGCTCGAAAATGCCATGGTTCAGATCAACGCCTTGACATGCTGCGCCACGTCGCGGTGCGTGGCAAACCAGACCCCGGATTGGGCCTGCATGTGGCGGATCAGTTCTTCCAGGATGAAGATGCGCGAACGGTAGCCGATCACATGCGGGTGCATGGTTAGCAGGAACAGGCCGCCCTCGGCCCAAGCCTGGTCGAACTCGCGCCGGAAGATGTCGAGCACGGTGGTGGGCGCCGTGTAGGGCCGCAGGGCCTGGAAGCGGTTCATGTTGAAGTACACCGCGTCGTCGCGGATCCACTCGACCGGCAGCTCGACGATGCCGGTGGGCTCGCCA
>JANMSS010000288.1:0-2827 GCA_031389585.1 Burkholderiales bacterium | reverse complement strand
CTGCTTCTTGTCGAGCGCCGCAGCCCAGGCCGCGACATGGCGCGTCTCGCGCGAGTTGTCGGCTTGGTTGCGTCCCGGGCTGAAGAACAGGCCCGGCGCGTGCAGCAGTTTGCTGATCGGAAAGATCAGCATCAGCAGCGCCACCAGCGCCAGGTGCAGCAACAACAATGGGTCGGCCGGCAGCGGCTGCAGATCAAAGCGAAGCAGTCCGAGCGTGAAGGCCTTCAGGGCGACGATGTCGGTCGGGGCGACGAAGCGCATGCCCAGTCCCGTGAGGCCGATCGCCAGCAACAGCGCCAGGTGCAGGTGGTCGGATGGCGTCGAGATGTAGCGCACACGGTCCACCAGCCAGCGCCGGGCCCACAGGCCGGCCAGCCCGATGGCCAAGGCGAAACCGGCATAGGTGCCGATGGCCTGGACCCAGACGATCGGCGTCCACACCGGCTGCTGGAAATAGCGCAGATGGCGCAGCAGCACCAGCAACAGCGCGGCATGGAACATCCAGCCGAAGACCCAGGTCCACTTGCTGGCCTTGAACAGGCTCTCGAAGAAGACCACCTCGCGGGTCAGGCGCAGCGCGACGCCGGTGGATGTGGTCGGCGCCGGCGTGGTGGGGATTCTCAGCGGCGCCGGCACGCGCACATAGCGGCGGATCGTGACGGCCAGGCCGACGATCATCACCGCCGCGGCGATGTACAGCAGTGCGGCGAAGGCAATCGTCAGGAGGCTCATGGCCAGGCCCGTGCTGATTCGACAGGCCGAGCGCGGCTCAGGCCAGCGCCGGGGCGCCCAACGCCTGGCCCGTCGCACCAGCGCGTCCCTCGCCGAGCGCCGGCGCAGCAAACCCAAGCGGACGCCGCGGATCCGGCTTCGCCGGTCCGCCAGCGGCGCCCCCCCTGGGGGGCGCGGCGAAGCCGCTTCGGGGGGGATTCATTTCACACGCAACCCGTCGGCTTGGGCAGGCCGGCGATCTTGCAGGCCTGCTTGGCCGGGCCGTAGGGGAATAACTCGTAGAGGTACTTGCTGTTGCCCTTGTCGGGGCCGAGCTGCTTGCCGATGGCCTTGGTCAGCACGCGCACCGCCGGGGCAATCTGGTATTCGTTGTAGTACTCGCGGAGGAAGTTCACGACCTCCCAGTGACTGGTCGACATGTCGACGTTCTCGGTCTTGGCGATGGCGTTGGCGATGTCCTCGGTCCATTCGGAGAGGTTCATCAGATAGCCCTCTTCGTCGGTTTCGTAGGTGATGCCGTTGACTTCGATGCCCATGGGGGTCTCCTGCTGCGGGATGAGTGAAGAGCGGCTCGGTCAGAGCCAGGATTGATTGTTCGAGTGCTCAGTGACCAGATCGACGAAACCGGCATAGTCGATCGCGGTGACGCCGTCGATCAGCTTGCCGGCCATACCACGCGCATCGACATCGGGTTGCAGCGCATAGACCTTCAAGTGCGCGAGCGCCTCGATCACGCCCGACGAGTCGGCGCCGCCCGCGGTGGCCGCATAGACGGCATCTTCGATCAGCAGCACGGCCTGCCCCGGCTTGGCCAGGCGCAGGCAGCTCTGCAGCGAATTGGTCTGGGTGTGCGATTTGTTGACGATGTGCAGCATGGCGCTTCAGGCCTCAAAAACTCAGGATCACATCCTGCTCGGCCATCAGGTCGGCCATCGCGGCGCTGTCCAGCACTTCGACCGGAACCAGCAGATCGGCTTCGGTCAAGCCGCGCATCTCCATCGACTCGCGTTCGACGTACAGCTTCTCGACGTCGTAGCCATCGAGCGCACGGTAGGTGGGCGAATGGTTCTTGATGCCCAGCCCCTTGCTGTTCTGGCCCTTAACGAGTTCGTAGACACCGTCATCCAGAAAGACAAGGCTCACATCCTGGTCAAAAGTGGCGGCAATCAGAACCACCTCCAGGCTTTCAAGCGCGTGAATGGTGCCGAAGGGCGCCTTGCGATTGACGAACATGAATTTCTTCATCGTCAATCTCCGAAGGTCACGAAGCGGTCAGCCTTGATACCGCTGTCGACCAACTGTCCTAGGCCCGAGATGCGGAAACCCGGCGCCAGCACCTCGTCCTTGATGCCGCGACGCAGGGCCGCAGCGACGCAGACGACGAGATCGACGCCATGCTCGGCCTGCAGCGCCGACCAGCGGTTGACGATATGCCGGTCATCCTGCGGTGGCTCGGTCAGCTTGCTCGCGTTGTAGACGCCGTCGTGATAGAAGAACACGCGCTGAACCTCATGGCCCTTGGCAATCGCCGCCACGGCGAACTGGTATGCCGTGTCGCTGGCCTGGTGCGTGTAGGGTCCCTCGCTGACCATCAAGCCGAATTTCATGTCAGCGCTTCACTGTGCTGCGCGCCAAGCACAATGCATGAAACGCAGGGTCTATCCAAGCGAACGCCGCGGATCGGGCTTTGCCCGGCCGCTGGCGTTGCCCCCTTGAGGGGGAGCGGCGAAGCCGCTTCGGGGGTGGGTGTCATCTCTAGAAGCGGATATGCGTCGACGCGTTCAGGCTGGCCCGCGAGCCGCGCCAGTCGTCGATCAGGTATTTGGTGAAGGGCAGGTCGCATTTCTCGAAGAAGCGCGGCCAGCCGATGCGCTCGACCCAGTCGGACACGCGTTCCCAGGAGCGGGCATCTTCCTTGTAGGTGTAGAGGATCTTCTTGACGATGGCCGACACTTCGGGCCAGCGCGGCGGGTTGTTCGGAATGCCCGAGGCGACCATCTTCATGAAGGTCGGCTTGCTGCGGGCGTTGGAGTTCTTGCCGCCGACCCAGATCGCCAGCTTGGTGTGCTCGGGGTCGTTGATCTGCATCGGCGGG
>JANMSS010000033.1:0-13951 GCA_031389585.1 Burkholderiales bacterium | reverse complement strand
CAGCACCCGGGCCTTGAGTTCAGCGGCGTGGCGCCGCCGCGGCGCACTCTTGATTTGCATGGTGTCCACCTCAGACATAGGTGGACACCATGCTGGCCGCTATCCAGCGGCGGTTCAAGGTGGGATCGCTGGCCGCTTACCGTGATTTGCCGGAATGTGCTTTACATCAACCCATCCTTTTTGAAGTAGCCGGCCGATAGTCTGGGCCTGATCTCTATATCGAGGGCTGTCGGTGTTCGTGGCGACGAAGCGTCGTGCTTCGGCTTCCACCTTTGCGTATTGAGCGGAGCTCACAAAGAACAGGTCTAGATCGGACTTCTTTCGGTCAAATGGAGCCCAGCTCTTTGATTCGACAATCGAGTAGCCCAATTGCGAACTTCCACTGAGTCCGATTTCCCTGGGGTGCACACCGCATCGACTTGCCAGCCACACCCGGACCGCCTCCCACAACAGTGGCATTTTGGAAAACGCTGCTGGTGTGCGTTCCTGGACGTACGCGCGTACAAAGTTGACTAGCTCATCGCTTGTCAGGTTTCGAATCCCGTGTGTCAACTCTTCAGGATTTAGGTGGGAGGCAGCCGGCAAGTGTGCGTCTCCGCCCACGTCAAACGGTTGCTGTCTGAGCGTTGCCACAAATACGCCTCACCCTTCCATGCGAGCGGCAATGTAATTGGCTCGCCTGTTAATCATTGACGCCTGTTCCAACGTTGGGCTAGCTGGCTCTGGGTAGCGCAGCCTTGCGACGAGTTGCGCAGCCTCCAACCTTTTAAGCGGAAGAGCGAAGCTCAAACGTAAGAGGGCTTGTCGCAGCCCATTCATTCGCCAGCCGTAGTAGCCAAGCACAAGATAGAGCTCTGCTTGGTCTATTTTCGACACACGGCGGTCGACGACACATGCGATACACAGCTCCTTCAACTTCCGCTCCACGGAGCGACGGTAGTCCCGCGTTACCACCCGAACGAGTTGTTGAGTGATCGTGCTCGCTCCCTGCAACCGACGCCGACTCACATAGACGGCGAAGGCGCGTGCAACACCCCTGACGTCCACGCCAGAGTGGCTCATGAATCGCCGATCCTCGGCTGCAATCAGCGCATTGACCGCATGTCTGAACGAAGCGTGGTCACCAAATCGATCGACTCTGGATAGTTGTCGTTCCAGGCTGGAGAGCACATTCTCGATCTCAGCCCTGTAGAAGAGACGAGCGAGGCAGAAGAGGCCAACACCTAGCAAACGATCGACTACGCCAAGCAAGATCTCACCTCCGAGTCAGCGTACGCTATTGTTGGACGGCCAGCGGATGGTCTCTAGGGCAGTCGACTGGCGAGTTTGCGACCATACATCTACGGGATACAGGTGTCGGTCACGATGCCCATCCGTCAACTCATTTCGGGTGTGCCCTCATGCCGGTATGACGATGTCTGTCGCAGAATGTTCGCAGGCGCACCGACGGCGCCGGGGAGTGATGCTATGGATCGACAAGCCACTGCCGCTTCAGGCTCGCAACCGCACCAGCTCGTGCGCCGCACGGTGGCGCTGGTGCTGGCCGGTGGCCGAGGCTCGCGGCTGAAGCAGCTGACCAACAAGCGCGCCAAGCCAGCGGTGTACTTCGGCGGCAAGTTCCGCATCATTGACTTCGCGCTGTCCAACTGCGTCAACTCGGGAATCCGGCGCATCGGCGTCGTCACCCAGTACAAGAGCCACTCTCTGCTGCGCCATATCCAGCGCGGCTGGAGCTTCCTGCGCGCCGAGCTGAACGAGATGGTCGACCTGCTGCCGGCGCAACAGCGCGTGGATGAAGAGCATTGGTACCGCGGTACGGCCGATGCCGTGTTCCAGAACCTGGACATCATCCAGTCGTCCAAGCCCGAATACATCGTCGTGCTCGCCGGCGACCATGTCTACAAGATGGACTACTCGCTGATGCTCGAAGACCATGTGCAGCGCGGCAATGGCTGCACCGTCGGTTGCATCGAAGTGCCGCGCATGGAAGCCAGCGCGTTCGGCGTGATGGCGGTCGATGAGCAACGCAAGATCGTCAGATGGGTCGAGAAGCCTGCCGACCCGCCGCCGATGCCCGGCAATGCGGATGTGGCGCTAGCCAGCATGGGCATCTATGTCTTCGATGCCGACTATCTCTACCAGTTGCTCGAACAGGACCTTGCCGACGCCTGTTCCAAACACGACTTTGGCAAGGACGTGATCCCGCGCGTCGTGGCCGAGGGCCGCGCGCTGGCGCACCCGTTCGGCATGAGCTGCATCGCCAACCCCAACGGCGCGCCACCGTACTGGCGCGACGTCGGCACCATCGATGCCTTCTGGTCGGCCAATCTTGATCTGGCCACGATCAACCCCGAACTCGACATCTACGACACCGAGTGGCCGATCTGGACGCATCAGCGCCAACTGCCGCCGGCCAAGTTCATCCCCGACCGCAACGGTTCTCACGGCATGACGGTCAACACGCTCGTGTCCGGCGGCTGCATCGTCAGCGGCTCGCATGTGGCCAATACGGTGCTGTTCTCCAACGTGCGCATCGATTCGTTTTGCAACATCGATCAGGCTGTCATCCTGCCCGGCGTGACGATCGAACGCACCTGCCGCTTGCGCAAAGTCGTGATCGACCGCGGCTGCACATTGCCCGAAGGCATGGTGGTCGGCGAAGACGCGGCAAGCGACGCTGCGCGCTTCGAGCGCACCGACGACGGCGTGGTGCTGATCACCCGCGAAATGTTGGCGCGCTTGTGATCCTGCCTGCGCTGTCGCGGCGCAAGGCGGCAGCACTGCGCGTGCTGCACGTCGGCGCCGAAATCTTCCCAGTGCTCAAGACCGGCGGCCTGGCCGATGTGCTCGGCGCTTTGCCGGCCGCACTGGCTCAGGCGGGCGCCGATGCGCGCGTCCTGTTGCCGGCGTTCCCGTCGATCGAGGCGGCGCTGACGGACATGCGTGAGATGGGGCAGATTGCCGCGCCGTGGGGCGGCGCACCGGCCCGGCTGCTGGCGGGCCGCTTCGCCGCGCCCTCGCTGCGAGGCGTGCCGGCCTATCTGGTGCATCACGATGCGTTGTATTCCCGTCCCGGCAACCCCTACGGCGACGCGAGTGGCGCGGCCTACGCCGACAACCACCGGCGCTTTGCGTTGCTTGGACTGGCCGCCACGCGGCTTGCCGAGGGGCTCGATCCCGGCTGGTTGCCGCAGGTCGTGCACGGCCATGACTGGCATGCCGGGCTTGCGCCCGCGTACCTGGCGTTCTCGCGTGCCGCAGGCGCTAGCCATGCGCGCAGCGTCTTTACGGTACACAACCTGGCCTACCAGGGTTTGTTTGCGCCGACGGTGTTCGGCGAGCTGGGCCTGCCGGCCGAGGCCTATACCTTGCATGGCGTGGAGTTCCACGGCCAGGTCGCGTTCATGAAGGCCGGTATCTTTTACGCCGACCGCATCACCACCGTGAGCCCGGGCTATGCGCTTGAAATCCAGGGCACGGAGCTGGGCTGCGGGCTGGACGGGCTGTTGCGCGAGCGCAGTGCCTTGTTGTCGGGCATCTTGAACGGCGTTGACGCATCGGTGTGGAACCCGACTGACGACACGGCGATCGCACGCCGCTACAGCGCCGAGAAAATGACCGGCAAGGTGGCGTGCAAGACGGCACTGCAGCGCGACTGTGGTCTCGCGGTGCAGAACGATGCGCCGCTGTTCACGGTCGTCAGCCGCCTGACCGAACAGAAAGGCCTGCACCTGGTGGCCGAGGCGCTGCCGGCTATCGTCGAGCGCGGCGGGCAACTGGTCGTGCTCGGTACCGGCGACGCGGACCTTGAAGCTGCCTTTGCGCGAGCCGCCCAGGCCCACCCGCGGCAAGTGGCCCTGCGCCAGGGCTACGACGAGGCGTTGTCACACCGCATTTTTGCCGCCAGTGATGTCACGCTGGTGCCTTCGCGATTCGAGCCCTGCGGCCTGACGCAGCTGTATGCCTTGAAATATGGCAGCCTGCCTCTCGTGCACCGCACCGGCGGCTTGGCTGACACGGTGGTCGATTGCACGCTGGAGGACATGGCCGACGAGCGGGCCACCGGATTCGTGTTCGATCGCTTCGACGCAGCCGAACTCACCCGCGCCCTGCGCCGCGCCTTTGCCCTGTGGGCCCGGCCGCGCGACTGGCGCACGGTGCGCCGTCGCGCCATGGACCAGCGCTTCGGCTGGGACACGGCGGCGGCGAGCTACCTTGCGCTCTACCACGGCCTCGTCAGCGCTTGAGCGTGCGCTCGCGCAGACCGGCCATCGTCACCACGCCCTGCACCGCACCGCCGGCGTCGACCACCGCCAGGCTGTCGACACCCGCCGCCAGCATGGTGGCCAGGGCTTCGCGCAGGTTCGCCGCGCCGGCGATATGGTGTGCGTGGTCCAACGGTACAACCGGCCCGCACGCCGCGTCGGCGCGCACCAGGGCGAGCTGTCGCAGCGTCCGGTCGGCACCGACAAAGGCTTCGACGAAGGCATCGGCCGGTCGGGCGAGCAGGGCCTGCGGCGTGTCGTACTGAACCAGCGCGCCATCGCGAAGAATGGCGATGCGGTCGCCGAGCTTGAGGGCCTCGTCGATGTCGTGGGTCACGAAGACGATCGTCTTCTTCAAGGCCTGCAGGATTTTCAGGAACTCGTCTTGCAACCGGGCGCGCGTGATCGGGTCAATGGCGCCGAAGGGCTCGTCCATCAACATCACCGGCGGGTCGGCGGCCAGCGCACGCGCCACACCAACGCGCTGCTTCTGCCCGCCTGAGAGCTCGCGTGGGAAGCGCGCGCGGTACTGCGCCGGGTCCATGCCCACCAGCGTCATCAACTCATCAACGCGGCGCGTGATGCGCGCCTCGTTCCAACCCAACAGGCGCGGCACGGTGGCCACGTTCTCGGCAATCGACCAATGCGGGAACAGGCCGACATGCTGGATCACGTAGCCGACGCTGCGCCGCAGCTCGACCGCATCGAGTGCCATCACATCGCGCCCGGCAACGTGGATCCGCCCAGCGTCGGGTTCGATCATGCGGTTGATCATGCGCATCGTGGTCGTCTTGCCGCAGCCCGAGGGGCCGATCAGCACGCAGACTTCGCCGGCAGGAATCGACAGGCTCAGGTGGTCGACCGCCGGGCGCTGCGCGCCTGCGAAGCGTTTGGTCAGGGCCTCGAGTTCAATCATGCGTCGCGCATCCCGGGGGGTGTCAACGCCCGCTGCAGCGCGCCGAACAGGCGGTCAACGCCAATCGACAGCAGCGTCGCTGGAATCGCGCCGACGATCAATTGCGGCATGGCCATCATCGCGATGCCGGTGGTGATGAAGTCGCCCAGGCCGCCGCCGCCGATGTAGGAGGCCAGCACCGCGCCCGACACGACCTGGACTGCCGCCGTGCGGATGCCGGCAAAGATGACCGGTAGCGACAGTGGCAACTCCACGCTGCGAATGATCTCGCCGCGGGTCATGCCCATGCCGCGCGCCGCATCGACCACATCGGGGTCGACCTGGCGCACGGCGGTCCAGGTGTTGATCAGGATCGGTGGCAGGGCCAGCAGCGTCAGCGCAAACAGTGCCGGCGCAAAACCGGTGCCGAGCAAGGGCATGGCCAGCGCAAGCACCGCCAGCGAGGGCAGGGTGCGGCCGACATTGGCGCCGGCGATTGCCGCCTGTGCCGAACGCGGGTGCACCGACAACCAGACGCCCAGCGGCACCGCGATCAGGATCGCCAGGCCCAGGGCCGCGGCCGACAACTCGACATGCGTGATCAGCGCGTCGAGAAAGCGCTGCGGATGCAGGACGATGAATTGCCAGGCCTCGACGAAGATCATGGGTGGTCGCGCCGCAAGCCTCAGACGGCGCGCTGGCGCAGCCGTCTTTCGAACCCGGCCAGGGCCGTGTCGGTGACGATCGCCAACGCGCATGCGGTGAGCGCGCCGACCCAGATCTTGGGGCCGTGGTTGTTGCTGATGCCGCTGAAGATCAGCGTGCCCAGCCCGCCGGCGTTCACGTAGGCCGCGACGACCGCGACACTCACCACAGTCACCGTCGCAATGCGCAGGCCGGCCACGATGACCGGCGCGGCCAATGGCAGCTCGATGCGCAGCAGCACCTGGCGCGCGGTCATGCCCATGCCGCGTGCGGCGTCGATCACCTCGGCGCTGACGCCGCGGATGCCGATCGCGACATTGCGGATCAGGATCATCAGCGAGAACGCGACCATGCAGATGATGGCGTTGCTGCGACCCAGCCCGACGATCGGGATCAGCAGCGCCAGAAAGGCCAGCGTGGGTACCGTGTAGAGGATCCCGGTGCTGGCCAGGGCCCAATGCAGCACGCGCTCGCGCCGCGCGGCCCAGATGCCGATCACGAGCGAAATTGCCGAGGCGATCAGCATCGTGATCAGCACGATCAGCACATGCTCGTACAGCGCGACGAGCACCTGGTCCCAGTTGCCAAGCAGCCACTTCATAGGGCGAGCAGATCAGTGGCCGGCAGGCCACCGGCGCCAATCGTCGTGGCCACAGTCTCGATGTCCGGCCCGAGCGGCCGGTCTTCAACCAGCATCGGCACTGTGGCGCGCACTGCGGCGTAGGCCGCGGCCGCGCCCTGACCCATCGTGGCAACAGGCACCGCCCGCAAGTCCGCCGCCTGCGCGGCGCTGAGCAACTCGATCGCGGCCAGGTAGCGCAGGGGCTGCAACATCGACTCGATGTTCGCCACCGCATTGGGGGCCATCGGCGCATGGTCCTCGACGGCTTCGGACACTGGCAGGCTGTCGAGCGAGGCCGGGTTGGCGAGGTGCCGGATGCGGTTGTGCAAAGAGGTCAGCGTCTTTTGCACCGTCGCAAAGCCAGAGTGCGCCGGACCGAGCCGGGTCAGCTGCAAGGGCAGGCCCGAGAACGCGGGCGAATACAGCTTCTGGCAGCGCATGACGCAGAGCATCGCCACCTGCGCCAGCGCCAGGCCCAGGCCATCGAGTGCGAGCGCGAGCGCCGGGATGTGGAAGTTGCCGTTCGACACCAGCTCACCTGCGTCCAAGAGCACCAGCGGGCTGTCGGCGGCGCTGTTGAGTTCGAGTTCGATATCGTCGCGCAGCAGGTGCAATGCGGCGAGCGCTGCGCCGTGCATCTGGGTCACGCAGCGCAGCGACAGCGGGTCCTGTACCCGGCGCGCCGCGCCCTCAATCCACAGCCCACTGCCGGCCAGCAGGTCGCGCAGCCGCTGGGCGATCGCCACCTGCCCGCGTGCCGGGCGCGCCGCCTGAACGCGCGCGTCGAGCGGGCTGAGGTTGGCGGCAAAGGCTTCGAAGCTGAGCGCCGCAGCGACATTCAGCGCGTCGAGCGCCATGGCGGCGTCGTGCAGCATGAGGGCCGCGTGGCCGACCGTGGCCGCGTTCGCGCTGATCAGCGCCAGGCCGTCCTTCGCCGCCAGCGTCACCGGCTGCAGGCCGGCGCGCGCCAGCGCTTCGCGCCCGGGCAACTGCTCGCCGCGGAACTCGGCCTGGCCCTCGCCGACCAGCGGCAGCGCCAGGTGCGACAGCGGCGCCAGATCGGCCACCCCGATCGAGCCGATCGACGGCACCAGCGGGTGCACGCCCGCGTTGAGCATCGCGGTCAGCGCGTCGAGCACCGCAGGCGAGACACCGGAGCCGCCGACGGCCATGCCGGCTAGGCGCGCGAACATCATGGCCCGCACGACTTCGGTGGCATGCGACGGCCCGACGCCGACGGCACGTGCGCGCACCGCACGCAGCTGGTACTCGCTGCGTTCGGCTTCGGGTATGGCCTGCCCGGTATTGGCACCGAGCGCGGTGGTCAGGCCGTAGATCGACTGATCCGAGGCCACCAACCGGTCGACGACAGCGCGCGCCGCAACGACGCGCGCGCGCGCCTGGGCCGCCAGTGCAACCGGTGCGCCGCCGCGGGCGACGCGAACCACATCGGCGATCGCGACGCCGCTGCCGCGCAGGGTGATCGGGGCGGCGGCCGGCACGACTACTTCAGGACACCCTTGGCCTTCAGGAATGCACGAGCGACGTCCTTGGGCTCCTGCTTGTCGCCGTCCACCTTGAAATTCAGGTCGGCCATCGTCGCTTCGTCGAGCAGCGGGCTCACGCTGTTGAGCACCTCGGCGATCTTCGGGTTGGCGTCGAGCACTTCCTTGCGCACGACCGGCGCCAAGTAGTAGGGCGGCCAGAGATTCTTGTCGTCCTTCAGGCGCTTCAGCTTCAGCGCGGCGATCATGCCGTCGGTGGCGTAGCCGTTGACGACGTCGATCTGCTTGCCCGACAGCGCCTGGTAGCGCAGGCCGATCGCCATCTGCAGGTCTTCCTTGAACTCGATGCCGTACTTGGCCTTCAGGCCGGGCAGGCCGTCCTTGCGGTCGCGGAACTCGGGGCCGGCGCCGAGCTTGAGTTCTTTGGCCACCTTGGCCAGGTCGGACAGGGTTTCCAGCTTGTAGGCAGCCGCCGTCTCGGGCCGCACCACCATGTTGTAGGTGTTGTTCATCGGCGCTTCATTGAGGACGGTGAAGCCCTTGGCCGCGTATTCGGTGCGCACCTTGTCGTAGACCGCCTTGCGGTCGGTCATCACCTCGCTCTTCAACACGACCAGCAGCATCGTGCCGGTGTACTCGGGGTAGAGATCGATCTGTTTTTCCTCGAGCGCCTTGTGTGCGATCAGCGTGCCGCCGAGGTTGAGCTTGCGCTCGACCTTGATGCCTGCGCCTTCGAGGGCCTGGGCATAGATCTCGGCGACGACGAATTGCTCGGTGAAATTCTTCGAGCCGATCTTGACCTGAGCCAGGGCCGGTGCGGCGACCAGGGCTAAGGCGCTGGCAGCAATGGCCAGGAGGCGGGTGACGAACATGGTGTGACTCCTGTAGGGGGTTCAGTTCAGGCCAGATCAGGGTAGCCCATCGCGTCGGCTTGATCGGCCGCTTCGATGGTTGCATGGTACTCAGGGGCCGAAATCCGTGCGAACCCGTGCAGCAGCAGCGCGGCGCGCTGCGGGGCCATGGCCGCGGCGAACTCGACTTCGAGCAGGGCCTGCGTCAGGCGCGCCGCGGCGGCCGGATCCATCCCGGCTGCGCCGACCAGCGCCGGGATCGGCGTCGGCGGCGTGGATGCGATCACGGCCAAAGGCGCGACGAGTTCAGGCTCGTGCAGCCGCAGCAGGTCAAAGGCATAGCTGTCGAGCGGCGCGAGGTCGGCCTCGCCCGCGAGCAGCGCATCGACCACACCGCGAGGCGTCAGCAACGGGCCGACCATGGATGAGAACAGACGCCCACCGCGCGCCTGCGCATGCGGTGCAAAGAAGCGGCGCGGCGCCACGCAGCCCGACATCGAATCCGGCGTTGTATAGGCCATTCGCTGGCCCCAGGCATCGTCCAGGCACGTGATGCCCGAATCGGCGCGCACGACGATGTCGGTCCAGTAGGCCGGCTGGCCGCCATAGCGTGCCGGGCTCGGCCGCGGCGCCGCCAGCAGTGTGGGCATCGGCTGGCTGCGCGCCAGCGGGTAGCCGCACATGAAGACGCAGCCGAGGTCGTCGCGCGCCCACAGGGCAGGCAGCGGCTGCGGCGCGGGATAGTCGATCACGGTGACCTCGACTTCCGCGCGGTCGATCACCCATTGCAGCAGGCTTCGCCAAGCCTCGCGCATGGCCGCATTGAGCGAGTACATGCGGGCGTTGGCGATCATGCGCGCCGGGCCTCAGGCATAGCGCAATCGTTGCCCGATGCCCAGTCCTTGGGCCTTGGCCAGCATCGCTGCGCCCAGGGCGATGTCCGACAGCGACAGCCCGCGGTGCCAGAACAGGCAGGTCTCGTCGTCGCGCTCGCGGCCGGGTTTCAGGCCGGCCACGATCTGGCCGAGTTCGGCGTGCAGCGTGGCCGCGCTCAACTTGCCGGCCTGGACATGCGCGCGCAGGCTGCCGAAGGGCCCCGTTTGGCACTGGCCCCAGTCGTCGACCACCAGCTTGCTCATGATGTCGGTGAGCGAGAGTTCGACCGCGCTCATCGTGCCGTAGGGCACCACCAGCGCACCCGGACTGATCCATTCGGTCCTCAGTAGGGGCTCGGGCCGTTGCAGGCGCGAGGCCTCGACCACGATGTCGGCGCCGCGCACGCAGCTCTCCCAATCGGCGGTGGCGATCACCGGCTTGCTCAGGTCCTTCGATAGTCGCGCGGCGAAGGCGTCGCGGCTTTCGGGCCGGCGCGAGTGGACGCGGATCTCGTCGAAATCGAATAGGTGGTTCAACAGGCGAACATTCCAGTACGCGGTGCCGCGGGCGCCAATATGGCCCAGCACCCGGCTCGACTTGCGCGCGAGGTGTTTCGCGCCCAGCGCCGTGACCGCGCCGGTGCGCATGTCGGTGAGCCCCGCCGCATCAATCACCGCCAGCGGCTGGCCGGTGCTCGGCGAAAACAGATTGAGCAGTCCCATCTCCGAGGGCAGCCCCAGGTGATAGTTGTCGACATAGTCGCTGACCACCTTGACGCCGGCCAGGCCGAGCGGCGCGACATAGCCGCGCAGCACGTTGAAGTGGCCGTTGAAAGCCGCGCCCGGCACCAGATGCATGCGCGGCTCGATGACCGACTCGCCGCGACCTTGGGCCAGCAGGCCGCCTTCGACCGCGCCAAGAATTTCGTCGTCGGTCAGCGCCAGCCTGGCCACGTCGAGCGCATTGAGGTAATCGATGAAGAGCTCGGCGCTCGCCGTGGGCATCGCTAAGCTCCTGCGCAGCGGCTCAATGCTTGAGTTCGAAGCGCGTGCCGCGAAACGCCAGCACGGTCGACTTGAGGCCGATTCTCTCCACGATCAGGCCGTCGACCGGCTTGTCGCCTTCGCGAAAGACCTGGCCGTTAAGGATCACGATGCGGCTGGCCGCTTTGGGCGAGTAGACCGAGCCGCCGACCGTCAATGCCGGCAAGCCGCTACGGATGTCGGGTGGCAACTCGGCCATGCTGTAGATCCGTGACTCGGTGGCTGCGGATGCCGGCGCAGAGGGTCGGCCTGCCACGGCAGGCGCGGCGGCGACAACGGCCGGCGTAGCTGCCGCTGCCGGCTGGCGTGGCGGCAATCCCGGCTTGCTGGCTAGCGAGGGTATCGGCGCAGGCTCGGGTGCGATGGCTGGTGCCACCAACGGCACCAAGGCGTCGAGCGGCGGCGCCGCCGGGATGATGGTCGCCGCTGGTGCCAGGGCGGGTGTCGAGGGCGCCAGTCCTTGTGCTGGTGCTGGTGCTGGTGCTGGTGCTGGTGCTGGTGCTGGTGCTTGCGCCACCGGCAAGGGCGGCGCTGCATCGGCCGGCGACGCATCGAGCCAGCGCCATGCCAGGACGGCGAGCGCGACGCCTGCCGCCGCCAGCGCCAGCGTCATCAGCCACCCGTGCGACGGGCGCGCGGCTGCGAGCACGCCGCGCGCGGCGTCGGCCTGCGCATGCAGGTCGGGCACCGCGGCGGTATCGCGCTCGCGGTCGGCGTCCGCCCGCTTCAGCGCATCCAGGATGTAGGACATCAGTGCCCGCCCGCGAGCCGCGGTTCGTTGCTCGCGCCCGGCGCGGCAGTGGCGCGCGCCAGTTGCATGTACGTCGTCGGCCCGGCCAGGCCATCGGGCTTGAGGCCCTGAGCCAACTGGAAGGCCTGCATGCGTGTCTTCATGGCAGTGTCGACACGCTGCGCGCCGGCGGGTGCCGGCTCGCCGCGAACGGCGGCGAGTTGCTGCGCAAGCTGGTCGACCAGGGCGCCGGTGTCGCCCGCACCCAGCGGACGCTGGTAACCCGCGGGGGCCTGCCAGAAGGTGGCGAAGTCGCCCTGCCACAGGTGGGCCAGCGCCACCAGCGCCACGACCACGCTCTGCCCGCCCATGCGCAGGGTCGCACTGCGCTCATCGATCGCCACCAGCAGCGCATGGGCCGGTTTCCCGCTTTCGTCGATCAGGGTCACGATTCCAGGCCGGTCGAGCTGGCGGATCAGCGGCAGGCCGGCCGCGCTGCTCTTGAAGCATTGCCAGGTCGAAGGTGGCGGCGGCGCGCAGGGGTCGGCCGCGTTGGCGTCGGGGCCGCCGTTCGGCCAAAGGGGCGCCAGCTCGCGCCAGGCATCGCGTTCACGCCGCAGCGGTTTTGTGAACTTGCGCGTCAGGTCGGCGGCGGTGAGGAACAGCGGCGTGGCGCCGCTGGCGACGGCGTCGGAGGCCGGCGCCGCAGCGGCAACCGCCACCGCCGATGAAGCGGGCAGGGCCGCCGACGCTGCAGCGGTCACGGCCGGCACCGCGATGTTTGCCGTCGCCACACCGGGCGGCTCGCGCGTCAACCACAGCGTGGTGCCGGTCGCGAGCGCCGCGCCGGCCAGCAAACCGAAGCCCCAAGGTGCCACTCTGCGCAGCGCTTGTAGGCGCTGGTCGGGCCCGAAGACTTCGGCGGCGGCTTTGTCGACGATGCCCGGATCGACCCGTGCGACGCCATCGGCATAGGCGCCGAGCAGCGCGCGGTCGGCCAGCAGGTTGATGCGTCGCGGCACACCGCGCGAATGCTTGTGAATGCGGCGCATCGCCGTTTTGGAGAACGGGTTTGCGGTGGCCAGGCCGGCCACGCCCAGGCGGTGCCTGAGGTACTGCGCGGTCTCGGCCTCGCTGAGGGCGCCGAGGTGGTAGCGCGCGATCACGCGTTGCGCCAGCTGTTCGAGCTCGGGCCGCGCCAGCATCGTGCGCAACTCGGGTTGGCCAATGAGCACGATCTGCAGCAGCTTGCGCTGGTTGGTCTCGAGGTTGGTCAACAGCCGCAGTTGCTCGAGCACGCCGGTGGCGAGGTTCTGCGCCTCGTCGATGATCAGCACGTTGTTCAGGCCGATCGCATGCGTCTTGAGCAGGAACTCGTTCAACGGGTCGAGGTAGTCCTTCACCGTCGGCTGGCCGCCGCCCTCGTGCTTGTAGGGCACGTGGAACTC
The DNA here is from genome assembly GCA_031389585.1 of Burkholderiales bacterium. GTDB lineage: Bacteria > Pseudomonadota > Gammaproteobacteria > Burkholderiales > Burkholderiaceae_C > CADEEN01. The sequence goes on along the minus strand of JANMSS010000033.1, from coordinate 1,011 downwards.
GTCGCACACCGTCTTCAGCAACTCCAGCACGGTGAGCTTGGGGTTGAAGATGTAGGCCACGTTGCAGCGCTTGGGGATCTGCTCCAGGAGGCAGCGGCAGACGGTGGTCTTGCCGGCGCCGATCTCGCCGGTCAGCAGCACAAAGCCGCCGCCCGCACCCTTGACGCCATACAGCAGGTGCGCCAGTGCCTCGCGGTGGCGCTCGCTCATGAAGAGGTAGCGCGGGTCCGGTGCGATCGAGAACGGCTCGTGCTTGAGGCCGAAGAAGGACGCGTACATGGGCTGGGAGAATACCGTGCAGCCGACGGCTGTCTGCGTTATCCCCTCTCCCAGAGGGCGAGGGGGCCACACCGATCGTGCTTACCCCGCGGTGGCATCCAGCAGCCCACGCGTCTCGATGAAGCGCACCACCACGGCCAGGCCGTCGCCGCTGCGCAGGTTGGTCATCACGTAGGGCCGCGTGCTGGCGTGCAGCGGGCGCATGCGCCGGGTGTCGGCTTCCATCACCGCCAGGTCGGCGCCGACATGCGGCGCGAGGTCGGTCTTGTTGATCACCAGCAGGTCGCTCTTGGTGATGCCGGGGCCGCCCTTGCGCGGGATCTTCTCGCCGCCGGCGACGTCGATGACGTAGAGCGTCAGGTCGCTCAGCTCCGGGCTGAAGGTCGCGGCGAGGTTGTCGCCGCCCGATTCGATGAAGACGATGTCGGCGTCGGGGAACTTGTCGAGCATGCGGTCGACGGCTTCGAGGTTGATGCTGGCGTCTTCGCGGATTGCGGTGTGCGGGCAGCCTCCCGTCTCAACGCCCATGATGCGTTCGGCATCCAGCGCGCCGGCCACGGTCAAGAGGCGCTGGTCTTCCTTGGTGTAGATGTCGTTGGTGACGACGACCAGGTCCCATCGATCACGCTGCTGCACCATATCGCCGGTCGCACCCGCAAGCTGCCGCCGCTGCGAGTGGGCGTCGGCGGGCCGGTGGGCTCCGGCAAGACCACCCTGATCGAGATGCTGTGC
>JANMSS010000381.1:0-9202 GCA_031389585.1 Burkholderiales bacterium | reverse complement strand
GCGGCGGCAAAAATCCGCAGGTTTTGCATGCGCCGCAGCTTAGCCCGCGCCGGGCCGCCCCAAGCCTGTCCTGAGCGAGGTCGAAGGGCGGGCGTGGCTTGCAGCCCGCATGGCCGCGAGACGCGGCCATTCCTCGGCCCGACCAAGCCGACGCAGGCGTCTTGGGGGCAACGCTAGCCCACGCCATCGCCCAGCGATTGCGCCAGCAGGCGGTGGAACTGGTGCACGCCGCGTTCGTGCTGCGGCGAGTAGCGCCCGCCGCTGTACAGGCGCGAGCGCAGGCCGCGCTGTACGGCTTCGACCGCGCTTTCGTCTTCGGCCTCGACCTGGTCGAGCGCGCTGCCGGCGCCGCGTTCGAGCAGCTCGGGCCGGGCGACATAGGCGCGAAACGACACCCGGGTGAGCGCGGGTGCCAGCGGCTGCACCAGGTTCACCGACAGGCCCCAGGGATAGAAGTTGAGCATCAGGTTGGGGAACAGCCAGAAGTAATACGCGGCCACGCGCTGGCCCTGTTCGGGCGAGTTGGCGGGCAGGGCGTCGAAGGCGAGTTCGTCGTCGCGCGCCAGCGCCAGCTGCAGATTGCCCTGCGGCTGCAGTTCGTAGCCGTAATGCTGCCACTCGATGGCCGCGGCCAGGCCGGGGTGCAGACAGGGGATGTGCAGGCCCTCGAGGTAGTTCTCGACATACAGCGCCCAGTGCGCGGCGATCGTGAAATCGCGGTTGCGCGCGGGGTCGTGGACGAAGCGCTCGCTGGCCCACCAGGGCACGCGCGCCAGCACCGGGGCCAGCCATTCTTCGAGCGTGGCGGTCGGCGCCAGCGCGGCGAATCCATGGCCCGCCAGGCTGCCGAAGGGCACGCCCGGCAGGTGATCGCGGGGCCCGGGGAAATCCTGCGCACCCTCGAAGCCGGGCATGAAGGTCATGCGCCCGGCCAGGTCGAAGCGGCGTGAGTGGTAGGGGCAGCGGATCTGCTCCTTGCGGCAGGGCGCGTCGACCAGCAGGTGGCCGCGGTGCGTGCAGACGTTGGACAGGCAGCGCAGCGTGCCCGCGGCGTCACGCGAGAGCAGCAAGGGCTCGTCGAGCAACCCCGGCAACAGCGTGCGCGGCGCCAGCGAGCCGGGCGCCGCCACATCGGCCAGGTCGCCAAGCCACTGCCAGCTGCGCGCGAAGACGCGCTCGCGCGCCGCGGCGAAGACCTCCGTGTCGAGGTAGAAGCGGGGGTCGAGCGTTCGCGCGCGCGCCACGTCGGCATCGACACTGAAAGGTGGGGACATGGGTCAGGCTCCTGCGCCGGAGTTTGCCAGCGCGGCCTGCCGGCGCCCGGGTTGGCTTAGCATGCGTCCTTCCTTCATCCTGGAGACCGCGCATGCCAGCCCGAACGACACTTGCCCTGGTGGCCCTCACGGCCGGGCTCGCCGGTTGCGCCGGCATGATGCACCGCGGCCCGATGGCGATGGCCAAACTCGAGCCCACGCGCGGCAACGCCACCGCGGGCATGGCCATGTTCCACCAGCGTGGCGAGCAGGTGATGGTGCATGTGAAGGTCGAGGGCTTGAAGCCCGGTCTGGAGCATGGCTTTCACGTCCACGAGAAGGGCGATTGCAGCAGCGGCGACGGCATGAGCACCGGCAGCCACTTCAACCCGGCCGGCAAGCCGCACGGCCCCCAGGACACCACGGAGCGCCATGCCGGTGACCTGCCCTCGCTGAAGGCCGATGCGCAGGGCCGCGTGGATGTGAAGTTCACGCTCGGCGGCCTCAGCGTGGGCAGCGGCGCCGCCGACGTGGTCGGCAAGGGCTTGATCGTGCATGCGATGCCCGACGACTACCGCACCCAGCCGACCGGCAACGCCGGTGCGCGCCTCGCCTGTGCCGTGATCGCGCGCCACCAACCCTGAGCCCGCGTTGATGACGCCGGCGTTGCCGGTCGACGCCCTGCCACTGGCCGAGCCACTCAGCGCAGGCGGCGCGCGCCCTGCCCAGCCCAAACCAACCCGGTGCGCGCGGCGCGGCGCCGGCGCAGGCAGGCGTGCCCAGGCGTGTCAGACTGCCCGCATGGCGTTGGATCCATCCCGTGTGTGGGGCCCGCACCGCCGTACCCGCGAGCGGGCGCGCCTGCACGGGCCGCGCCCTCAGCGCGGGCCCGGGGCCTGGTTTGCGGAGAGTCCGGCGGCCGCGCCATGAGGCTGGGGCGCATCGGAACCCTGTTGCGCACCCTGTTCACAGGCACGCTGCGCCGCCAGATCACGCTGGGCGTTGCCGTGAGTGCTGCGCTGACCATGGCGCTGTTCATGTGGTATCTCACGCAGCGCCAGAGTGCCCTGCTGCTGGATCGCCATGCCGCCCTGTCGGCCGGCCTGGCGCGCACGCTGGCCGCGGCCGCGGTGGATCGGCTGGCCGGCAGCGATGTCGCCGGCGCGCAGCAACTCGTGGAGGCGCAGCGCCAGTTTCCGCAGCTCGAGTTCGCGATGCTGCTCGACCCCCAGGGCCAGGTGCTCGCGCACACCGATCGCGCCCAAGTCGGGCAGCGCGTGGCCGAGCTGCCCGCTTCGGTGCAGGCCACCACCCTGACCCGCTCGGCAGCACTGGTCGACGTCGCGGTGCCGGTGATGTTCGGTGACCAGCACATCGGCTGGGCGCGCGTGGGGCTGGCACGGCGGATCATGACGGCCGCGATGGCAGAGATCACGCGCAGCGCCATCGCCTTTGCCGCGCTGGCGGTGCTCGCCAGCACGCTGTTCGCCGCCTTTGTCGCCGTGCGCCTCACGCGCAGGCTGGCGATCATCAACGCGGTGGCCGCGGCGGTCGAGGGTGGCGACCTGGCCCAGCGCGCCGCACTGCGCGGCACCGACGAGGCCGCCCAGCTCGGCCGCGGCGTGGATCACATGCTCGACGGCCTGGCCGCTTCGCGCGCGGCGCTGGCCGAGTCCGAGCAGCGCTTTCGCCTGGCCCTGGACGCCGCCTCGATGGAGGCCTGGCATTGGGACATCGCCACCGACCACCTGGTGTGGGGCCAGGACGAGCAGCGCCTGCTCGGGCCCCGCCCCGCCGGTGGCTACCCCGACTTTCGCCAGATGGTCGTGCCGCAAGACCGTGAGTTGTTTCTCGCAGCCGGCCGCGCGGCGATCGTGGGGCAGGCCGCCGCTTACCAGGTCACGTTCCGCTTGCGCCGCACGGACGGCGAGATTCGCTGGCTGGTGACTTCCGGGCGCGTCATCCGCGACGCGGGCGGTCGTGCCTTGGCCATGGCCGGCGTGACCCAGGACGTGAACCAGCGCAGGCAGGCTGAGTTGGCGCTGACGGAACAGCGGCGTTTCCTCGCCGACCTCGTCGAGCGCAGCGGCGCGCCGATCCAAGTCAAGGACCGCCAGGGTGTCTACGAGCTGGTCAATCGCAAGTGGGAAGAGGTCACCGGCCAATCGCGCGACAAGGTGCTGGGGCGCACCGATGCCGAATTGTTTCCCGCGCCGGCTGCCGAAGGCTTTCGCCGCAGCGACCTGGCCGTGATGGCCGATGGCCAGGCCCGCGAGGTCGAGGTCATCCTGGGCGATGCCACGGGCCGGCGCTACTTCATGTCGGTGAAGTTTCCGGTGCTCGACGCCCATGGCGAGATCCGCGGCGTCTGCGGCATGGCCACCGAAATCACCGAGCGCAAGCGCGACGAGTTGCGACTGCAGGCCAGCGAAGCGCGACTGCAGGCCATCCTGGATGCGGTGCCGGAATGTGTGAAGGTGATCGGGCCGGACGGCACGCTGCGCCAGATGAACGCCGCGGGATTGGCGATGGTCGAAGCTCCGCCGGACCCCACGCCGCTGCTGGGCTGCAGCGTCGAGGGCCTGCTCGCCGCGGAACACCGCGACGCCTTTGCGGCGCTGACCCGCCGCGTTCTCGCAGGGGAGAGCGGGGAACTGGAGTTCGAGATGATCGGCCTGCAGGGCACACGCCGATGGATGGAGATGCGCGCCGTGCCGCTGCGCGATGCCGAGACCGGCATCACTGCGATGCTGGCCGTCTCGCGCGACAGCAGCGAACGCAGGGCGATGCAGGCCGAGTTGACACGCCACCGGGATCATCTGCAGGAGCTGGTGGCCGAGCGCACCGTCGAGCTGAGTGCGGCGCGCGCGCAGGCCGAGCGCCTGGGGCAGGCCAAGAGCGAGTTCCTGGCCCACATGAGCCACGAGATCAGAACGCCGCTGAACGCCGTGCTGGGGATGGCGCAGATCGGCATGGTCGACAGTGCCGGGTCGGCATCGAGCGCGAACTTTCAACGCATCGGCGAGGCCGGCAAGCACCTGCTGGCCGTCATCAACGACATCCTGGACTTCTCGCGGCTCGAGGCCGGCAAGCTCAACCTCGAGCAGCGCGCATTCTTGTTGGCGACTGCGTTGGCCACTGCCGGCGACGTGGTGGCTGAAGCGGCGCGACAAAAGGGCCTGGAGTTCGAGATCGTGCGCGCGTCCGAACTGCCCGAGTGGGTCAGCGGCGATGTCCGGCGGCTGCAGCAGATCCTGATCAATCTGCTGTCCAACGCGGTCAAGTTCACGCCCCGTGGCACGGTCTCGCTGCAGGTGGCGCAGCGCGAGGCCGATCAGATCGAATTCAAGGTCGTCGACAGCGGGATCGGTCTGACCGAGGCGCAGGTCGGGCGGCTGTTCCAGCCCTTCGAGCAGGCCGACAGTTCGACCACGCGCCGCTTTGGCGGCAGCGGCCTGGGCCTGGCCATCAGTCGCAGCCTGGCCCGATTGATGGGCGGCGATGTGTTGGTCGAGAGCTTGCCCGACCGTGGCAGCACGTTCACGCTGCGCCTGCCGCTGCCTGCGATTGAGCCCGGCGCGCCCGCAGAGGAGCGCGGAGCGCCCGATCGCGCCGGCTACCGCCGCCTGGCCGGGCTGCGCCTGCTGGCCGCGGAGGACGTCGAGGTCAACCGTCTGATTCTCGATGCGATGCTGACGCAGGAGGGCGCCACGGTGCAGTTTGCCGAGAATGGACAGACCGCGCTGGATTGCGTGGCCCGGCGCGGCGCCGATGCCTTCGACGTGGTGCTGATGGACGTGCAGATGCCGGTGCTGGATGGCTACGCCGCCACCCGCGAGCTGAACCGGATCGCGCCAGGGTTGCCGGTGATCGGCCTGACGGCCCACGCCCTGGACGAAGAGCGTGAAAAGTCCCTGGCTGCCGGCATGGTCGAGCATGTGACCAAACCGATCGACCTGGATGCACTGGTGGCCGCGATCCTGCGCCACGCGCGCAACCGCGGGGTGTCGCGCTTCTAGGCTTCGCCATTTGCAGCGGCTCGCAGTGGCGACGCCGCGCTCAGGCGCTCAACATCTTGTGCACCAGATCGGGCGTGGTGGCGGCGCCGTACTTGCGCATCAGGCGGGCCCGGTAGACATCCACGGTGCGCGGGCTGATTGCCAGGCGCTGGCCGATGCGCTTGCTGGTCAGGCCCTCGATCAGCAACGCCGCGATTTCGCGCTCGCGCGGGGTCAGCACGGTGCTCAGTTTGCGCTGCGCCGAGAGGTCCTCAAAACTCCAGATGCCCGCGGCATGCGGCTGCTTTGGGTCCAGGGCGCGGCCCGAGACATGGCACCAGAACAACTCGCCCGACAGGCGTTTCATGATCCGCTCGTCGGCATACAGGCCGCGCTGGTCCAGGCGGGCCACGATGCGCATGCCGGTGCGCTCGAACTCGGCAGGGCTCGGGTACAGCAGCTCGAAGCTGTGCCCCTTGATCTGCTCGGGCCGCGCCGCCGCAAACATGCGCAGCAGCTGCTGATTGCAGTCGAGCATCTGGCGATCCCTGGAGAGCACCAGACCGATCGGCGCCTGGTCGAATGCGGTGCGGTAGTCGAGGTTCATGCGGGCAGCGGGGACGCGCTCAGAATCGATTAGTGAATTCTACGTAACGACTACCTAATGCCTTAGGTAGTACGCTTGCAGCTTGTGCCCAACCCAGGCATCGGAGAGCGCGCGAATGAACAAGATCTACCCGAGCGCGAAAGCCGCGCTCGATGGCCTCGTCAAGGACGGGCAGTTGATGGCTGTGGGCGGCTTCGGCCTGTGCGGCATTCCCGAGGCGCTGATCGATGCGTTGCGCGACAGCGGCGTCAAGGACCTGACCGTCATCTCCAACAATGCCGGCATCGATGGTTTCGGCCTGGGCAAGCTGCTCGAGACGCGCCAGATCAAGCGCATGATTTCCAGCTATGTCGGCGAGAACAAGGAGTTCGAGCGCCAGTTCCTCGCTGGGGAGCTCGAGCTCGAGTTCACGCCGCAAGGCACGTTGGCCGAGAAGTTGCGTGCCGGCGGCGCCGGCATCCCGGCCTTCTTCACGCGCACCGGCGTCGGCACGATCGTCGCCGAAGGCAAGTAATTGCGCGAGTTCGACGGCCAGACTTACGTGATGGAGCGCTCGCTGGTGCCTGACGTGTCACTGGTCAAGGCCTGGCGTGCCGACAAGAGCGGCAACCTGCAGTTCCGCCTGACCGCGCGCAACTTCAATCCGGCCGCGGCGATGGCCGGCAAGGTGACGGTGGTCGAGGTCGAGGAGATCGTCGAGACGGGAGCCTTCGAGCCCGACAGCGTGCACCTGGCCGGTATCTACGTGCATCGCATCGTGCTCAATGCGACGCCCGAGAAGCGCATCGAGAAGCGCACGATCACCGAGAAAGTGGGAGTCTGAAAATGGCCTGGACACACGACCAGATGGCGGCCCGCGCGGCAAAGGAACTGCAGGACGGCTACTACGTCAACTTGGGTATCGGCCTGCCGACGCTGGTGGCCAATTTCGTCGATCCGAAGATCGAGGTCTGGCTGCAAAGCGAAAACGGCATGCTCGGCATCGGCCCGTTCCCGACCGCCGACCAGGTCGATGCCGACCTGATCAACGCCGGCAAGCAGACCGTGACCACGATTCCCGGCTCGTCGATCTTTGGCAGCCATGACAGCTTTGCGATGATCCGCGGCGGCAAGATCAATCTGTCGATCCTGGGTGCGATGCAGGTCAGCGAGCATGGCGACCTGGCCAACTGGATGATTCCCGGCAAGATGGTCAAGGGCATGGGCGGCGCGATGGACCTGGTGGCCGGCGTGAAAAACGTCGTCGTGCTGATGGAGCATGTGGCCAAGAAGAAGGACGGCGGCATCGACCTGAAGATCCTGCCCAAGTGCACGCTGCCGCTGACCGGCGTCGGCGTGGTCGATCGCATCATCACCGACCTGGCCGTGCTCGACGTGACGCCGCATGGCCTGCGCGTGGTCGAGATGGCGCCTGGCGTGACGCGCGAAGAATTGCAAAGCAAGACCGGCGTGCCGCTGCACTGACGCGGCGGGCCAGCCCCTCAGGGCGTGGCGACGACGACGTAGCCGCGGTTTTCCACCGTGTCGAAGCTGCGCATGCCCTTCACCAGGGTGGGTGTAGGCATCCAGACCCAGCCTGCACTCACCGGGTTGACGTCGAGCACGAGGAACGAGTCCGACACCGCGTCGTAGGCGCCCAGCGGCGAGATGTGGCCACCGCCGTCCTGCCCGACGGCGCGACGCAGGTAGGTGACGACGACGAAGTCGCCGGCGCGCGCGAGGTTGTCGCGCAGCTCGTCGCGGATCGCCTGCTCGCTGCGAACGTCGTCAACGATCACCAATCGCGTGCGCACACCGTGGGCGCGCAGCAGGGCGTCGAACTGGCGGGTCTGGAAGCCGACGTCGCGTATCGGCCTGCCTTCCACCAGCATCGGCTCGCCGAGCACCTGGCTGCGCGTCTTCGGGCTCTTGTCCAGCACGTTGTCCTGCGTGTAGCGCGGCAGCGCCAGGTCGACCGTGCGCGGCAGGTGCAGCAGGTCCGCCTCGCGCAGCCGGCTGCGGTCGCGCGGCAACTCGCTGGTCCGACCCCGCAGCGCATTGAGCACGATCGCCGCCGTCGTCGGGCCGCAGAACGCGGCGTTCGACTGGGCCTCGAACTGGTTGGCCAGCAAGGGGAAATCAGCCTTGGCCGACGCACGTGCGAGGCGGGCCAATCCTTCCTCGCTGGCGAAGGGCAATAGCGACTGGGACGACAGCGCGCGTGCAGTCGCGTCCGGCGCGGCGTCGGGCGCCGCGGCACAGGCGGCCAGGACCAGCACCAGTGCCGCGCAGGAGGCAGCGGCGCGCAGCGCCTGCAGGACCGCGGACCAGGACATCGTCGCACTGTACGTCATCCGTCCATGATGCACGCGCCTGGCCGCGGGCGCACGCAGCAATGACAGATCGAGGTGCGCACAGCGGCGCAAAGCGCGCGCCACCTCGGGCACCAGCGCCGGACCGCGGTAGATCAGCCCAGTGTAGATCTGCACCAGCGTCGCGCCGGACTTGATCTTGGTGACGGCGTGCTCGCCGCTGAGGATGCCTCCGACACGCGCCTGGCCGGCGGCTTTCTGCTCAACAACCAGCTCAGCGACTTTTCGGCGCTGCCCGCCGATGCCCACGGAAGTCCGCTCGCCAACCGAGTGCAGGCCGGCAAAAGGCCACGCTCGTCGATGAGCCCGACCCTGGTCTTCGACGAGGGCGATGGCCGCTTCCTGATGAGCCTGGGCTCGCCGGGCGGCGCGGCCATCATCCACTACACCGTCAAGACCCTGATCGGCAGCCTGGCCTGGGGCCTGGCGCCGCAAGCGGCGATCGAGCTGCCGAATGTCGTGAATGCCGACGGAGCATTGCTGCTCGAACGCGGGCGCTTTCCAGTGACCACCGTCGAAGCGTTGCGCGCGCGCGGCCAGCGCGTGGCCGAGGCCGACTTGACCAGCGGGCTGCAAGCCATCCAGCGCACGCCGCAGGGCTGGCAGGGCGGTGCCGACCCGCGGCGCGAAGGCATCGTGATGGGACAGTGAGCGCAGCGGACAATCGCGCGCAGACCCTAACCCGCTTTCCCATGCACCGCTCCGTCACCCTCCTGCTGAACATCGCGCACGCGATCGACCATCTGTTCCTGCTGATCTTCGCCACCGCGGTGGTGGCGATCGCCAAGGACTTCGGCCTCGGGCGCTGGGAAGACCTGATGCCCTTTGGCGCAGGCGCCTTCCTGCTCTTCGGCCTGGGGTCGCTGCCCGCGGGCAAGCTCGGTGACCAGTGGGGCCGGCGCCAGATGATGCTGGTCTTCTTCTTCGGCATGGGCGCCTCGGCGCTGCTCGTTGCGCTGACGCAGGGCCCCTGGCAACTGGCCGCCGCGCTGA
>JANMSS010000312.1:0-1595 GCA_031389585.1 Burkholderiales bacterium | reverse complement strand
GCCCACCAGCTCTACCTGCAACATGGCCTGGGCGCGCGCGACGACGCGATCGCCATGCAGTCCCTGATCCCGCACTGGACGTTCGACCCCAAGCGGCCGTGCATGGTCCGCTAGAGATGACGACCCCCAACTCGCTGTGCTCGCGGCCCCCGAGGGGCGCTCAGTCGGCTTGGGAACGGCCCGGCACCGCCTGAACTTTGGAGCAACACAATGAGAGAGAACCGCCTGCGCACGCTGTGGAAGGACGACAAGGCCGCCGTCAATGGCTGGCTGGCGATCCCGAACAGCTTTTCGGCCGAGGTCATGGCCCACCAGGGCTGGGACACGCTGACCATCGACCTGCAACATGGTGTCATCGACTACCAGGCGATGGTCACGATGCTGCAGGCGATCAGCACCACGCCCACCGTGCCGGTCGTGCGCGTGCCCTGGCTCGAGCCCAGCGCGCTGATGAAGGCCCTGGACGCCGGCGCCTACGGCGTGATCTGCCCGATGGTCAACACCCGCGAGGACGCGCAAAAGCTCGTCGCTTACACGAACTACGCGCCCAAGGGCGGACGCAGCTTCGGCCCGGTGCGCGCCCTGCTCTACGGCGGCGCCGACTATGCCGAACGTGCCAACGAGACGATCGTGCGCTTTGCGATGATCGAGACCGCGCAGGCCCTGGACAACCTGGACGCGATCCTGTCGGTCGAAGGCATCGATGCGATCTACATCGGCCCGTCGGATCTGTCGTTGTCGCTGGGCTGCCGGCCGGTGTTCGACGATGTTGATCCGCCGGTCGCGCAGGCGATTGACCATATCCTTGCCCGCGCCCAGGCACATGGCGTCCAGGCCGGCATCCATAACGGTGCACCTGAGGTCGCGCTGGCGCGTGTCGCCAAGGGCTTTCGCTTCGTCACCGTGGGGTCGGACGCGCGGCTGATGGCCGCAGGCTCGCAACAGGTACTCTCGAAGATGCGCGCGGGCCCGGCCTCGAGCAAAGGCCCCGGCACCTACTGAATCAACAGGAGCATCGACATGAAACTCGGATTCATCGGCTTGGGCATCATGGGCGCGCCCATGGCAGGCCACTTGCGCGCCGCCGGCCACGATCTGTTCGTCGCCACACGCAGCAAGGTACCGCCGGCTTTGGCCGACGCCGGCGCAGTGGCCTGCGCCAACGCCGCCGAGGTGGCGCGCCGCGCCGACATCGTGTTCCTGATGGTGCCCGACACGCCCGACGTCGAGGCGGTGCTGTTCGGCAAGAACGGTGTAAGCAACGGCTTGTTGTCGTGTGAACGCGGCCCTGACGGCCGCGTGGGCAAAACCGTCGTCGATATGAGCAGCATCTCGCCGATCGAGACCAAGGCCTTCGCCAAGCGCATCAACGAACTCGGCTGCGACTACCTCGATGCGCCGGTGTCGGGCGGCGAAGTCGGGGCCAAGGCCGCCAGCCTGACGATCATGGTCGGCGGCCCGCAGGCCGCTTTCGACAAGGTCAAACCGCTGTTCGAGTTGATGGGCAAGAACATCACGCTGATCGGCGGCAACGGCGACGGCCAGACCTGCAAGGTGGCCAATCAGATCATCGTCGCGCTGAACATCGCCGCCGT
>JANMSS010000272.1:0-11128 GCA_031389585.1 Burkholderiales bacterium | reverse complement strand
GGGCGGGCGGCCGACATGGCGCGGCGTCGTGCCCCCGGCCGGGCGCCGGGCCGCCCCACGCGGCTGACACCCCGTGCGGTGGGCGACGCCAAAGGCGTGTTGGGCTAGATCAGGCGATGGCGGCGCGCCAGCGCCACCAGGCGCTCAATCTCGCGGTCCCGGACGCCGCGCGAATGCAGCGCGCTGGCGGTCTGCACGAGGTAATCCAATGTCGTGCCGTAGCGCCCGCGTGCGTGACGAAGAATGTCGAGCACTTGCGCGTCGGGCAGGCGGCCGATGTGTTGCGGACTGCGCCGCGACAAGGTGAATGCCAGCGCCTGGACGGTGCCCTGAGACGTACGGCAGCGCAGCCAGCGCGGATCGTACACGCCTGTGGGCATCTCGCGCCGCCACAGGCGCTCGAGTTCGTCGATGGCGCGGGCTCGCGGTACGCGGTAGACCGCGCCATGGCAGCAGCCGCCAGGCAACAGCGCGAACACCAGCCCGGGGCGCTCTGGCGTGCCGCGGTTGATGCGCGACGCCATGTGCAGTGCCCGGTGCCAGCCGTGGACCTGCGCGGATCGGTGTTCCTTGAATTCGAACTCCGGCCGCCACAGCAGGGAGGCATAGCCAAAGATCCACAAGTCGCTGCGTCCGCCCCATTCCCGGCGCGCACGCGCGAGCAGCGCCTGCGGGTCACGCAGTGGCGGCACGCGGATCGTGTCGTCGGGGGCCGGGTCCATGCGACGCAATGATGACATTGACGGGCATTGACGATGTAACCAGATTACGTGAAAATATGAACCATGGTTACATACCCCGGCGCGGCGTGAAGCCAGCCCTCATCGAAGTCACCGATCGCATCCGCGAACGCAGCGCGCCGTTGCGGCGTGCCTATCTGGCCCGGGTGGCGATGATGGCGGCGCGCCCACGCGGCAGCGACCGCATGGGCTGCGCCAACGTGGCCCATGCGGTGGCCGCAATGCCTGCCAACGACAAGCTGAAGATCGTGGCCGAGCGTGCGCCGCACATCGGCATCGTCACCGCGTACAACGACATGCTCTCGGCGCACCAGCCCTATGAGGCCTTCCCGGCGCTGATTCGCGACGAAGCCAGAAAGCTCGGCGCCACGGTGCAGGTCGCCGGCGGCGTGCCGGCGATGTGCGACGGCGTGACGCAGGGCCTGCCCGGCATGGAGCTGTCACTGTTCTCGCGCGACAACATCGCGATGGGCACCGCGATCGCGTTGACGCACGACATGTTCGATGCCGCGCTGCTGCTTGGCGTCTGCGACAAGATCGTGCCCGGGCTGCTGATCGGCGCGCTGCATTTCGGCCACCTGCCCTGCGTGTTCGTGCCGGCCGGGCCCATGAGCACGGGGCTGTCGAACACCGACAAATCCAAGGTCCGCGAGCGGCATGCCCAGGGTCTGGTGGGGCGACCCCAGCTGCTGGAGGCCGAAAGCGCGGCGTACCACGGCGCCGGCACCTGCACCTTTTACGGCACCGCCAACAGCAACCAGATGCTGCTCGAGGCGATGGGCCTGCATGTGCCCGGCGCAGCCTTCGTGCATCCGCACGCCACGTTGCGCGAGGCCCTGACGCGCGAGGCGGTGCGCACCGTGCTGGGCATCACCCAGGCTCGGAGATTCACGCCGATCGGTCAATTGGTGGACGAGCGCTGCATCGTCAACGCGATGGTCGCGCTGCTCGCCACCGGTGGCTCGACCAATCACCTGATCCACTGGGTGGCCGTGGCGCGCGCTGCCGGCATCCTCATCGACTGGACCGACTTTGCCGACCTGTCGGCCGCCGTGCCGCTGCTGGCCCGCGTGTACCCCAACGGCAGCGCCGATGTGAACCAGTTCCAGGCCGCCGGCGGCCCAGGCTTCGTGCTGCGCGAGTTGCTCGACGCCGGCTGCCTGCATGGCGACGTGGTGACAGTCAGTGATCGGGGCCTGCGCGCCTACTGCGATGAGCCGGCGCTGGAGCATGGCGGCCCAAAGCTGGTGTGGCGCGCATGGCCAGCGGCCAGCGGCGATGACAGCATCGTGCGGCGGGCGGCGCAGCCGTTCTCGCTAAGCGGCGGGCTCAGGCTGCTCGAGGGCAACCTCGGCCGCGCGGTAATGAAGACCAGCGCCGTGCCTGAGGACCGCTGGGTCATCGAGGCGCCGGCACGGGTGTTCGACAGCCAGGCGGCACTGCTGGCGGCGTTCAATGCCGGCAAGCTGGAACGCGATTTCGTTGCCGTGGTGCGCTTTCAGGGCCCGCGCGCCAACGGGATGCCCGAACTGCACAAACTGACACCGCCGCTGGCGGTGTTGCAGGGCAAGGGCTTCAAGGTCGCGCTGGTCACGGACGGGCGCATGAGCGGTGCCTCGGGCAAGGTGCCGGCTGCGATTCATGTCAGCCCGGAGGCATTGGCCGGGGGCGCGCTCGCCAAGGTGATCAATGGCGATCGCATCCGGCTGGATGCGGTGGCCGGCACGCTGGACGCGCTGGTCGACGAAGCGACCTGGGCGGCTCGCAATGCGGTCCACATGAACCCCGAGCATGCCGACGAAAACGCGCATGGCCTTGGCCGCGAGCTGTTCGCTGGCATGCGCAGATGCGTCACCAGTGCCGAGCAGGGCGCCTGCAGCTGGCTGTGAAGGAAAACCAGGTGATCAAGAACACCCTCGAACTCGTCGCGTATGGCCCGGTGATCCCGGTCATCGTCTTGCAGCGCGTTGAGTACGCGGTGCCAATGGCGCGCGCGCTGGTCGAAGGGGGCGTGAGCGTGCTTGAGGTGACGTTGCGCACGCCCGTTGCGCTGGCCTGCATGGAGGCCATTGCACGCGAAGTGCCTGAAGCCATCCTCGGTGCCGGCACCCTGCGTACCGCGGCCGATGTGCGTGCGACGCGCGACGCCGGTTGCCAGTTCGGCGTCAGCCCTGGTTACACACCTGAGCTCGCCTCGGCCTGCCGCGAGGCGAAGTTGCCGCTGCTGCCTGGCGTGGCGACGGCCAGCGAAGTCATGGCCGCCAACGCCGACGGGCTGTTGTTCCTGAAATTCTTTCCGGCCACAGCCGCCGGCGGCATCCCGATGCTCAAGGCGCTGGCCGGCCCGTTTCCAGATGTCGTGTTCTGCCCGACTGGCGGCCTGACGCTTGAGACCGCGCCGCAGTTCCTGGCACTGCCCAACGTCAAGGTCTGCGGCGGCTCGTGGCTGACGCCCGCCGATGCGCTGGCCAGTGGCGACTGGGCGCGCATCACGACACTGGCACGCGAGGCCAGCGCGCTACGTTGAGCTGTCGCGCACCAGCGCGGCCATTGCCCTGGCGTTGTCACTTGCCTCGCCGCTGAGGCCAGCGACGACGCCGAGCCGGTCGGCGGTGCTGCGGTTCTGCGTCACCTTCCACTTGCCCGTCAGCGCCGTCAGCTCGATCTCGATGCCGACGATGGCGCCGAGCATCTGCTGCACATAGTCCTCAGGCGCGTCGTGCACTGCCCATGGCGCCAGCTGCGTCGACTCATGGCGCCGGGTGAGCCGGCCGACCAGCGCGCGCAGCCAGGCCACGTCATCGATGACATGCAGCGAGCCGCGCGCCTGCACCATCGTGTAGTTCCAGGTCGGCACGACCTTGGCGTGCTCACGTTTGCTCGGATACCAGTTCGGCGACACATAGGCCTGCGGGCCGTGGAAGATGGCCAGCGCGGCCGCGCCGGCGTGGCGCCACAGTGGATTCGCGCGCGCGACATGGCCGCGCAGCGTGCCGTGGGCGCCAACCTGCGCGTGAAACTCCATCGGCAGCAGGTCAGCCGTCGGCCCGTCGGGCGTAGCGACCACCAGGGTGGCCAGCGGCCGCTCGAGCATCAGCGCGGCAAGCGTGGCCGCATCGTTCTGCTCGAAGTGCTTGGGCAGGTACATCAGCTCGCGAGCCGCTCGATCAGCTCGATCTTGTAGCCGTCGGGATCGCTGATAAAGGCAATTACCGTGGTGCCGCCCTTCACCGGGCCGGGCTCGCGGGTGATGGCGCCGCCCAGCGCGGCTGCCTTGTCACGGACCGCCGCGCAGGTCGCCGCCACGTCAGCCACGCCGATCGCGAGATGGCCGAATGCGGTGCCGAGTTCGTACTTGTCGACGCCGTGGTTGTAGGTCAACTCGATCTCGGCATGCTCGGGGTTGCGGCCGTAGCCGACAAAGGCCAAGTCGTATTTCTGCTCCGGCCTCTCGGTCGTGCGCAGCAAGGTCATGCCGAGTACCTCGGTGTAGAAGCGGATCGAGCGCGGCAGGTTGCCGACGCGCAGCATGGTGTGCAGCAGGTGCATGGTGTCAATTCCTTCGTAGTTTCAAATTCAGGCAGGCGATCGTGACGCGGGCGCAGAGCCTGCCTTCAGGATTCCACAGCGGGCCCCGTGCATCGCCACTGTCCATCGCGCAAGCAGATTGACGCGGATCACTTCGCATGCCTCGTGGCCGCCACGCCGGGTTCGACGGTCTCACCATAAGCCTCGCGCCAGCGTTGCACGATCCGTTTGTTGCTGTCCAGGCGCGACTCGGGCAGGTCGTCGGGCACGTGCCAGGCGGGGATGCGCGACTCGACCGCGAAATGCTCGGTCGGCTTGATGGCCGACGGATCATCAAGGCTGCCGACGGACAAGTCGATGCGCTCACTGTCGACGAACTCGAACGACAGTGGCGTGCCGCAGTGAGAACAGAAGCCGCGCCGGGCGATCTTCGACGAGGCGTAGTAGCTCGGCGCGCTGAGCCACTGCACTTCGCTCTTGCGCAGGTTGAGGTAGGCGGCGCGGGTATTGCCGAAGGCCAGCTGGCACATGCGGCAATGGCAGTAGTAGCCATCGCGGTGATCCGGCGCGGCCTGATACCGCACTCGGCCGCACAGGCAGCCGCCTGCGAGCGGCAGGGGCATCGACTTGGAGCTCGTGGCGGTCATGGTGTCGCCATCGTACTAGCTGCCAACGCCCGCCAGCACGGCCACGCCAATTGCCGCGAACACCGTGGCGGCGACGCGGTGGACCCAGACGATGGGTACCCACTTCACCACCCTGTCGCCCAGCAACACGACGGGCACATTGGCGACCATCATGCCCAGCGTCGTCCCTGCTGTCACCGTGACCAGTGCGTCGTAGCGCGCGGCGAGCATCACGGTGGCGATCTGCGTCTTGTCGCCCATTTCGGCCAGGAAGAAGGCAATCGTGGTCACGCCGAACACGCCCCATCGGCCCCTGCTGCGATCCGCGGACAGACCGTCGGCACGGTCGGGCACCAGCATCCAGAGCGCCACGGCAATGAAGGAGGCGCCGAGGGTCCAGCGCAGCCAGTCCGGATCGATGACCCGCGCCAGCCAGGCGCCGAACGCCGCGGCCAGCGCGTGATTTGCCAGCGTGGCGACGAAAATGCCCAGGATGATCGGCCGCGGCGCTTGAAACCGCGCCGCCAGCAGCACTGCCAGCAGTTGCGTCTTGTCGCCCATTTCGCCCAGCGCCACGACGCCGGTACTGACCGCAAAGGCTTCGAAAATGACGCTGCCCCTAGGCGCGGAGCGCGGCCCGCGCTGGGGCAGCCGTGCAATTGGAGCGGCGCCGCGTGCTCAAACGGTGTAGTTCAAGGTCATTCGCCCACCATCGACGAGCAGGGTGTCGCCCGTCATATAGCTGGCCGAGTCGCTGAGCAGGAAGGCCACCACCGAGGCGATCTCGGCCGGCTCGCCCAGGCGACGCATCGGCGTGCGGCTCAGGATGCGGGCCTTGGCTTCCTCGCTGGTCAGCACCGCCTTGGCCGCCAGCTCGGTCGCGATGGTGCCCGGCGCGACGCCGTTGACGCGGATGCCGTGGTCGGCCAGGGCCAGGGCCATGACCCGCGTGAGTTGATCCACACCGCCCTTGCTGGCGTTGTAGCTGGCAATGCTGGCGATCGTCAGGCGCGCATTGACCGAGCTCATGTTGACGATGGCGCCGCCGCCCCCCTGTTTGACCATCTGCTGCGCCAGTGCCTGGCCGACCAGGAAGTGGCCCTTCAGGTTGACGTCGATCACCGCGTCCCAGTCGGCCTCGGTGATCTCGAGAAACGGCGCGGCCTTGAAGATGCCGGCATTGTTGACCAGGCCGTCGACGCGACCGAAGGCGGCCACGGTGGCGGCAAGCGCCGCGTCAACCTCGGTCTTGCTCGCCACATTGCAGTGCCGATAGAGCACGCGCGCACCGTCATTTGCCAGGGCGGTGGCCAGCGCCTGGCCATGCGCATCGTCGACGTCCCACAACGCGATCGCCGCACCGTCAGCCACCAGCCTGCGGGCGCAGGCCTCACCGATGCCCTGGGCACCGCCGGTGACGACGATGACGCGGCCATTCAAACCAAAACGGATCGGGGAACTCATGCCGAAGTGTCCTTCTTTTCACGGTCAAGCCAGCCGGCCATGCCCTGGGCGTTGAGTTCGACGTCCAGGGCCACCAGCTCGAGTGCCGACGCAGTGGGCTCGATGCCATGCTCGGCCAGGCTGGCTGCGTACAGCGCGGTGAGTTCGCGTTTCAAGACCGTGTGGCGATCAGCGGCGCTGCGGCATCGCCGGCCGATCGCGACCATGGCGTCGAGCAGGGCCAGCACGCGCGCGGCCAGTCGCGGCACGTCGGTCACTGGGCCGTAATGGGTGACGTAGATGCACGCCGGCGAGAACGACAGCAGGCGCTGCACCGAAGCCCGCAGTGCCACCGGTTCAAACTGCGACGGCACAGTGTTAGGCAGGATCCATGCGCCGTTCTCGGGGTGGTCGAACTCGCGGTACGACGAGCCGAAGGTGTCGCCGCTGAACCAGCCGCGGGTGGTGTCGTCCCAGAGGCAGTGGTGGTGGCGGGCGTGGCCTGGCGTGTCGATGAAGTGCAGCACACGGCTGCGTCCCAGGCGCAGGTCCATGCCGTCGTGGCTGAGCCGAATACGCGCTTCGTCGACCGCGACCAGGGTGCCGTAAGTGTGTGCCATTTCCTCCGCACCGTAGACGGCGAGCGCACCCTCGTACAGCGCTCTTGGGTCGATCATGTGACGCGCGCCGCGCGGGTGCACGACCATCGTCGCATCCGGCAGCTCGCGCATCAGCAAGCCCGCGCCACCGGCGTGGTCGAGGTGCACATGGGTTGGAATGACGTACTCGACGGCGTCGCGCGCCAGTCCGATCGCCGCCAGCGCTGTCAGCAGGCGCGGCACGGCATGGTTGGTGCCGGTATCGATGAACGCAGCGCGTCCGCCTTCAACGATCAGGTACGCCGCGTCGTAGCGCGGGCGGTGAAAGCCGGTGTCAATGGCAAAGACGCCTGCGCCGAGATCGTCGACGAAGTCGGGCAGCGGACGGGGCATGGCGGCGATTCTAGGCAGCCGCCCAGCCAGCGCCGGTTGGCGTCAGTTCTGCTGCTGCACGCCCACCGCGTAGAGCCTGGCCACGTCGGTCGTGCCGTCATTGCCGGTCACGCTGCGCAGCATCTGCACCCCCTTGGCGCGCGTCTTGGGTGACTCGGCCAGTGCCAGCGCGAGGCGCAACTTGGCGTCGTGCGGCCGCTTCAGGTTGCCCTTGGCGATGCCCTTCTCGATCAGCTCGACAGCCGTGCCTGACTGTCCCATCGACGCGTAAACCGTGCCAACCTTGACCAGATCATCGCCGTCTTTGCTGCTGGCTGCGTCAGTTGCTGCCTGCGCGATGCCAGCCGCACTGTCTGCCAGTTGCTTGTCTACGAGGTCGCTGAGCCGCTTGTGGCGCTCAGCCTGGTCGCCCGTGCCCAGCGCCTTGGCCGCATAGCCCTTCGCAACGATGCTCTTGGCCTCGACCGGGAGGCCGGCCTGCAATGCCAGTTGGGCCATCTCCATGAACTCGTCCGTCTTGTCCAGCAGACCGATGGAGAGTTTCAAGCGCATCACGTCCAGACGGAGGCGATCCGCGAAGCCCGGCTTGCGCTGCAGTGCCGCCAGGTGTGCGCTCCAGTACTCCTTCTTCGGATAGACCAGGACGAGTCGCTCGAGTGCATTCGAGTAAGCGCTGTTGTGGTTCAGGCGCTTGGCTGCGTCGGCCATGCGCAACAGGTCGTCCTCGCCGGGGCGGCGGCCCGCCTTCTCGGCCGCATCCACGTTGGCCTGGGCGTCCTTCAGGATCTGCGTGTAGTCACCGCTCTGCGACTGCACATAGGCGACCAGCTGGTTCAGCTGCGAGCTGTTGCCCCCGGCACTGCGCGCCCGATTCGCCCATTCCGTGGTCTTGGCCCAGTTCTTCTGCTGTGAGTAGGCAAACGCTATCGACTCGGCCACCTGCGCCTGCTCAGCGCCCGCCAACTTGCCCGTTGCATACGCCGACTCGAAGGCGGCAATCGTGGTGGCGGTATCGCCTGCGCGTTGCGCGGCAGCACCCTTCATGCGGTCAATCATCAACTGCTCGGCTGCCGACTTGCCGCCGATTGCGTCGGCCTCGCGCGCCTTGGCCAGCGCCTCGCGTGCCTTGCCCGCTCGCAGGTACTCGCTGGCCTGCTGCATCGGCTTTCCAATTTCGGCTCTCACGCCCTGGGCGAGTGCAGGGAACTGCGCGCCGACAAGGAGGGCGGTGACGAGCAGGGCGGTATTGAGGACGCGTATCGGTTTCATAGTCGGGGCTCTCGCTGCTAACGGGTCCATGGCGCAATGATTCAAACGTGAAACGGGGATCGGCCGTGGTTCGGCAACGATCCCCGCATGGCTGGCGTTGACGCAGGCGCCGCGCCGTCAGTTCATGAACTGCTCGTTGCCCACCATGCCGATCTTGGTCACGCCCAGGCGTTGCGCGCTGGCCATCACGAAGGCGACATGCTTGTACGTCACCAGCTTGTTGGGGCGCATGTGCACCTCCTGCTGATCGGCCTCGGCAGCGACTTCGCGCAACTTGCTCTGCAACTCATCGCGCGTGACAGCGATGCCGTTCCAGCCGATCGTACCGTCAAAGTCGACATCGATGCGAATCGGCGGCCTGGGCTCCTTGGGCTGCAGGTTGTTCGGAATCGGCATGTTCATCTTGACCGCGTGGGTCTGGATCGGAATCGTGATGATGAACAGGATCAGCAACACCAGCATGACGTCGATCAGTGGCGTCATGTTCATTTCCATCATCGGCGCGTCCTCGCCGCCGCTGGCCCCTACTTGCATCGACATACTGGTTGCTCCCTAGCGCGTCACCCCGCCCGCGGGCGGCTCGGTGATGAATCCGACCTTGAGGATGCCCGCACGCTGGCAGGCTACGACCACACGGCCGACCGACTCGTAGCGCACCTCGGAGTCGCCGCGGATGTGCACCTCGGGTTGGGGCTCTTTCACGGCCACGAGTTTGAGTCGCGTCACCAGGGTTTCGATGTCCGGGAGACGTTCGAGGCCCCAATGCACTTCACCGTCGCGGTTGACCGCGATGACGATGTTCTCGGGCTTGGTCTGCGTCGGCACGTTGCGTTCCTTGGGCAACTCAAGCTTGATGCTTTGCGTGACCACCGGAATCGTGATCATGAAGATGATCAGCAACACCAGCATCACGTCCACCAGGGGCGTGGTGTTGATGGTGGAGTTCATCTCCTCCTCGTCGCTGTCTTCCGACGCGATGTTCATCGACATGGGCTGTCTCCTCGTCGGTCGCTACTGCGAACGATCAACGCTTTCCAGCCAGCAGGACGTTGTGCAGATCGCCCGAGAAGGAGCGAACACGCTCCATCGCGCTCTTGTTGCGCCGGATCAGCCAGTTGTAGCCCATCACCGCGGGCACGGCCACGGCCAGGCCGATGGCGGTCATGATCAGTGCTTCGCCCACCGGGCCCGCGACCTTGTCGATCGAGGCCTGGCCGGAGATGCCGATGCTGGTCAGTGCATGGAGGATGCCCCAGACCGTGCCGAACAGACCGACAAAAGGTGCGGTCGAGCCGACGGTGGCCAGGAACGCCAGGCCGTCTTGCAGACGGCTCTGGATGTTCTCGACCGAACGCTGGATGCTCATGCCGATCCAGGTGTGCTTGTCGATCGAGTCGACCAGCGATCCCTCATGGTGTTCGCTGGCCTTCAGGCCGCTCTCCGCGATGTAGCGGAAGGCGCTGCCCTCATCCAGGCTTTCGGCACCCTTGGCGATCGAACCGGCAGACCAGAAGGTGGCCCCCGCGGCCTTGGCGCTGCGCATCAGCTTGGACTGCTCGAACAGCTTGGTGAAAATGACATACCAACTGCCCATTGACATGATGATCATGATGATCAACGTGGTGCGTGTGATGAGGTCGCCCTCTTTCCACATCGCCTCCAGGCCATAGGGGTTGTCGATGGTCTCCTTGGAAAAGACGGGGCCCGTAGCGGGTGCCGCAGGCGCTGCGACCGGCGCAGCCACTTCGGCAGCGGGGGCCGAGGCTTGCGCCAGCGCTGCGGTCGGCAAGCTCGAGGCCAAGGTGGCCAGGGTGATCAACGCGGCAATGAAAGGCGCGCGGGCAAGATGGATCAAAGACATGGTTCCTCCAGAAAACGAACGCGCGTCGTGGCTTTGGCCGCGCAGGTACCGAACAACAGCGATTTGACGGAATGGGCGAGTGCGGCTCAGTTGAGCTTCCACACGTAATCGACTTCGAACGTGCCGCCAACGGCCTTGCCGTTCTCGTCGATGCCGGGGCGGAAGCTGCACTCGCTGAGCTTGGCCAGTGCGACTCGGTCCAGGGCCTTGTGCTCACGCGAACCACCGGCCGACCTGACGACGTCAGCGCCGGCCAACTTGCCGCTCGCATCGACCCGGAAGCGGATCTTCGTGATGCCCGTGGCCTCTGCCCTGATGGCAGTCGCCGGATAGTCATCCGGGCCGGGCGCACAACTGGCCACATTGCCGATCGCCGGGCGTGCCGCTATGCTCGGCGGCGCCGGCGGTGCAGGCGGTGCAGGGGGCGCCGGTGGCGCAATGACCACAGGGGGGGCAGGCGGTGGCGCCACGGGCGTGACCGTGATCGTCGGTGCGGGCGTGGGCGGCGGGTTGACCACGACTTCAGGCGGCGGCACGAAACTCGGCGGCGGCGGCGCGAACTTGGGCGGCGGCGGCAGGTTCTCCGGCGGCGGCGGCGGCGGTTTGACCTCTTCGATGATCTTGGTTTCGATCGGTCCCTTGATGACGTCGATCACCGTTCGGGCCAGG
>JANMSS010000256.1:0-5495 GCA_031389585.1 Burkholderiales bacterium | reverse complement strand
TGCGCCAGCGGCGTGTCGGCGCCGCCTTCGAGCAGCACGATCCAGCGCGGGATCTGCGTGCCGTCGCTGCGCGCGCGCTTCTCGGCCGTGTCGATGCGGCTGGTCGCGTCGTCGGCGCGGCACAGGTGCACGCCGGCGATGCCGGGCGCATCGGCCAGCAGGGGCAGAAACTGTTCGCGCAGCAGCGCGCTCACCTCGTCGGCAGCGGCCTCAGTGACATCGAAGCGCAGCGTCAGCATCGCGCCGCCCTGGCCGACGCCGCCCGTGTAGAGCACGCGGCAGATGCCGCGGGCGACGTTGCGGAATGAGGCCACCACCTGCTGGGTCCACGGCGTGGGATGGTTCAGGCGGGTCAGGTAGTCGGCGCCGGCCAGCACCTCGGGGTTATCGGCTTCGTAGAGGTTGAAGTATTCGGGCCCGCCTTCAGTGGCGATGTAGCGTCGCCCGCGCCGAAAGCCTGGGATGGCCACGCGCTCGGGCATGTGCTCGCGGTTGTGCCATTCATAGAACTCGCCCTTGGCTTGCGGCAGCAGGTCGTGCCAGATCGCCACCACACCCAACCCGGCCAGGCTCATTGCGCTTTTCCCGGCTTCGCTGCCGCGGCCTCGGTGCGGCGCAGCACACCCTGGCTGAAGAAGATCTCATTGATCTCGTCGCAGTAATCGAAGAAGCGCGGGTCGCGCCGGGCCTGTACGGCGCGCACGCGCGGCAGGTCGATGCGCAGCTCGCGCACGATCCGGCCCGGGCGCGGGCTCATCACGAGCACGCGGTCGGCGAGCAGCACGGCCTCGTCGACGCTGTGGGTGATGAACAGCACGGTCTTGCGCGTGGCCAGCCAGAGCTGCTCGAGATCCAGGCGCATCTGCTCGCGCGTCAGCGCGTCGAGTGCGCCGAAGGGCTCGTCCATCAGCAGCAGCGGCGGGTCGTGCAGCAACGCGCGAGCGATCGACACGCGCTGGCGCATGCCGCCCGAGAGTTCATGCGGCAGGCTGTGGGCGAAGTCCTGCAGGCCCACCTGTTGCAGAAGCGCCAGCGCGCGCTCGCGGTACTCGTCGACCGGCAGGCCGCGGATGTCGGCCTGGAACAGCACGTTGTCCAGGGTATTGCGCCAGTCCAGCAGCACGGGGCTCTGGAACACGATGCCGACCTCGGTGACCGGGCCGTCGACCGGCCGGCCTTCGACCGTGATGCTGCCGCTGGTCGCCGGGATCAATCCGGCCACCAGGCGCATCAGCGTGGACTTGCCGCAGCCCGAGGGGCCGACGACGGCGATGAACTCGCCCGGCGCGATGTCGATATCCAGCGGGTCCAGCGCCAGGGTCTCCTGCTTGCCGCTGCGGTAGCGCTTGGTCAGGCCCTTGATCTGGATGCCGTTCATCGCGTCATGCCGCAGCGGCCAGCGCGGGCTCAATGCGCGGCCAGACCATGCCGATGGTGCCGGCGGCCTGGCCCAGCAAGGCGTGGAACTCGGCGTCGCGCTCGGGGCCCATGCGCAACAGCGGCCCGGCGATGCTGATCGTGCCGACGACGCGGTCGCGTTCGTGCGCTCGCACCACGACCGCAATCGCCTTGACGCCGGGCTCGGCTTCTTCGACGGCCAACCCGTAGCCGCGCCTGCGCGTGGCGGCCAGGTCGCGCAGCAGGGCCTCGACGGACTGCAGCGCGCGCGGGCCGGCCTGCGTGCCGGGCGCCGCCCCCCGGCCCAGGCCGGAGCCCAGCGCCAGCCGCATAGCCACCGCGTCGCTCATCGTCGCCAGCCAGGCCTTGCCGTTGGCGGTGGTGTGCAATTGCGGGCGTCCGCCCTGTGCGGGCTGGTACACCAGGCCCGCCGCCGCGCCCTGCGCCGCAGCGAACCACTCGAGCGCCTGGCCCTGGACGACGGTCATCCGGACCAACTCGCGGCAGCGCCGGGCCGCTTCGTCGAGCACCGGCTGCACCAGCCCCGGCAGGCCGGTGCCACGCAGGAACTGCTGGCCGAGCAGGGCGAGCTTCAGGCTCAGCCGGTAGCGCTCGGTCTGGGCGTCGCGCTCGATCCAGCCGAGTGCGGCCATCTCGGCGAGCAGCCGGTGCGCCGGCCCCTTCTGCAGCTCCAGCGCGGCGGCGATGTCGGACAGCCGGCGCCACTGCGGGTCGACCGCAAGCAGCTCCAGCACCTCCAGGCAGCGCTCCAGCAATCCCTTGACAAGCCTCATCGGTCGGTACAAACTTGCTATTGGAACGAAGTTACTTTAAGGGCGCCGCGCAGCGATGTCAATCATTTCCAGCCCCGGCTGCCCCGGCAGGTGGGCCCCATGAACCTCGACAGGCTCGGGCGCTGGGCGCAGCCGGCACGCATCGCGCTGGCCTTCGGCGGCTTCCTGCTGCTGTGGCAGTTGTTCGTGTTCGCCACCGGCATCAAGCCCTACATCCTGCCTGCGCCGAGCGAGATCGGGGTGGCGATGTGGGCCAAGCTGCCGCGCCTGGCCAGCGCCGCCGCATTCACGGTGCAGCCGATGCTGCTCGGCTTCGGCTCGGCGGTGGTGCTGGGCGTGCTGATCGCACTGGGCATCGCCTTCTCGCGCCGCGTCGAGGGCGTCGTCTATCCGCTGCTGGTGTTTTTCCAGATCATTCCGAAGATCGCGGTCGCACCGCTGTTCATCATCTGGTTCGGCTTCGGTCTGGCGCCCAAGGTGCTGCTGGTGTTCCTGCTGTCGTTTTTTCCCGTGGTGGTGAGTGCCATCACCGCCTTCCGCTCGGTCGACGCCGACATCATGGACCTGGCGCGCTCGACCGGCGCCTCGCGGCTGCGCACCTTCTGGAAGGTGCAACTGCCGCACGCCCTGCCCACGCTGTTCACCGGTTTCAAGGTGGCCGCGGCGCTGTCGTCGACCGCCGCCGTGGTGGCCGAGTTCGTCGCCTCGGACCGGGGCCTCGGGTTTCTCCTGCTCGAATTCAACGGCGCCCTGGACACGACGATGACCTTTGCCACCATCATCGTGCTCAGCGTGATCGGCCTGGCGCTGTACGGCCTGGTCGAGCTGGTCGAGCGCTTCACGATCCCCTGGCATGTATCGCACCGCCAGCCCGGCCTGCAGGCGCCGGCCGGCACCGCTCATTGAGCCCCTAGCCTGTTCACACCGAGGAGACATCGATGAAGACCCTGCTGAAACTGCTGGCGCTTTCGCTAGCGCTGGCCATGGCGCCCACCGCCTTCGCGCAGGAGAAGGCCTCGCTGCGCCTGAACTGGCTGTACTACGGCTTCCACTCCTTCTTCCCGCTCGGTGTCGACAAGGGCTTCTACAAGGACGAAGGCATCGACCTGGCCATCGGCGAAGGCAAGGGCTCCGGCGTGGCG
Source organism: Burkholderiales bacterium (assembly GCA_031389585.1). GTDB lineage: Bacteria > Pseudomonadota > Gammaproteobacteria > Burkholderiales > Burkholderiaceae_C > CADEEN01. Next base: position 2,161 of record JANMSS010000256.1, on the reverse strand, counting down.
GTGCAGATCGTCGGCGCCAAGTCCGACACCTTCGGCCTGTCCGACGGCGCCAGCGTGATCGCCGGCGCCACCAAGGGCGCGCCGATCGTGGCCGTGATGGGGGTCATGAACAAGTCGCCGTTCGCGGTCATCGCGCGCGCCGACGCCAACATCAAGACGGTCAAGGATCTCGAAGGCAAGACCATCGCGGCCACCACCGGCGAAGCCGGCCTGACCATCTTTCCCTCCATCGTGCAGGCCAACAAGCTGAACGCCGACGCCATCAAGTTCGTGCGCGTCGACGGCGCCGGCAAGCTGGTGGCGATGCTCGAGAAACGCGTCGACGCGATGCTCGGCGGGCTGGAGAACCAGTCGCTGATCCTGGCCCAGCGCGGCCTGCCGGTGACCAACATCGCCTACGCGGATGTCGGCGCCAACACGCTGGGCCTGGTGATCCATGTCCACAAGGACACGCTGGCGGGCAGCCCGAAGCTGGTGCAGGGTTTCGTTCGCGCGACGCAGAAGTCGATCGCCTACGCAGAGGCCAACCCCGACGAGGCGATCGCCGCGCTGGTCAAGATCAAGCCTGACCTCGACAAGGACCTGGCGATGAAGCAGTTGAAGGCCGGCCTGACCCTGGTGCGCGCCAACGGCAGCGCGGGCCAGCCGATCGGCTGGATGAACGCGGCCGACTGGGAAACCACGCTGCGCATGGGGCGCGAATACCAGGAACTCAAGACCGACATGAAGGCGACCGACTTCTACGTCAACAACCTCGCCAAGTGAGCTCGGCCGCTGCCGGCAGCGCGCGCTTCGATTTCAGCGGCCGCGTGGCCGTCGTCACCGGCGGTGCCGGCGGCCTGGGCCTGGCGATCGCGACGCGCCTGCTCGACGCCGGCGCATCGGTGGCGCTGTGGGACGTGCGCGGCGACGCGGCGCAGGCCGCCGCCGCCGGGCTCGCGGTCTCGCACAGTGCGCAGGCGCGCGTGGTCGGACAAGGCGTCGAAATCACCGACGAAGCGGCCGTCACCGCCGCCGCGCAAGACCTGATCGCGCGTTTCGGCCACATCGACACCCTGGTCAACAACGCCGGCATCCTCGGCCCGGTGGTCGACACCTGGGAGCACACGCCGGCGCAGTTCCACCGCGTGCTCGACGTCAACCTGACCGGCGCCTTCCTGTGCTGCCGCGCTCTGGTGCCCTGGCTGCTGAAAAACCCGCCGGGGCGCTGGCGTGGCCGCATCGTCAACATCGCCTCGATCCAGGGCAAGGAGGGCATGCCTCAGGCTGCCGCCTACGCGGCGTCCAAGGCCGGTCTGATGGCGCTGACCAAATCCCTCGGCAAGGAACTCGCCGAGTCGGGGATCCTGGTCAACGCGGTCACGCCTTCGGCAGTGATGACGGCGATGGCCGACGGGATGAGCGCCGAGCGCAAGGCGGCTATCCTGGCGCGCATTCCGATGGCGCGCTTCCCCGAGGCCGACGAAGTGGCGGCGCAGGTGGCCTGGCTGTGCTCTTCCGACTGCAGCTTCGCCACTGCCGCGGTGTTCGATCTGTCGGGCGGCAGGGCCACCTACTGAAGTTCGAGAACCGAGGAATCATCATGCAACTCGACCGCGCCAAGTTTCTGCCCGACGACGGCTGCACCGGCACCCTGGTGGCGCGCGTCTGGTGCCCGGGGCCGATCGCCGGCCCCTCGCTGGCGGCGATTCGCGCGGCGGGCGTGTTCGACCTGTCGGCGCGCTACGCAACCCTGAGCGAGTTGCTCGACGAGGCCGACCCCGCCGCGGCGGTGCGCGCCACGCCGGGGCAGCGCATCACGGGTCTGAATGAATTGCTGGCCAACAGCCTGGCCGCCACACGCGATCCGCAGCGGGCCCATCTGCTCGCGCCCTGCGACCTGCAGGTCCTCAAGGCCGCCGGCGTGACCTTCGCCACCAGCCTGATCGAGCGCGTCATCGAGGAGCAGGCCGGCGGCGATGCGGCTCGCGCACAGGCCGCGCGGGCGCAGGTGATGGCCGTCGTCGGCGACGACCTGGCTGCGCTGGTGCCGGGCTCGGCGCAGGCCATGGCGCTGAAGGCCTTGCTGCAGCAGCAGGGCCTGTGGTCGCAGTACCTCGAGGTCGGCATCGGCCCCGACGCCGAAGTCTTCACCAAGGCGCCGGTGCTGTCGGCGGTGGGC
>JANMSS010000218.1:0-2149 GCA_031389585.1 Burkholderiales bacterium | reverse complement strand
CTCGAGCTCGTCAACGACGCCGACTGGCTGCGCTTCATCGGCGACAAGAATGTGAAAGACCTCGACGATGCGCGCCGCTACCTGCGCGACGGGCCGCTGGCCATGATGGCGCGGTACGGCCACGCGCTGTGCTGCGTCGAGCGCCGCAGCGACGGCCAGGCGCTGGGCATGTGCGGCCTGATCAAGCGCGATTCGCTCGACGACGTCGACCTCGGATTCGCCTTCCTGCCCGCCGCCCGCAGCCAGGGCTACGCGCGCGAAGCCGCCGCGGCGGTGGTTGGCTTCGGCGTCGGCACGCTGGGCCTCGAGCGCATCGTGGCCACCACCGACCCCGACAACCAGGCCTCGGCGCGCGTGCTCGAAGCGGCGGGCCTGCGCTTCGAGCGCCTGCTGCCGGCCGGCGCCGAGTCCAAGGCGCTGCGGCTGTTCGCGCTTGACGCGTAAAGTGCCTGCCACATCATCGAAGGACCGACATGACCCGACCGTACCAGGGCGTCTTTCCGGTAGTGCCCACCACCTTCACCGAATCCGGCGGGCTCGATCTGGCCAGCCAGAAGCGTTGTGTCGACTTCATGATCGACGCCGGCTCGAACGGCCTGGCGATCCTGGCCAATTTCTCCGAGCAGTTCGTGCTCTCGGACGACGAGCGCGAGGTCTTGACGAAGCTGATCCTCGAGCATGTGGACGGCCGCGTGCCGGTGATCGTGACCACCACCCATTTCGGCACGCGGGTCTGCGCCGAGCGCAGCCTCCGCGCGCAGCAGATGGGCGCGGCGATGGTGATGGTGATGCCGCCATACCACGGCGCCACGATCCGCGTCGGTGAGCCGCTGATCCACGAGTTCTACGCCCGCCTGTCCGACGCGATCGGCATCCCGATCATGATCCAGGACGCGCCGGTGGCCGGCACGCCGTTGTCAGCGGCCTTTCTCGCACGCATGGCGCGCGAGATCGAGCAGGTGGCCTATTTCAAGATCGAGACCGCGGGCGCTGCAGCCAAGCTGCGCGAGCTGATCGCGCTCGGCGGCGACGCAGTCGAGGGGCCGTGGGACGGCGAGGAGGCAATCACGCTGTTGGCCGACTTCGACGCCGGTGCCACGGGCTCGATGACCGGCGGTGGCTACCCCGACGGCATCCGCCGCATCGTCGACGCCTACACCGCCGGGCGCCGCGATGAGGCCATCGCCGAGTACACGCGCTGGCTGCCGCTGATCAACTTCGAGAACCGCCAGGCCGGCCTGCTCGCGGCCAAGGCGCTGATGAAGGAAGGCGGCGTGATCGCCTGCGACGCGCCGCGCCATCCGTTCCCGGCGATGCAGCCGGCGGTGCGCGCCGGGCTGCTCGAGGTCGCGCGGAGGCTGGACCCGCTGGTGCTGCGCTGGGGGCGTTGACGGCCCCCTGCTCAGCGCGTGTTGCGCGCGAGCAGGCCGCGGCGGGCCAGGTTGTCGATCAGCGCGCGCAGCCCGAAGCGCCACGGCGCGGCCGTCTCGCTGTGCGTGACACGGTTGCGCAATTCGCCCAGCCTGGCGCTGCGGATGCTGACGATGTCGCCGAGCTTGTGCGTAAAGCCGCCACCGGGCTGGTCGCGGTCTTCGATCGGTGCGAACAGGGTGCCCAGGAAGAGCATGAAACCGTCGGGATACTGGTGCGCGGCGATCGTCTGCGCGACCAGGTCAGTCGGGTCGCGGCTGATGCGCGCCATCGAATTGATCCCGCGCAGTTCGTAGCCCTCGGGGCCCTGCACATGCAGGTGCAGGGTTTCGCGGCGCACGTCGTCCAGACCGAAGCTGGCGTCGAACAGGCGGATGAAGGGGCCGATGGCGCAGGAGGCGTTGTTGTCCTTGGCCTTGCTCAGAAGCAGGGCGCTGCGGCCCTCGATGTCGCGCAGATTGACGTCGTTGCCGAGCGTGGCGCCGACGATGTCGCCGCGGCTGGACACCGCCAGCACGACTTCGGGCTCAGGGTTGTTCCAGGTCGATTGCGCCAGGATGCCGATGTCCTCGCCGGTGCCCACCGCCGACAGCACCGGCGCCTTGGTGAAGACTTCGGCGTCGGGGCCGATGCCGACCTCGAGGTACTGCGACCACAGGCCCTGCTGCTGCAGCAAGGCCTTCAGCGCCATGGCCTGCGCCGAGCCCGGCACCAGCGC